>NC_002937.3:2596987-2921611 GCF_000195755.1 Nitratidesulfovibrio vulgaris str. Hildenborough | reverse complement strand
GGCCGGACGATGTGCATCTACGCGCTGCTGCTGGCGGGTACGGCATTCCTCTTCATGCGGCTGCCCACCTCGTTCCTGCCCGAAGAGGACCAGGGCGTCATCTTCAGCCTCGTGCAACTGCCAACGGGGTCACCACAGGAGAAGACCCTCGAAGTGCTCAAGAAACTGGAGCACCACTACCTCGTCGATGAGAAGGAGACGGTGAACTCGCTGTTCACCGTGGCGGGCTTCAGCTTTGCCGGACGCGGTCAGAACGCGGGGCTTGCCTTCGTGCAGCTCAAGCCGTGGGATGAACGCAAGGGCGAGGGCATGAGCGCGGCGGCGGTGGCCGGGCGTGCCATGCGCGCCTTCTCGCGCATCCGCAACTCGGTGGTCTACGCCTTCACGCCGCCTGCCGTGCAGGAACTCGGCAACGCATCGGGCTTCAACCTTTTCCTGCAGGACAGGGAGGGCGTGGGGCATGAGGCGCTCATGCAGGCGCGCAACCAGCTTCTGGGCATGGCCGCGCAGAACCCCGCCATCGCCGTGCTGCGCCCCAACGGGATGGAGGATACGCCGCAATTCCGCATCGACGTGGACGCCGCCAAGGCGGGCGCGCACGGGCTGACCATGGCGGACGTCAACGGCGTGCTCTCCACGGCCCTTGGCGGTGCGTACGTCAACGACTTCATCGACCGCGGGCGCGTCAAGAAGGTCTACCTGCAGGGTGACGCCCCCTTCCGCATGATGCCCGAAGACATCAACGCCTGGCACGTGCGTAACGCGCAGGGCAACATGGTGCCGTTCTCGGCGTTCTCGACCGCCAGCTGGACGTACGGGTCGCCGCGTCTCGAACGCTACAACGGTCTGCCCGCCGTCGAACTGGTGGGTTCCGCCGCCCCCGGCAAGAGCACCGGTGAGGCCATGCAGGCCGTCGAGGACATGGCGGCGAAGCTTCCGCCCGGTGTGGGCATCTCGTGGACGGGCCTTTCCTATCAGGAACGCATGAGCGGTTCGCAGGCCCCGGCACTGTATGCCATCTCCATCCTCGTGGTGTTCCTGTGCCTTGCAGCCCTCTACGAGTCGTGGTCGGTACCCACGGCGGTCATCCTCGTGGTGCCGCTGGGCATCATAGGTGCGCTCATGGCCACACTCGGGCGCGGTCTCAACAACGACGTGTTCTTTCAGGTGGGCCTGCTGACCACCATCGGCCTCGCGGCCAAGAACGCCATCCTCATCGTGGAATTCGCCATGCACCTCGTGAAGTCGGGCAGGCCCCTGCTGGATGCCACGGCCGAGGCGGCACGCCTGCGGCTGCGGCCCATCCTCATGACCTCGCTGGCCTTCCTGCTGGGCGTGCTGCCCATGGCCATCAGCACCGGGGCGGGGTCGGGCAGCCAGAGGGCCATCGGCACCGGCGTCATGGGAGGCATGTTCTCGGCCACAGTGCTGGCGGTGTACTTCGTGCCCGTGTTCTTCGTGATGGTCTACCGCTTCGCCATGCGGAAACGTGGTGGTGGCCCTGAAGGTGGTGGACACGGGAGTGATGCGCATGGGGGCGACCCCCTTGCGACGGCGCAGGATGATGGACAGGCGAAAGCCTCCGGCGAGGTGGCACGATGAGACGTAAGACAGGCATGAACGGTGTCGCACTCTCCGCTGCGGCATTGGCGTTGACCCTTTCGGTCGTTGGCGGTTGTACGCTGGCCCCGGAGTACCGGCGGCCGGCACCGGCGATGCCCTCTGCATGGAATGCCGGACAGGATGTGGCACCGGGCGCAGGTCAGGTGGCGCAGGTTGCGGCACAGGCACCCGACGCGACTGCACCAGCCGGGTCATCTGGTGCCTTTGCACATTCCGGTGCCCCGACCGGTGCGCAGCCCGCGATGCAGACGCCGGACTGGCGGCAGGTGGTCGTGGATGCGCCCATGGCGCGTCTCGTCGACGTGGCACTGTCCAGCAACCGCGACCTTCGCGTGGCCGTCCTCCAGATAGAGAAGGCCCGTGCCCAGCACGCCATCGCGCGTGCCGACCTGTTCCCGCATATCGACGCCAGCGGTGCGGGCAATGCGGGTCGCACGGCGCAGTCGCTGTCTCCCACGGGCGAAGGCTATGTCTCGCATGCCTATACGGTCGGGGTGGGGTTCAGTGCCTATGAGCTTGACCTGTTCGGACGCGTCCGCAGCCTGAAGGAACAGGCCCTTGAGCGGTTCCTGTCCACGGACGCCGCAGCGCGCAGCGTACAGCTGACCCTCGTGGCAGAGGTGGGGCAGGCGTATCTGACGCTGGTGGCTGACCGCGAACAGCTTGCCTTGGCGCGGGAGATACTTGAGACGGAACAGGCGTCGTTCGAGGTGGTGCAAAGCCGGTACGGGCACGGCATCGCCGGTGAGCTTGATGTGGCGCGCGCCCGCACGACCGTGGATACGGCGCGTGTCAATGTGGCGGCTGCCGAAGCGAAGGTGACTGCGGACGAGAACGCGCTGGCACTGTTGCTGGGTACGCCTGTGACGCCCGACATGGTGCCTGCCCGCAGGCTTGCCGATGTGGTGCCGCTAGCCGACGTGCCCGCAGGGGTGCCTTCGGAGGTGCTCACCCGCAGGCCCGACGTCGTGGCGGCAGAACATGCCCTCAAGGCGGCCAACGCCAACATCGGGGCAGCACGGGCGCAGTTCTTTCCGCGTATCGGGCTGACGGCAAGCTATGGCAACGCCAGCAACGACATGGAGAACCTGTTCCGGGCCGGGGCACACACGTGGAGTTTCGTGCCGCAGGTCACGTTGCCCATCTTCCATGCCGGGGCCATTCGCGCCGGAGTGGAGACCGCCGAGGCGGACAGGGACATCTACGTGGCCCAGTACGAGAAGGCGGTGCAGACGGCATTCCGCGAGGTGTCGGACACTCTGGCGCAGGGCCGTTCGCTGGCGGTGCAGACCGGCGCGCAGACATCTCTGGTGGAGGCGACCGCCACCAGCTACAGCCTTGCATCAAAGCGTTACGAGAGCGGAATCGCAGGCTATCTGGACAAACTCGACGCCCAACGCTCGTATGCCGTGGCGCGGCAGAACCTCATCGCCATGCATCTTGCACGGCAGAACAACCGCCTGACGCTGTTCAAGGCCCTTGGCGGAGGCTGGAGAGGTGAGCCCATGCCGCCTCTCGCGCCTTCTGTACAGGAGACAGCCGGGGGGCAGGTGTCTTCGGATGCCTCTGCGGTTGCCAGTGCAGACGGCAGCCCTTCGAAGTAGACGGAAAATGGAACGCGGCACCGTCTGCCGTGTTCATGCAGCATGAAGACAAGCCCCGCTATGCGGGGCTTGTGTCGTCTCCGGCACCCGTGCGCCGTATCCGACATCAGTACACCGCCTTCGACAGTCGCACCCCGGACATGCGGCACATGAAGCCCTTTCCACGGCGGGGCCGAATCCCCCCTTGGCATTCTCGCCCATGAACCCGGTAGGTCGGCGGTTGTCCGTGCCCGTACCGGGCTTCGTGATACCGCATGTCTTCGCACCTGTCCCCGCGCTGTCAGGTCTGTCGCCGATGGGACGTGCGTCATCGGCCAGCCTACCTGAATCCATATGCCCCTTGCGAGGGGGGCGGTGGTGTCTGTCTGAAGAGGTGTGGATGGACCAATGATAACCGAAGATGACCATAAATGACTTTATAGGTGATGATCCGAGAGTAGTCCGGTGACAAAGTGTGACTATATGTTTTATTTAACCTACTGTTTTTTATTAATATTTGTTGCGATTTCCTCCTCCGTTGCTATGCTGTCCGCAAAGATATGATGCGTGGTGGTCTCCATCCTGCCTTCCGGTGTGTCCTTTCAGCAGGGAAAAGCGGGCGGCAGGGGGACCTCGGTTCCGGGTGAGTCCGGGGCCGGATGGGCCGACAGGGTCACGGCGTGCGGATGCGCGGGCGTTCCTTCCCGGAACGGACCGTTTCCGCCGCGAACGGCCCCCGGACATCGTGGAAGCGGCTGAAAGGCGACCTTCGACGCATTACGGAATCGTCAGGGCATCAACAAGGAGAGGAACATGAAAACAACGCGGCGGAGTTTTCTCAAGCTCGTCGGGGTGAGTGTCGTCGGACTCTCTCTCGGGCAGCTGGGGTTCGATCTTGAAGACGCGCAGGCTTATGCCGTCAAACTCAAGATCGAAGGCGCGAAGGAAGTGGGCACCGTGTGTCCCTTCTGTTCCGTCTGCTGTCAGGTCATCGCCTACGTGCGCAACGGCAAGCTCGTCTCCACCGAGGGCGACCCCGATTTCCCGGTCAACGAAGGTGCGCTGTGTGCCAAGGGTGCCGCGCTCTTCTCCATGTACACCAACCCCCATCGCCTGACGAAGCCGCTCTACCGTGCGCCGCACAGCGACAAGTGGGTGGAGAAGGACTGGGACTGGACACTGAACCAGATCGCGCGTCGCGTGAAGGACGCCCGCGACAAGGACATGATCCTCAAGAACGACAAGGGGCAGACGGTCAACCGTCTTGAGAGCATCTTCATGATGGGTACCTCGCACGCCTCCAACGAGGAATGTGCCGTCATCCATCAAGCCATGAGAGGCCTGGGCGTCGTCCATATGGACCACCAGGCCCGGGTCTGACACAGTCCCACTGTTGCGGCTCTGGCAGAGTCGTTCGGTCGAGGGGCTATGACCAACCACTGGATCGATATCAAGAATACCGATGCAGTGCTCATCATCGGCAGCAATGCCGCAGAACATCATCCTGTCGCCTTCAAGTGGATCATGCGGGCGCGCGACAACGGCGCCGTGCTCATGCATGTCGACCCCAAGTTCTCGCGCACGTCGGCACGTTGCGACTTCCATGTGCCCCTGCGTTCGGGCACCGACATCGCCTTCCTCGGTGGTATGGTGAACCACATCATCGCGAAGGACCTCTACTTCAAGGACTACGTCGCCAACTACACCAACGCCGCGTTCGTCGTGGGCAAGGACTATGCCTTCGAGGACGGCATCTTCAGCGGGTACGACCCCAAGACCCGCACCTACGACCGCAGCAAATGGGAGTTCGAGAAGGGACCCGACGGTGGCCCGGTCATGGACCCCACCCTCAAGAACGAGCGGTGCGTCTTCAATCTGATGAAGAAGCACTATGAGCGCTATACGCTGAAGAACGTCTCCGACGTCACCGGCGTCTCCGAAGAGAACCTGCTGCGCGTCTATGATGCCTTCTGTGCCACGGGCAGACCCGACAAGGCGGGCACCATCCTGTACGCCCTTGGCTGGACGCAGCATACCGTGGGCGTGCAGAACATCCGTACCTCGACCCTCATCCAGCTGCTTCTGGGCAACATCGGTGTGGCGGGCGGCGGTATCAACGCGCTGCGTGGTGAACCCAACGTTCAGGGTTCCACCGACCACGCGCTGCTGTACCATATCCTGCCGGGCTACAACGCCATGCCGGTGGCACAGTGGCAGACGCTGGCAGACTACAACAAGGCCAACACGCCCGTCACCACGCTGAAGAACAGCGCCAACTGGTGGAGCAACAGGCCGAAGTACGTCGCCAGCCTGCTGAAGGGCTGGTTCGGTGACGCGGCGACCCCCGAGAACGACTTCTGCTACGAGTATCTGCCCAAGCTCGAAAAGGGCGAGGACTACTCGTACATGTACGTCATGGACCGCATGTATCATGGCAAGCTGAAAGGGGGCTTCATCTTCGGCGTGAACCCCATGAACAGCTTCCCCAACACCAACAAGATGCGTGCGGCGCTCGACAAGCTCGACTGGCTGGTGTGCTCCGAGTTGCACAACTCCGAGACCACGGACAACTGGAAGCGGCCCGGCGTCGACCCCAAGGCGTGCAAGACCGAGGTGTTCCTGCTGCCCTCCGCCCACCGCGTCGAGAAGGCTGGCACCATCAGCAACAGCGGACGCTGGCTGCAATGGTTCGACAAGGCCGTGGAACCGGGACAGGCGCGCAACTTCGCCGACATCTTCGTGCCGTTGGTGAACAAGATTCGCGCCCTGTACAAGGCCGAGGGCGGTACGCTGCCCGACCCGGTGCTGAAGCTGCACTGGACCGACAAGTTCGACCCCGAGGAGTGGACACGCCGCATCAACGGCTTCTTCTGGGCCGACACCAAGGTGGGCGACAAGGAATACAAGCGCGGCCAACTGGTGCCTGCGTTCGGACAACTGAAGGACGATGGCAGCACCTCGTCGTTGAACTGGCTGTACACCGGTAGCTACACCGAAGAGGACGGCAACAAGTCCAAGCGTCGCGATGCCCGGCAGACGCCCATGCAGGCCAATATCGGCCTGTTCCCCAACTGGTCGTGGTGCTGGCCTGTGAACCGGCGCATCCTCTACAACCGTGCGTCGGTGGACGTGAACGGCAAGCCATGGAACCCGAAGAAGGCCGTCATCGAATGGGACGGTGCCAAATGGGTGGGCGACGTGCCCGACGGTCCATGGCCGCCCATGGCGGACAAGGAGAAGGGCAAGCTGCCGTTCATCATGAACAAGGACGGCTTCGCCCAGTTCTATGGCACCGGCCGCATGGACGGGCCTTTCCCCGAGCATTACGAACCTGCCGAGACGCCGCTCGACAGCCATCCGTTCTCGAAGCAGCTGTCCAGCCCCGTCTACAAGTTCCATACCTCCGATATGGATCAGATAGCCAAGGCAGCCGACCCCAAATACCCCATCGTGCTGACCACCTACAGCCTGACCGAGCACTGGTGCGGCGGCGGTGAGACCCGCAACGTGCCCAACCTGCTCGAAACGGAGCCTCAGCTCTATATCGAGATGAGTCCCGAACTGGCTGAAGAGAAGGGCATCAAGAACGGTGACGGGGTCATCGTCGAGAGCATCCGTGGCAGGGCCGAGGCCATCGCCATGGTCACGGTGCGCATCAGGCCGTTCACGGTCATGGGCAAGACCGTCCACCTCGTGGGGATGCCCTTCGCCTATGGCTGGACGACGCCCAAATGCGGCGACTCGACCAACCGCCTGACGGTGGGTGCCTACGATCCGAACACCACCATTCCTGAAAGCAAGGCCTGCCTCGTCAACGTGCGCAAGGCCGACAAGCTGACCGAAATAGCCTAACCAGTTTCGGGCGCGTCCCGCCGTGGGGCGCGCCCGTCAAGGAGCATTGCAATGCCGAAGGCTTTTTTGATTGATACGACCAGATGCACGGCATGCCGCGGCTGTCAGTTGGCCTGTAAGGAATGGCACGATCTGCCCGCCAACGTCACCAAGCAGCGCGGTTCGCACCAGAACCCCCCCGACCTCAACCCCAACAATCTCAAGATCGTCCGCTTCAACGAGCGGATGAACGAGAAGGGGGTGGTCATCTGGAACTTCTTCCCCGACCAGTGCAGGCACTGTGTCACCCCCGTGTGCGTCGACGTGGCCGACATGGCCGTTCCCGGCGCCATGATCAAGGACAAGAAGACCGGCGCGGTGCTTGCCACCGAGAAGTCGGCCAAGCTCAGCCCTGCGGATGCCAAGGCCGTGGCCGAGGCGTGCCCCTACAACATCCCGCGCATCGACCCCAAGACCAAGCGCATCACCAAGTGCGACATGTGCTTCGACCGTGTCTCCGCTGGGATGCAGCCCATCTGCGTGAAGACCTGCCCCACCGGTACCATGGCCTTCGGTGAGCGGGACGAGATGCTCGCCCTCGCCGAGAAGCGGCTTGCGGATGCCAAGACGCGCTTCCCCAAGGCGCATCTGGTCGATGTGGAGGACGTGAGCGTCATCTACCTGCTGGCAGAGGAGAAGGAACACTACTACGAATACGCAGGGTTCATGTAGCGTCTTCGTAGGCGCGGCAATCCGTTTTCACCCTCTGATGGAGGCACTGCCTCCAGCCCCCGTGGAGCTTCACATGGCCGCAAACTGCCAGAACGTAGCGGAAACCGTGCAGGATGTGCTTGCGCGCCGTCCTGTCCTCGAACCTGTGTTGCGGGCTTTCGAACCCCTGCTTTCGGCCGGAGAGTCGATGACCGTCGCCCTGTCGCAGACCCTGCGTGATGCGGGGCTGCACCTGCCCGCCCTTGAGGGCGAACGCGCACGGCAGGGGGTATCACTGCTGGCGGGAGTCGCCTTGCCCGGCATCGCGGCACCCATGCGTGATGTCGCAGGCGTACTGTTGCCGCTCATGGGCGGAATGCAGGCGGTGGCACCCCACATGGAGGCGTTGCAGGCGTTCTTTCTGTGTCCTGTCGAACCGGGACGCGAGGATGCCCGTGATGCGCTGGCCGAAGCGATGCTGGCGGGCAGGTCTGCCGATGCCATCGCCGAAGCCTGTGGGGTGGACGCCGACGTGCTCACCTTCGTGACGGGGTTCGTGCTGTCTCCGGTGCTGCACGCACTGGTCGCCGTGTCGATGCCCGAATCGGGAGAGGCCCCGTGGGACGAGGGCGGTGCATGGCAGGAGGGCTATTGCCCGGTGTGCGGTGCCTTTCCGACTATCGGCTGGCTGGACAGGCCCATGCTTGACGAAAAGAACGCCTACCTCGCCGGTGGCGGCGGCAAGAAGCATCTGCATTGCTCCATGTGCGGCGCAGACTGGAAGTTCCTGCGGGGGGCGTGTCCCTCGTGCGGGAAGGACGCCAGCGGCACCATGGAGATTCTGCGGGAAAGCGAAGCCGCCCATGGCGAGAGACTGGACTGGTGTACCCGATGCAAGAGCTATTGCCCCACAGTGGACCTGCGCGAACGCGAGGCCGTCCCCAATCTGGACGCACTGGCGCTGGGCATGATGCATCTGGACATGGTGGCGGCGCGCAGGCAACTGCGTCCGCTCAGACCATCCTTCTGGAATGTGTATTGAACAGGAGTACCTTGATGAGATACCTGGTCATCTCCCTGTTTGCCGTATCGTTGCTCATGGCGGGGTCGGCGCTGGTCGGCAACGCCGCCGATGCAGCCAAGGCCCCCAAGAAGGCCATAGAACTCAAACATGGCACCTCCAAGCGGATGCACGTGATGTTCAACCACACCACGCACAAGGACATCGCCTGTGAACAGTGCCATCATGACAGTCCCGCGCCCGACAAGCCCTATGCGTCGTGTACGGACAACGACTGCCATGCCACACCCGGCCCCCGTGAACGCGATACCATGAGCATGTTCGTGGCCTACCACGCCAAGGACACCGACCGCTCATGCTACGGTTGCCACAAGAAGATGGCGGCGCAGCATCCCGAGTTCACAGGATGCCGTCCCTGCCACATGAGCCAGCAGGCCCGCAAGGAGGCCGCGGCGTCCGAGAAGAAATAGCCCTGCCACGGCATACCCCCCTGCGGGGAATGTCGTCTCACGCAGCGCCGTCCGGTGAACCGGGCGGCGCTGTCGCGTCGTGTCTCTGCGCTGCGGGGTGTGTCTCTGCGCTGCCGGGTATGGCCCGGTGCGGGGCGGTGACGGATGCCAGTGCGATGGCGATGCGTTCCGACGGGGGTGCGGATGGGGCTGCCCGACAACGCCCTGTGGCTACAGTCCCAACTGGAACTTGACGGGCAGGACAAGGGCGATGGTGCCGCTTCCGGTGGAACGCGGACGGGCCACGGCACCGCTGGCGCGGCGCACGGCTTCCACTGCCGCACCGTCAAGCACGCGGTTGCCCGACGAGGTGGTCAGTGTTGCCTGCATGAACCTGCCGTCGGGGAGGATGGCAAAACTCACCCATGCCGTGCCGAGACAGCCTGAGGTGCCGGGGGTGGTCAGGCGACGGGCGTGGATGGCGTCGCTCACGTCATGCAGGTAGCGGCGCATGGCCTTGCGCGCTTCATCCTCGGTGGCCTTGCCGTCGGTCGCGTCCGCCTCTCCGGTGAAGGTGGCGTCTCCGAATCTGACGACGGCTTCCGGTGGTGCGAGGTCGCAGACGATGGAGACCGCCCGTTCGAAGGTTGCAGGGTCGGCGGTGGCGTGCAGCCCCGTAGCCACGAAATGCACGAAGCCCGACACGGCAAGGCAGGCGGCGAAACGTTCGGCGGGGGTCATGGTGTGTCGGGGCTGTCACTGCCGCCCGCTACCGCGGGGGACGTTGCGATGACGAGTTGCTGCCCGCCATTGGCCCGTACCGTATCGACGACCCGCAACAGCGCGGCGACCGGTGCCTCTCCCGATGCCTTGAGGACGAGGCGCGCACCCGTGCCCCTGCCATGGTCGGCGTTGCTGCGGACAAGGGCGACCAGCCCTTCCTCGCCAAGCACCACGCCGTCACAGGTGAGCGTGCCCCGGTTGTCGAGGCGCAATTCCTTGACCTTGCCGGAAACGGCCTTGCCCGATTGCGCGGGCGGCAGGTCGAGGTCCATGCCGCGCACGGTGAACGTGGCCGCAAGCACGAAGAACAGCAGCAGGATGAACACCACGTCCAGCAGGGGGGTGATGTCGGGTTCTTCGGCCATGCGGCGCGAGAAGGCGCGTCTAGTCGCGTGGCGCATGGGACTGCCCGGCGGCGGGTAGGGTGGGGGCTGGTGCGGCACCGGGGCTGGTGCCGTTACGCGGGGCGGGCTGGGCCGCCTTCATACGTTCAAGGGGCAGGACACGCGCCTCGGGGGATGCTGCGTCGGCAAGACCGGCAGGGGTACGTTCGAGGGCTTCGACGGCATCGGCCAGTTGTTCGAGGGCCTCGGCTACGGCGTCGATGCGCTGGTTGCACCAGTGTTGCGCCGCCAGCGCGGGAATGGCAATGCCGAGTCCGGCGGCAGTGGTGATGAGCGCCTGCCATATCCCGGCAGCGAGTCCCGCCATGTCGATGCCCCCGCCGGAGGCGGCGACCGTCGAGAAGGTCGATATCATGCCAAGCACCGTGCCCAGCAGCCCCAGCAGGGGCGCGGCCCGCACCACGAGGCCGAGCACCCCCACACGGCGCGTCAGTTCATGCAGGACCGCCTCGCCCATGATGCGGACGGCACGTTCCCTGTCGGGGCGTGGCGTAGTGGGGAACAGCACGTCCAGCAAGGGGCGCAGCGCTTCGGGCAGGTCGGCGCACAGGGCGCGCAAGGCCGTGGCGTCGCTGCGCCGCACGGCTTCGGTGAGTGCCGAGAGGAATCCCTTGGCCGGGAAGCCGAAGGTGGAGAGGGCGATGCCACGGTCGAGCATGACCGCGCAGGCGAGGATGGAAAGCCCCAGCAGGGGCCACATGAGTGGCCCGCCCTGTTCAATGATGGTCATGGCATCCTCTTGTGGCGTCGGACGACTGTCCGCCCGATGCCGACTTCGTGGCCTGTGCGGGCTGCGTGTCTGCCTCTGCTTGCGGTGCAGGGGGTTCGGCAGTGGCACCCAGTGCGGCCCAGTGTTCCAGCAAGGCGGTCTCGTCCGGGTTGCGTCCGATGAAGACGAGGAAGGGCGTGCCCTCGAAGCCGCCATCAAGTCGTTCGACCTCGCATCGTGCCCCCACGCACTGGACGAGGCGCGGGGCCTCGTCATCCGTGACGCGGACGATGCCCTTGATGCGGAAGGGCGCACCGGGGCACTGCTGCAGCAGGGGCGCGAGTGCCGCCTCGTCAATGGTACCGGAGAAGAACAGCCGCACGGCGGCGAAGCCCTCGTCGGCGTGTGTGGCGTGCGTACCGTGCGGGGCGGGCATGAGACCGCGCGGCGGACGTTCGCCTTCCAGCGCCATGAACAGCGAGGGATGGATGCGGCCGAAGCTGGTCTCGTGCAGGGCGGCCCTGCCATTCAGCCCCGTGAGGGTGGCGCGCAGGGCGGCGCGTCCTGTCTCATCGACGGTGTCGCATTTGTTGCAGACGATGATGTCGGCCCCGCGAATCTGGTCGCGGGCGATGTCGCTGTCGCGCAGGGTGGGCACGATGTTGGCGGCGTCCACCACGGTGACCACGGCATCGAGGCGCACCATGTCACGCAGGGTGTCGAGTTCAGCCAGCAGGTTCAGCGGGTTGGCGAGGCCGGTGGTCTCAAGCAGGATGACCTCGGGTGTGAAGTCGGCGGTGATGGCGCGAATGCCACCCGCAAGGCTGCCCGCCAGTGAGCAGCAGACGCATCCCTCGTCGAGGGCCAGCACCTCGGCCCCGTCGCCCATGAGACGGGCGTCGACGCCTGTTGCCCCCACCTCGTTCTGGATGACTGCGACGAAACGTTCGCGGGCGCGGTGGTATTCGATGCAGTTGTTCAGGAAGGTGGTCTTGCCCGAACCCAGAAAGCCGCCCACCACAACGAGGGCGGGGCGTCTGTCGGCCAGACGGGGGAAGAGGGCCGTGCAGCGCGGTGCTTCAAGGTCGTGCGCGAACCATACGGGTGCGTTCCTGCGGTCTTCGGGCAGGGGTGCGTCGGGCGCGTCGGCGGCGCGCACCTCAAGGCAGGGTTGGCCCTCTCCGGCGAGAGTATCAGACGGGATGGCGTTGATGTCGCCCCATGCCAGCGTATCCGCCACGGTGCTGGCATCGTCGGTGGTGACGGGGTACAGGGCACCCTCTGCGTCGCGGTGCGAGATGAAGGCGGGCAGGGTCGCCCGGCGGAAGAAGCGCGGGGGCGTGCCCGTGCAGGCGGTGACGGCAGCTGCCACCACATCCGTCACATGGCGTGCGAGAGAGAGGGCTGGCATGTCCTCTTCGGTCTCGCCGGGGCGCACGGCCCAGCCTGTCTGCGGCGACCCGATGCCCTCGTCGGCGATGACGCGTCTGCGTTCTTCGGCCTGTGTGCGCAGCAGAAGCCAAGTACCGTCTGGCGCGGCGGCCACGTCCAGCCGTCCCATGCGGAATGGCCCGCGCAGGGCCGGAAGGGTGACGAACGACCGGATGGCGGTGGCATAGTCGGCATGCTGGGTGGCGACGGCGGCGTCGAGGCGCAGGGTGTCGCACAGCGCCTCATCGGGGTCGGGGAAATAGTGGATGCCGCAACGCAGCAGCACGGCCCCTGTCCTGCTTTCAACCCCTTCACAGTCGATGCCGAACACGCCCTGATGGGGTGCGATGCGGCAGGTGAAGGCCCCTGTACCGCCCTGACAATGGGCAAGCCCGCGCCAGCCGGTGAGCTTCTTGAAACGGGCGTCGCGGCAGGCGGCGGACAGGGCGTTGGCGGCAAGACGGGCAAGGTGTGCGGGGGAGACTCCGTCGGCACCGGGGGGGAGAAAGAAGTCGGTGTTCATGCGGCGTTCCGGAAGGGGGCGGGGCCGAAGCCCCGCCCCTCATGCGTTAGAAGGTGATGGTGTCGCCGTTGCCGAGGTAGTCGGGGGACGACGACCTGAACCGTGCCGTACCGCGCACCACGGGGTAGCCGCGTTCGATGAACTTCTTCGCGGTGAGGTGCCCGGTGCAGTGGTTGCAGCCGATGCGTTCGAAGTTCCACTTGGCAAGCGAGATGACGAGGTCGTCGTACTTGGGGTCCCAGTCCTCGAAGGGCGAGATGTGCAGACCGCCATAGATGCCGTAGAACCTGTCGTTGTCGTACTTCAGGTCGGTGTAGGCGAAGTCGGCCATCTGCAGGATGCCCTGATGGCAGCACCCGGAGATGAGCACGAGACCCTTGTCCTTGACGTTGAACGCCAGCGAGGTCTCGCCGAACACGCGGTTGATGATGGGCACGTCGAACTTGAGCACCGCCATGCCGGGAATGATCTGCCGCATGGGTTCCTTCTGGATGACCGGGGTACCCTTGTAGCCGCTGTCCTTGATGTACTGGAGTCCTTCCTTGTAGAAGCCGTCGTGCACGTACAGGGGGATGCGGTTGTCGTACTTCATGGTGACGGGCAGTCCCCAGAAGTGGTCCCAGTGTTCGTGCGAGATGAACAGGGCTTCGATCTCACGGGCTTGGAGCATCTTGTCGATGCCCTCGCGCTTGAAGCTCTTCTCCATCCAGTCGTACGACCAGCCGGTGTCCAGCAGGTACTTGTGCTTGGTGCCGTCCAGTTCCTCCACCTCGATGAGGCAGGAGAAGCCGCCGGGGTTCTCGGGGTGCAGGGCCAGCTTCTTCTGGATCTCCCACGCCTTTTCAAGGTCGTTGGGGATGAGGTCCTTGATGCTGGCAAGGCCCGAATCGTATGAACCCTTGGCCTTGCCCTGCCCGTTGGCGAAGGGGGCCCAGTTGAGGGTGTACTGGTTCACCAGCAGGCCCCCGGCGTCGTGGATGTCGCCGATGAGGTGCGCGTTGTTGAACCAGCTGGTCTCGGAGATGTTGATGACCTTGACGCTGCGGCAGGCCCCGAAGTCCTCGAACTTGCGCTGGACCTTGGGCAGCCTGTCGTAGGCCGACTGGGTGTACGAGTACAGGCCCATCGAGGCGAAGGCACCGGCGCATACGCCCGTGGCGACGCCCTTGACGAAGTCGCGACGGCTTATCTTGTTGTCGTTCATGTCGTTCTCCCGGGCCTTACTTGATGATTTCAACGGTCTTGCCGACCCATGGCAGGATGGCGATGACGATGGCGTAGAGACCCGCACCGCAGGCCACACCCACGGCGAGGCCGCGTGCGAGGGCGGGTGTCCACTTCACGTCGCTCGCCACCTTCTCCTCTTCGACTTCGCGCATCTCTTCGGCGGTGCGGGGCACGGCCTTCCAGCCCGGCCAGCCGTCCATGAACCACACGTTGATCAGGAAGATGTTGATCAGCCAGATCATCGGGATCATGGGGAACTGCTGCGGGTGCGAGAAGCCCTTCTGGGTGCCGAGGAAGAGGTGGGCGGTCTTGTAGTAGACCACGTACACCAGCACGGCGAGTGCCGCCGTCAGGAAGGTGCGCAGGCATACGCGCACGGGACGGCTGAAGTTGTTGGGCCAGTTGTTGCAGTAGAAGTTGAGGAACAGCGTGGGAACCAGCCAGAAGATGGCCATCTCGCCCACGTGCAGCCAGCGCCAGTCGGGCGCGGCAAGACGACGCGTGCCGCGGATGGTCTCACCCCACACGAGGTCCTGTGCGTAGTAGAGGAAGAAGCACAGCGCCAGCGCGATGAGGATGATGCCGAAGAACGACGCGGTGCGGCGCAGCCAGTCGGTCTTGATCAGGTTGAAGGGGTAGCGTTCCCAGATGGTCTCGAACTGCCACACGACGACGGTGCAGCACATGATCCACGCGATGTGGAAGTTGCCCGACACGGTGTTGGCGAAGGCTTCCCAGTAGGGCGGGGTGATGGCCGTGTACTGCTGCCACGGGTAGAACAGGATGGCCATGTGCGAGTGCATGGTCACGAAGTAGACGATCATGCTGAGGAAGAACGTCACCACCATGATGGTGAGGCCCTTGGCAGGCTGCTTCAGCTTGTTCCACGGTGCGCCTTCGCAGGCGACCACCCAGCTGGGCGACAGCCACGAGGCGATGGCGGCGAACATCATGATGGCTTCAGTGGCGTATTCCAGCGCATAGAAGTGCGTGATGCCCATGGCCTGCAACCGTTCAGGGTTGAAGTAGGCGATGCCGTAGTTGCCGAGCAGTTCGATGAAGAAGCCCTTGATGACGATGACCATCGCCGCCACGCTCACCAGTGTGAGCACGAGCCCCTTGACCAGCGGGTGGGTGCGCTCGAGCCATGACCGCTTGAACGGCCAGAAGTCGAAGATGTACGCCACCCAGATGAAGAGGATGAGCATCCAGCGGCAGACCATGTAGCCCACATAGGGCGTGTACATGCGGAACACGCCGCGCGGGTCCTGGAAAATCCACCACGTGATGTAGAAGAACACCGCCATGATCAATGTATTGATCAGTGCGGGCCATGGGCCGCTCCACCGTTTGACCAGCTTGCGGCTCTCAAGATAAAGTGTACCGTTGCTGTCCATGTCCATCGGGTACTCCCCTGCGGACGACGGCCATCTGCGTCGGGGCCTGACTTGGCGGTCGCCCCGGCGCTTCTCTATCCGCCGTGCGCGTCGTTAGACGTTGCCTCTGAACCGAATCTTCCTGCCAGTTCCTCCGGGGTCATGGTCGCCGGATCGACCCCGGCCTGCATCGCCCGCAGATAGAGGTCACGCAGCGGAGTGGCCCCGCCAGCGTGTGCCTGTCTCACGGGACGTGCTTCCGCGTCTGCGGAGCGTCCTCCACCCATCCGCAGGCGCAGGAAATCCCTACGCGTCATGGGTTGCCTCCTGCGGGGCATACCCCGCCACCTGCAACATCCTGCCGAAGGCCGTCAGGCTGTCTTCGGCGAGTTGCCGCGCCTGTATCCGTTCGCGGCGGCGCATGGCCTGGAGCATCTCCACGTGCGCGGCGAAGAACGTCTGAAGGGCGTCGTGCGGCAGTTCGTTTCCCGCGAGCACGTCACAGGCACGAAGGCCCGCCGTGGCGACCTCCTCGGCACTGTGCTCCAAAAGGGCGTTGCCGGTGCTCTGGGCGAGACCGCCGTAGAAGGCCATCAGGCCCAGCCATGCGTCGTGCGGGTTGCGGTCGACAAGGGCCCTGCCCAGCCGTGCCGTGACCCGTTCGGCACGTTCGTGGTCGTCGTCGGTGCATCGCGTGCAGACGCGTTCCACCAGTGCGGGACCCAGCACCGTGAGTGCGTCCACGGCGTCGCCGCAGCTTCTCTGGCCGGTGCAGATGGCGTCCGGGCCGGAGTCGCACAGATAGACGCCGCTACGCATCCGTATTTCGACCAGCCCTCGGGCTGCGAGGGCCGAGATGGCCTCGCGCACGGTATTGCGGCTCCAGCCGAGGCGTTCGGCGAGGTCGCGTTCTCCGGGCAGACGCTCTCCTGAAGTGAGTCCGAGGCTATGGACGAGCTTCATGATCTGTTCGGATGCCGTGTGTGCCGCTTTCTGTTTCATTCTGGCCCAACCAGATTGTTACGATGTTGTGTGTGCAAGGTTCTTGAAACCAGCGTTAGGTCATCGGGTGTGGTTTGACAATGTTCTGCAACAAAAAAGGCCATAACTGGCAGTGCCAGATATGGCCTTTGGAATGATCGAGTAGAGGCTGGTCTGATTCCCGACGTCTGTCCGGCTGTGGGCTGGCATCTGCCCCCCCCTACGCCGGAGACGTCATCGATGTAGGGGGTTCATCCTCTGCCGAGGGTCAGGGGGCGTTGCCTTCCAGACGTTTCAGCGTGTCGGCAAGTCGAGCCAGCATGTCCCGGCAGGCTGGGACTCCGCCGGGAGGGAAGGCCGCAGGTGCAGTGGAACAGTAGATGAGCACGTAGCGCAGCTTGCCGTTTTCGAACCATGGTTCGGCATAATAGGAATGGACGTTGCGCGGGATGAACAGCACCCAGTCGATGGGGCGGATGCTGCGCGTCGTCTCCTCGACGACCAGATGTCCAAGCCCGTACTGGACGAGGTTCTCGGCAATGGAACCGACATAGGGATAGCTTGCCTTGTCTTCCATGCCCGCGAAGGGCGTCCCCACCCCGGTGACCTCGACCCTGTCCTCTTCGGGATAGATGCGTGAGAGCATCAGTCCTTCGGCCTGCATCGCCTCCGGCTGGTGGGTGAGCATCGCCTCCAGTGCGCTACGGGTGTCTATGGCCAGTTGCAGTGCTTCGGCCGCGGCTGCCATGCCACTGTCGAAGCGCGTGAAAGGCGCGGGTGCCGAGGCCACCGGCGCGATGCTCATCCACAGGTAGTTGTGCCCTTCACGGGCGAGGGGGCGCAGGTGCAGCGAGCACGCCAGTGCGCGGCCCTGTGCGTCCTGAAGGGGAAGAGTCCCGCGCCACGAAGCCTTGAAGATGAGCTGTTCGAAGATGCTGTTGCGATAGGGTGTTCCCGCACTGCCCAGCAACATGTCCAGCGGCGGAAACTCGTCGGGGGTCGCATAGCCGAGCAGGTTGCGGGCTGCCGTGTTGGCTGCGGCGACCTTGCGGCTTGCGAACTCCACCAGCAGTACGGGTGTGTCCAGCAACTCGATGCTCTGCGCCAGCGGCACTTCGCCTCCCCGCCCCAGCAGGGTGGTGGCGAGTCCGTCACAACAGGCAAGCAGACCCACATAGTTGCCCGCCGTTTCCGGCACGGGGTGCCCCAGCATCACCAGCCAGCGCCATTCACCATCGTCGTCGCGTGCCCTGAAGAGCAGCGACACCGGATGAAGCGCCCTGATGGAACGCAGGGCCGTCGTACAGGCGTCGAGGTCTTCGGGGTGGGCGATGGACGCGGCATGGCGGGGGTCCTTGAGCATGAGCCGCAGGGCGTCGCTTTGCCCGGTGAGCCTGTGCTCGTTACAGAAGGTGATCTCGCCGTAGGCACTGTCGATGTGCCAGAGCATGGCGGGGGCCATGTTCAGGGCGTCTGCCAGTGTCAGCCCCATGAAGGGCGGGCGCGGTGTCGCGGAATGGGAAGAGGTCGGCAAGCGTGAGGCTCCTGACATGTATCGTATGCTGCCAAGCATCCTGCCTGATGGGGCCGATGTCAAGGCCATGGCATTCTGCAGGGGGCGGCTGGCTCTGCCTGAGCTGGTGCGGACACGGATTGATGTGATCTTTGTGTGCGTCGCAAGAGGCTTATGTTCTTATCCTGCTGATAAATAAGATGTTATTTTATCTTGATTGCAAAGTATTTTTGTATCAAAGATTTCATGCATAAAAAATATCAGGAGTCGGCATGATCGGACGTTTTGCGCATATCGGAACCTATCGGGAACTTCTGGATACACAGGAATTCATGCGCTGCCTTGGTGGCGGTGGCATCGCCCTTGCGGGGTACCTGTGGGGCGTCGGCGGCATGCAGCCGCAATGGCTTGCCGAGGCGATGGCCCTTGCCGCGGTGGGACTCAACGGGTTGCCCATCATCAGGGAGGCCATCAACGGGTTGCGCCAGCGGCGCGTGAACGTGGACGAACTGGTGAGCCTCGCCATCATCGGCGCCCTGTTGCAGGGCGAGTACCTGACCGCAGCCGTCGTCAGCTTCATCATGACGCTTGGAGCATTGCTGGAAGGGGCCATCAGTGACGCTGCGCGGGCTTCCATCGGTGCGTTGGCGGAGATGACCCCGGAGTCCGCGACGAAACTGGACGGTGATACCCCCGTCGAGGTGCCTCTCGATACCGTCCGCCCCGGCGACCTCCTTCTCGTGCGGCCCGGTGAGCGTATTCCCGTTGACGGCGTCATCGTGAAGGGGGTGACGGCGGTGGACGAGTCGACCGTGACAGGTGAGCCTGTACCCCGTGACCGTGGCGCAGGTGACAGGGTGTTCTCGGCGACCCTCAACTATAACGGTGTCATAGAGATCGTTGCGGAGCATGTGGGGGAAGATACGACACTGGGCCGCGTGGTGCGACTGGTCAACGAGGCCGAAGAGCACAAACCCACGACTGCGCGGCTGGTGGACAGGTACGCGAAGTGGTTCACGCCACTGGTGCTGGTCTGCGCTGCTGCGGCATGGTTCATCACCGGCGAGTCGTCACGGGCCGTCGCGGTTCTTGTGGCGGGGTGCCCCTGCTCCCTTCTCATGGCCGCCCCGACAGCGACGGTGGCTGCGGTCGCCCGCGCTGCGAGGAAGGGTATCCTCGTCAAGGGAGGTCGGCATCTTGAGGCCCTGTCCCGTGTTGACGCGGCCTTCTTCGACAAGACGGGAACTCTCACCCTTGGCAAACCATGTGTCCGCGATGTCTCTGTGGTCGAGGGCATGACGCGGCAGCGGGTGCTGGCCCTGGCGGCGGGTGTCGAACGCCATTGTACGCATCCGCTTGCACGTGCGGTGGTCGACGCCGCATCCGCGGAAGGCGTTGAGCCTGTCGTGGCGGAATGCGTGCTGATGGAACAGGGGCTCGGTGTCCGGGCCGGTTGCCCGGAAGGTGTCGTGGCTGTGGGCAGTGCCGCGTTCGCCGGGGGTGTCGACCTCCTGCCCGGAATACTGCGTGAGGCTCATGACGACATGGTGCGGCAGGGCGTGACACCGCTTGTCGTCACGCTTGAGGGCATGCCCATGGGCGTCCTCGCCGTCACCGACACCGTACGCGACAGCGCACGGGACATGGCCGTAGCGTTGCGCGGTCTGGGGGTGCATACGCTGGGCATCCTCTCCGGCGACCATGACGAGGCGGTGCGGCGCACTGGCGAAGCCGTGGGCATCGTCCAGCACCGGGCGGGGCTGAAGCCGCAAGACAAACTCGACATCATCAGGGATGCGCAACTTCAGGGCCGCAGGGTGCTTTTCGTGGGTGACGGCGTCAATGATGCCCCGGCACTGGCAGGTGCCGACGTGGGCATCGCCATGGGGGCGGCGGGAACGCATGTGGCGCTGGAGACTGCCGGAATGGCACTCACCCGCGATGAGGTCGGCAACATCCCCTTCCTCATCGGGCTCTCGCGGCGTATGCTCCGCATCGTAAAGGTGAACATCGCCCTCGGGTTGCTGTTCAATACGGTTGCGGTCATGGGAAGTGCGTATGGACTGCTTTCACCCATAGCAGCCTCGGTCTTCCATAATGTCGGTTCGATCTTCGTAGTGCTGCTGTCGGCATCCCTTGCGTTCAGCGACCGGGGAATGGTGCGGGGGCAATGAGGTGACTATGGATCAGACGGAGGAGCTCACATCGCTGCTCGTCGAGTTCTACGAGCGGTTCTCCTCTTGGGAACAGGGCGTCGTGCGCGAGTCGGGCATCACCTTGCCCCAGATGCACACGCTGGAGGTACTCGGTGTTGCCGGAGACCTTCGCATGAAGGAACTGGCGGAAAAGCTCGGTGTGACCACCGGGGCGCTGACAGTCCTCGTGGACAGGCTCGAGAGGGCCGGACTTGTGGCGCGTAAACCCAATGAGCGGGACCGTCGTTCCATACAGGTGGGACTCACCGTGGATGGCAGGCGGTATTTCGAGGAGCACCATAAGCTGCACTGCCAACTCTCCGAGGACATCGCGGCAGCGTTGGCACCGGAGGAGGCTCCTGTGTTCATGCATATGCTCAGGCGCATCATCACCCGACTCTGATACGGAGCACCGGAACACCCGAAGAGCGACTCCCCGGAAGGCATGACCTTCCGGGGAGTGTTCATTCTTGCCGTCGTGTCGTTCAGGGCGTCGATCAGGCGAAGGTCGCCCAGTTGGACGAGGTGAAGCGCCGGCCGTCGCGTGTGAAGATGCAGCAGGCGCGACCGGGCAGCGATGCCACAAGGCGCAGCGCGTCCTGCGGGGGAATGACAGAGAGCGCGGTGGCGAGGGCGTCCGCCTCCATCACCGTGGGGGCGATGACGGACACACTGCCCGTACTGGCGGGGCTGCGCCCTGCCACAGGGGTGATGAGATGGTGATGCTGGTGCCGTGCGTCGAAGTACACCTCGGATGTGCCCGAAGTGGCGATGGCGCATTCGGTCAGCCGCACGGTCTCGGGATAGGAGGCCCCTCCGTTGGGCGAGGCCACTGCCACGCGCCATGCCGTGCCGGGAGCCTTCATGCCCCGCACCATGATGTCGCCGCCCGCATTGACGATGTGGTCGGTGACGCCGTGCGCGGTGAGGACTGCGGACGCCATGTCCGCGATGTGCCCCTTGGCGATGCCGTCGAGGGTGATGCCCATGCCCGACCGGTCGAAGCCGAGTCGTCCGCTGCCGGACTGCAGGTGGGCAAGCCCCACCAGTTCACGGGCGGCCTTGAGGTCGGCCTCGTCGACATGCATGGTTCCACGCGGGTTGCCGTTGCGCCGGAAGAGGTCGACCACGGGCTGGACGGTGATGTCGAAGGCACCGTCGGTGAGGCTGCCGTAGCGACGGGCGCGGTCGACGAGGGTGACGAGTTCGGCGGGTGCGTCAGGCAGACGCCCGGCGCGGTTCAGTTCACTGACGGGGCTTGCCCCGTCGAAGCGGCTGAACACCGCCTCGAGGCGTGCCACCTCCGCGAAGGCCCGCCCGAGGGCCTCTTCCGCCTGCATGGCGGAGACTCCGGCGACCGTGATGCCGACGTAGGTTCCCATCTGCACACGGGTTTCGGTCACGGGCAGTGCCTGCGCCGCCCGGGCACCCACGGGCAGCCCGAGACAGAGACCGGCACCGGTGAGTCCGGCCATGCCGAGAAAGGTTCTTCTGCTGAAGGTCTTCATGCGTTGTCCCCCTGCTGGATGCCGGGTTGTTCCGAAACGGGCGGCGGGGCACTGTCGACAGTCTCTTGCGCGAGGTACACCGGGCACATGTGGCGCATGATGTTGCGCGGACAGGCCGTAACGCAGGCTTCGTTGCAGTCCGGGCCGTACGAGAGGCACTTCTTCTGGTCGATCTCGATGCGTCCGGTCTCCTGCGAGATGGCGTGCGCGGGGCACGCCTTCACGCATTTGCCGCAGTTGATGCAGCCCACCTCGCACACTTCCATGACAGCCTTGAGCTTTTCCTTGGTGGAGCACATCACGGCGACGCGCGCGCGGACGGGGATGAGTTCAAGGGTGTTGCGGGGACAGGCGTTGATGCACACGCCACACCCGGTGCACTTGGCAAGGTCGACGTGCGTCAGGCCGTTCTCGATGTGCAGGGCGTCGAAGGGGCACACCTCCACACAGTCGCCGAGGCCGAGGCACGAATACGAGCACGAGTCGGAACCGTCGAAGAGCAGGGCCGCCGCGGCACAGGAGGGCACCCCCTGATAGGCGTAGCGCGAAAGCACCTTGCCGGAGACCTTGTCGCAGCGCCGGAACGAACGTTGCGGTTCGGAGGCGGCAACGGTCTTGCCCGTGAGTTCACCGACTGCGATGCTGGTGAGTTCGCCGCCCGCGCAACAGCGGTTGGCCGGGATGTCGGGGTCGTTGACCACCGCCGTGGCGTAGCCTTCGCAGCCCGCATAGCCGCAGCCGCCGCAGTTGGCACCGGGCAGGACCTCCAGCACCGCTTCGACGCGGGGGTCTTCTTCCACATAGAAGACGCGCGAGGCCACGGCGAGCACCGACGCTGTCACCAGCCCGAGTCCCAGAAGCGTGATAACCGAGAGCGTAACCATGTTATCGTCCTTTTCTGTATGGTCACAAGGCACGGCCCGCGGGCCGCGCCCCTCTTCCGTTGATGCCGTCTACGAGGTCATGCCCTTGAAGGCCATGAACGCCAGCGACATGAGCCCCGCCATGATGAGCGCGATGGGCGTGCCTATCATGGCCTTGGGTACCCGCGCCGTGTCGAGTCGCTCGCGGATGCCCGCCATGAGCAGCAGCGCCAGCACGAAGCCGAGGCTGGAAGCCAGACCGTACGTGAGCGAGGTCATGAGGTCGTATTCTTCGCGCTGTACGAGGATGGTCACGCCCATGACGGCGCAGTTGGTGGTGATGAGCGGAAGGAAGATGCCCAGTGCCGCATACAGGGGGGGCACCATCTTCTTGAGGAACATCTCGACGAACTGCACAAGCCCCGCGATGACCAGAATGAACACGATGGTCTGGAGATAGGCGAGGTCGAAGGGAACCAGCACATGGTACTGGATGAGCCATGTGCACAGCGTCGCCATGATGATGACGAAGACAACCGCCGCCCCCATGCCGAGGGCCACGCCCTTCTCGCGGGAACAGCCGAGATACGGGCAGTTGCCGAGATACTGGGCGAGGACGATGTTGTTGACGAAGATGGCTGAGATGAAAATCTCGAATACGTCCATGGTGTCCCCCTACTTGATGCCCGCGCAGGCCCTGCAGGCCGCGCAGCCCGACTGCGGGTTCTCGGGTGCTTCAAGGCCCTTGCGGCGTGCCTGCCACGTGTTGATCACGTTCATGGCGGCAAGGGTGAGGCCGAGGCAGATGAACGCCCCCGGTGCCTCGACCATGATGCCGAAGGGCTGGTAGCCCTGCCACATCACCTGCGTGCCGAACAGCATGCCCGTGCCGAACAGTTCACGGATGCCACCCAGGAACACCAGCGACAGCGTGAAGCCGAGGCCGATGCCGAGGCCGTCGGCCAGCGAGAGCGACACCGGGTTCTTGGCGGCGAACGCCTCGGCGCGACCGAGGATGATGCAGTTGACCACGATGAGCGGCACGAAGATGCCGAGTTGCTGGTAGAGGGGGTAGGCATAGGCCTGCATCAGCAGTTCCACCGCCACCACCAGCGAGGCGGAGATGGCGATGAAGCAGGCGATGCGCACCTTCTTGGGGATGATGTTCCGCACCATCGAGATGATCATGTTCGAGAGGGCGAGAACGAAGATGACCGCAAGCCCCATGCCGAGGCCGTTGCTCGCCGTCTTGGTCACGGCGAGGGTGGGGCACAGGCCGAGCACCAGCCGGAAAGGTGGCAGTTCCTGCCACAGGCCCTTGGTGAATTCCTTGATGATCTGCTGCATGACTGACTCCCCTAGGGCCACGCCTTCACGATTTCGGGCTTGAGCTGGGTGTAGACCTTGGCCGCATTGCCAAGCGCGGTGACCGCGCCGGTCGAGGAAATGGTGGCACCGGACACGGCGTCGATGGGGCCGCCCTGACTCTTCAGCTTCGAGTCGATGGGCTTGCCCATGAACTGCTCCGTGAACGAGGGTTCGGCGATGAGCGTACCGAGGCCGGGGGTCTCTTTCATGGTGGTGACGCCGATGCCCACGAGGGTGTCACGCGAGACGTCGAAGCCGACCATGATGCCCACGTCGCCCCCGAATCCCTTGCCGAAGTCTTCGATGGCGACGCCGATGAGCTTGCCGCCCTTGCGTCCGGGGAACACCGTCACCTGCTTGCCATCGGGCAGGGTGAACTTGCGCCTGTCGGCGATGGGCGAGTTGTCGATGTCGGTGAAGACCTTGAGGATGGCGGGGCCCTGCACGTACGTCATCACCTGTTCCTCGATGCGGGGGGCGGTGCTCATCTTGAGGTACGAGAGGGCGAAGCCCGCGATGCCGCATATGCCCGAGAGCACGACGATCATTTTGATGATGTCACGCATGGCTACTTCACTCCGAAGGGCTTCGGGTGGATGGAATCGAGCAGCGGGGCCAGCAGGTTGATGAGCATCACCGCGAAGGGCACGCCGTCGGGGTAGATGCCGTAGACCCGGATGATGATGACCAGCGCGCCGCCGATGAGGCCGTAGAGCATCATGGGTATCTGCCGGCCCGGTGAACTTGCGCCCTCGGTGGCGAGGAAGAAGCCGCCAAGCAGCGTGGAACCTGTCAGCAGGTGGAAGACCGGGGTGGCATACAGGTCGGGATTGAGGATGTTGAAGATGGCGGCCACGGCCACCACACCCACGAAGAAGCTCAGCGAGATTTCCCACCGGATGGTGCCACGGGCTGCGAGGTACGAGCCGCCGAGGAACAGCGCCCCGGTCTGCGCCGCACCCAGTCCGCCTATCTGGTTGCCCATGATGAGGTCGGTGAGGCTGATGTCGTGCACCGCCGCCGCGCCGAAGAACTTGAGGCGCACCAGCGGGTCGATGAGCATGGTGTCAAGCTGCATGGCGTTGGGGTCCATGAGGACGGGCCACGACACGTGCAGCATGGCCCAGCCGACCAGCGCCGTGTTGATGGGGTTGGTCCCGAGGCCGCCGAAGGCCATCTTGCCGAGGCTGATGGCCAGCGTGACGCCCACGATGACCAGCCACCATGGCGCGTTCGCCGGAAGCAGGAATGCGAAAAGCAGGCTCGATACCACGGCGGTGAGGTCGTCCACTTCGGGTTCGCGACCCATGACGCGCTGGCAGAGTGCCTCGACCACCACGCCGGTGGCCATGGCGAGGGCCATCACCCGCGCCGCCGGAACGCCCCAGTGCCATATGGCCATGAGCGCGGCGGGTGCCAGTGCGAGAAGCGTGCTGATGCTGGCCTTCTGCACCGTGCGTCCACAGTGCCAGAAGGGCGGGACGCTCACCGCCAGCATGACCGGCTGTCGTTTCGTTTCGGACATGGTCTCCTCCCTAGTCCCTACTCGAGGTGCCCGGTCGCCGCACGGCGGTGACGGGGCGGGTGTTCATCGAAGGCGTGGCCGACACGTTCGCGCTACGGCCCCTGTCGGGTACGATTCGCGGTGCGGGCGGGCGCATCCTACAACTCCACGAAATGACACACGGTCTTCTCGGCGAGCTTCTGCTTCGAGAGACGTATGTACTGAAGCACAGGGCGCCGTGTGATGCACACGTACCCGCAGAGTCCGCATTCGAGGCACGAGTCGATGTGTGCGGCCTGACTCCGCTCGTGCAGGGCGAATTCGGCGTAGCGGCTCAGGTTGCTGGGGTTGATGTTGGCCGGACACACCAGTTCGCACGCCCCGCAGCTGATGCAGGGGTTGTGTCCCTTCATGGGGGGCACCGCACCCTTCTCGACGACGAAGAGGCCGTAGGTGCCCTTGGTCACGCTGCGGTCAAGGCGGTCGAGACTCTCGCCGCGCAGGGGGCCGCCGCGGACGACGGTGTCGCCGTCCTGCAGTTCGATGCCCGCCACTTCGAGCAGTTCACCGATGGTGGAGCCCGCCCGCACGATGTAGTTGCCCGACTTCGTCGAACTGGCGATGGTGAGCACCGTCTCGATGAGCGGGGTGCCAAGCCTGCCCACGCGTCCGAGGCTCCAGATGTTGTGCAGGCCGACGACGCCCACGTCGTCGGGGTTCTCAAGCCCCGTGACGGCCTTCACCACCAGCTTGTCGATGCTGTTGGGGTATTCCGGCTCGACGTAGGCGGTGGTGATGCCGTCGAAGACCAGTTGCGACCCCTTGGGAAGGGCGATGACCACCTTCTCGGCACGCGACATGCGGCGGTGCAGTTCCATGCCCACACGCAGGTTGTTGACGTGCGTCTGCAGCATGGGTTCGGCCCACGTGACGCCGGGGTCGGGGTTCAGCGCGTTGATGATGAGGGTCTTGCACTTGCGGCCCAGCGAGCGGGTGTTCACACCCAGCTTCTTGACCGCGAGGGCGAGTTCCTCACCTTCAAGCCCCTGTGCCAGAAGGTCTACCGGTTCCACGACGGGGACGTCTTCGGCCGGTTCGGCGGCAGAGACGAAGATGCTTCGCTCGGTGATGTCGGTGACGACACCGTGGATGGAGGCGAACAGGTCGCCCTTGGCGGGGGAGGGGTGTTCGGCGAGGAGCATGCCCGGATGGACGACGCTCTTCTTCTTGAGGCCGGCCACCAGTGTGAACCCTTCCCTGTTCAGGCGTACCTTCGAGGGGGCGGGGGCTTCGCAGAAACGCTCCGTCACCCCGTAGACGAGATGGAAACGAGGGTCGTTCAGAATCTGGAAACGCTGTCTCATGGTGGTTCTTACCTTATTTCAGGTGGCACTGCTGGCATTGGTCCTTCTTGAACGGGCCCTTGCCCTCCTTCTCGTGGCACGACATGCACTGCCCGTGGAAGGCGGCCATGCGTCCGGGCACGAGGTCCTTGAGCTTCTGGTCGGCATGGCAGGTCTGGCAGCTTGCACTGCCGGGGCCGACCACCGCCTCCTTCGTCGAGGCGAAGCGGGCACGCGTGTCGGTGAAGGGGTGGCAGCTGGCACAGCCCTTGACCCCTGCGTCGAACATGTCGGCATGGCAGGGGGCGCAACGGGTGTGGACGGCGGTCTTCCTGTCCGGAGAGGCCCCGTTCTTGCCGTCGCTGTGGCAGTCTGCACAGTTGGTGGGCGTGGGTTCGATGGAGGTGTCGTGGTGGCAGTCTGTACAGGACGGACTGTACCCCTGCGCGTGGGCATCGTGGTCCCACTTGGCGGCTGCGTACTCGCTGTGGTGGCAGGTCACGCAGGAGGCGCCATCGTTGATGGCGGCGGCGTGGTTCTTGCGGAAGGCGTCGTCGAACGTGACACCGTGGCAGGTTCCGCAGGGTTTGACGTTTTCGCGGGGTGTCGCGCTTTCATGGTGGCACCGCTCACAGGGTACTGCATAGTCTGCGGCGTGTTTCTTGTGGTCGAACACCACCTTGCCACCTGCGTTGTCGAATCGGATGCGCGTCGGAACGGCTCCGGCCACGTCTCCTGGTATTGAATAACCAAACAACGCGACAATTGCCATCAGTCCAGTGAACACAACAACGGAGATGTAGCGTTTGGGCATGGCCAACCTTCATCAATGAGAAGTTACAACGATGCACTCCTGACGAACTTTTGCATGGACATTGGCATGTTGTGAGGGTTTTGGAAAGTGATGGGCTGTATTTTCTAAAAGAACATTATTTCACAAGCCTTGCACTCGGTTGCGGAGAAAACCCGGGTAAGTGGCGTAATCCTTGTGAATGCATCGTATAGGCAAGCGCAAGGCCTTGAGAAGACTGCATTCGGAGTCGACTGGTTCATTTTTCCCGCGACGAAGTGCGAGACAGGCGTTCTGTATTTATGCAACGGGTTCTAGGGGGACAGTCGAAGCCACACTGCCGGTATCGGGACGAATACATCAATGAACCGGAATGGTATGCAATAAAAAATGCAGTGTGCTGTGCGTCCTGCACTGTGTGAGCGCACAGTGTGAACGAAGACGGCGCGACGTCCGTACTGGACTGTCGCGCCGGCGGGTCATGCGGGGTGTGGGCGTTACGCCACAACTTCGAAGAATGGGCTTGTTTCCGGGGCGCGTCTTGAAGCCGAGGGCTGCCCGGTCATTGTCGCCGCGTCACCTTGTTGAAGTCGTGGTCAGAAAGGCAGCACCTTGCGCCCCAGTTGTTCATGCAACACTTCTGCCATGGCAAGGTAGATGGCGCAGGCACCGGTGAGGATGCCCTCCCAACCG
Organism: Nitratidesulfovibrio vulgaris str. Hildenborough; assembly: GCF_000195755.1. NCBI lineage: Bacteria > Pseudomonadati > Thermodesulfobacteriota > Desulfovibrionia > Desulfovibrionales > Desulfovibrionaceae > Nitratidesulfovibrio > Nitratidesulfovibrio vulgaris. Next base: position 2,893,182 of record NC_002937.3, on the reverse strand, counting down.
GCGATGGTGCCGATGGTCTCGCTGCCCGTCCAGTCGCGTGCCGCCAGCAGGAAGAACAGCACCGTAAGCAGCAGGAAGATGAGCCGCAGCACCACGCTGGAGCGCAATGTTCCAAGCAGCATGAACAGCGTGAAGACGCCCCACATGAAGAGGTACCAGCCCATGTAGGCATGGGGAGTGGCTTCAGCCCAGCCGAGGCGGGGCATGACGATGAGACCCACCAGCGAAAGCCAGAAGAGACCGTAGGAGGTGAAGGCGGTGGTGCCGAAGGTGTTGCCCTTGCGGAATTCCATGATGCCGGCGATGACCTGCGCCAGCCCGCCGTAGAAGATGCCCATGGCGAGCACCATCGCGCTGATGGGGAAGAACCCGGCGTTGTGGATGTTGAGCAGCACCGTCGTCATGCCGAAGCCCATGAGCCCGAGCGGTGCGGGGTTGGCGTATCTGGTCTCCATGATACCTCTCGCAGCGTTGCGCGTTGTGCCTTCCGCCATGCGGGCGGGGCGGACGGGGCGGTTTTCGATGATGCCGCCATGTGTCACGAAAAGGTTGTTTGAGCAATCTGCTAGTGAGTGCTTACGCGATACGGTTTCTGGGATCGCGATTCGGGGGCGGGATGCGTGGCGGAAGTCCGCCCCGGGGCGGTGGCGCGTTGACGCGTGCTGGCTGTGTCCGCGTGATGCTGCACCTCTCCCGTGGCGCCATTCGCGTGCGAGCGATGCCCGTTGGCATGTCGATGTCGACACTGCGCCGGGGCACCGTCAGACGCGGCATCTGCATCGGTCTGCGCGTTCCGGGAATGCTTGCATCGGAGGGGTCGCGCGGGTTAGCCTCCAGCACGTTCAACTATCCGGAGGTACAGCGTGCGGGACGACACCCCCGTCTGCGAACAGCACTGCGAACACGGCGACATCATCGCCCGTGTGCGTTCCCGTCTTTCTCCCGACGCGGACGTGACGGCCCTCTCTACCGTATTCAAGCTCATGGGTGACCCCACGAGGCTGCGTATCCTCGAGGCCCTGTCCATGGATGAGCTTTGCGTGTGCGACCTTGCGGCGCTATTGTGCCTCACCCAGTCTGCCGTGTCGCATCAGCTGCGACTGCTGCGTGCCTCCAAACTGGTGCGGTTCAGGCGCGAGGGCAAGAACGCCTTCTATTCACTTGATGACGACCATGTGCGAACACTCTTCAGGCAGGGCCTTGAGCACGTCCGGGAACGGACATGAGCCAACGGAGGTTTTGTATGTCAGGACTGGCCGGTCGTTTTGTCTGCGTACTCTGTCTCATCACGCTGCTGCTGGCCGCTGTCCCCGGACATGCCGGAAGCCCGCGTTCCATCTACGTCCCGGTGTACTCCAGCGTGGTCTACGGCAACAAGGAACGCACGCTGAGCCTCACGACCATGCTTTCGGTGCGCAATACCGACGCCCGTTTGCCTGTGACCCTCACCGAGGTGCGCTACGTCAACGAGAAGGGGCAGACTGTTCGTAACTACCTCTCTGCCCCCCTGCTGTTGCCCCCACTGGGGTCTGCGCGCTTCATCGTGGAAGAGCGCGACGACACCGGTGGTCTCGGCCCTTCGTTCATCGTCACATGGAATGCGGCGGGGCCCATTTCGCCATTGCTGGTACAGGGGGTGATGATAGGGACTGCGGGCACGCAAGGCATATCCTTCATCACCGAGGGCCGTCCTCTGCCGTGACCCTTTTCCCGCCTGCGCTGGAAGCGGTTCGCGTGTCGTCTGACGCAGGCGTCCGGTAGCTGCTGGCAGCGTCCCCTTCCGTCGTGCGCGCACGGTTTCTCGGCAAAAGCCGGAAACCGTGCGTTTCTATCGGTAACAACATGGAATGAAAGCCATAAAAAACCGCATTGACAGGGTGGGCCGGAGATGTGATTGGTACAACCAATTATTGGTTGGACCAATCACGCAAGGCACCTCTCCATGAAGACGCATCAGATGCCGGTGTTCAAACCGGCACGGCGAAAACGCCTCCACGAAGAGATCGTGGGCCAGATACGCACCCTCATCGACGAGGGTGAGCTGAAATCCGGCGACAAGCTCCCCCCGGAGCGTCGACTGGCCGAGCTCTTCGGCGTTTCCCGGCACTGCCTGCGTGAAGCCATCCGCGCGCTCGAACAGCAGCGCATCGTCACCTGTCGCCTTGGCGACGGCACCTACGTCCTCAGCGGTTCCGAAGAGAACCTCATCGAGCCCTTCGCCGAGGTCATCGAACAGCGACGCGAGAAGCTGCGCGAGATTCTCGAACTGCGACGTCTCATCGAACCGCAGATAGCCTCGCTGGCGGCGGTCAACGCCACCGGGCAGGACATGGCCGAGTTGCGTGACGCGCTCGCGCGCCACCGGGCTGCCATCGAAGGGGGCGGCACCGGTTCGGACGAGGACGGCGAATTCCATCTGCTCATCGCACGCGCCACGCGCAACTCCGTTCTGGAGGAGATGCTGGTGCGTCTGCACGACATCCTCAGCGAAAGCCGCGATTTCACCTTGCAGACGCCGCGCCGCAGGCAGTGGGCCATCATGACCCATGAGCGCATCATGCGCGCCATCGAACTGCGTGACGCCCAGCTGGCCTTTCGCGAGATGCATGAACACATCCTCCGCGTGGAGGAGCTTTTTCTGGAGTGGGTGCATCAGGAGGAAAGACCATGAGCGCAGCCCCGCCCGAAGGCGCGGCCTGCCGCGCACCCATCCACCCCACCGCAACCGCGACCCACGGCATCGGGACTGTGCGCCCCGCACCGCCCATGTTCGCGTGGCAACGGAGGAGCCTCATGAAAGAGATACGAGACAAGGCACGCCAACTCATGAAGGGCTACTGCCGCGTGTGCCCCGTCTGTGACGGGCGCGCATGCGCCGGAGAGGTGCCCGGCATGGGCGGTCTGGGCACCGGAAACGCCTTCCGCAACAACCTTTCGGCCCTTGCTGCCGTCAGACTCAACATGCGCCTCGTTCATGGCGTGAGCGCACCGGACACGCGTACCACGCTGCTCGGGCTCGACCTCGACATGCCCGTGCTCGCCGCGCCCATCGGAGGTGTTTCCTTCAACATGGGCGGTGGCGTCAGCGAAGAGGACTACATCGACGCCATCGTGCGCGGTTGTAACGAGCGGGGGCTCGTGGGCTGCACAGGCGACGGGGTGCCGCCCTTCATCCATGAGAGCGGTTTTGCCGCCATCACCGCAGCGGGCGGGCGGGGCATCCCCTTCGTCAAGCCGTGGGACGGCGATGAACTTGACCAGAAGCTGGACAAGGCCCTCGCCACCGGCTGCAAGGTGCTTGGCATGGACGTCGACGCGGCGGGCCTCATCACCCTGCGCAAGATGGGCCGCCCCGTGGCCCCGAAGACGGCTGAAGAGCTTGCCGCCATCGTCACCAAGGTGCACGGGGCCGGGGCACGGTTCATCCTCAAGGGCATCATGTGCGCCGACGATGCGTTGCGCGCTGCCGAAGTGGGTGTCGACGCCATCGTGGTCTCCAACCATGGCGGACGCGTCCTCGACCATACCCCCGGTACCGCAGAGGTGCTGCCCGCCATTGCCGATGCCGTGAAGGGCCGCCTTGCCGTGCTCGTTGACGGCGGTGTGCGCGATGGCGTGGACGTCTTCAAGATGCTCGCCCTCGGTGCCGACGCCGTCATGATAGGGCGTCCGTTCTCCATCGCCGCCGTGGGCGGCCTCGCCGAAGGTGTGGCCAGCTATGTCGACACCCTCAAGGCACAACTGGTGCAGGCCATGATCCTCACCGGCAGTGCCGATGTGGCGGGCATCTCCCGCGCGGCCCTGTACGGGAAGGTCTAGCCTCGCATGATCACGTCGCTGCTACTCTATCTGGCTGTCGGTGCCGTGGCTGGCGTGCTTGCGGGGCTGCTGGGCGTCGGGGGCGGGCTTGTCATCGTGCCCATGCTCAACTTCGCGTTCGCGCTGGAGCATATACCCGACCAGTTCATACAGCATCTCGCACTCGGCACGTCGCTGGGCAGTATCATGTTCACCTCCGTCTCCAGCTTCCGCGCGCACCACAAGCGTGGTGCGGTGCTGTGGCGCGAGGTGGTCTTCCGCATCACCCCCGGCATCATCACCGGCACCCTTCTGGGGTCGTGGGTGGCGGCGGGGCTGTCTACGTCGTTCCTGAAAGGGTTCTTCGTGTGCTTCCTGTACTGGGTCGCAGCGCAGATGCTGCTGAACCTCAAGCCCAAGGCCAGCCGCGAACTTCCCGGCAGTGGCGGCATGTTCGGCATGGGTAACGTGATTGGCGTCGTGTCGAGCCTTGTGGGCATCGGCGGCGGTACGCTTTCGGTTCCCTTCATGGCATGGTGCAACGTGCCCATGCATACCGCCATCGGCACTTCCGCAGCCATCGGCTTTCCCATCGCCGTGGCTGGCACGGTGGGCTACATCGTTAACGGGCTGGCTGTCGCGGGCCTGCCCGAGAACACCTTCGGATTCATCCATGTCCCGGCGCTCATCGGCATCGTCGGCGCGAGCGTGTTCACAGCACCGCTCGGCGCACGGCTTGCCCATAGCCTTCCCGTGGCCCGCCTCAAGCGTATCTTCGCGGTACTGCTGCTGGTGATGGGCACGCGCATGCTGTGGGGACTGCTGTAGGCCCGATACTCTCTCTCCCGAAGGTCTCTCACGCCACGACCCCCGGCATCGTCCGTGCCGGGGGTCGCTGCATTGTGGTTCCGTGCCCGGAATCCGCGCGCCTTGCCTTCTTCATCATGATGGGTGATGCTGTTGACTTGAATATATGACGCACGAGCGCGACCATGATATCGTTCGTGCCATGCGCCCCTGTAGTCCCGATGGTTGTTCGTTGCTGTCGGGGGGCGGCGCATGATCGACGTACCACGTTGCGTTCCCGCATCCTGTGGAGGAGTCATGCCGAATCCGTTGCGTTCCCGTATCTTCGCATCGCTGCTGCCGTGCGTTGTCATCGCCTGCCTGTCGGCCCCAGCGTCTGCCGTGGCGGCGCGCACGGTCGAAGGGCCGGACGCCGCAGTCATCAGAAGCCTCATCGAAGCCGGCAACGACCTTGCCGTGGCCTACGATGCGGACACGGGTCTGTGTGCACGCATCCGGACTGACAAGGCGCATCTTGCAGATATCCGCGACAAGGGGGGCGTTTCCATGAAGCGGCTACTCGGGGTCGTCGAACGTGCACAGGAACCCTCCGTGCACGAGGCGTTCGACCATGCCCTGCGCAGTGTCCGCAAGGTGGAACATACCCTTGATGGCGCGGAGGAGATATGCCGGAGGGGTGACAACCGATTGCAGGCTACAGGCTATGTGTACAAGATGCAGGACGATGCCCAGCTGCTTGTCGAGTCGGGGTTACGCCTGTGCAGGACGCTTCAGGACGCCTTGCCAAGGTTCACATGGCCTGATTGCACCCGCCCCTGAACCCATCTCGACCGGGGCGGTGCCACGGCGTTAAATCGCCGTTGCCTGACGTGCTGTCCGGGGGGCTGGCGTTAAATCGCCGTTGCCTGACGTGTTCTTGGTGCCCCGCGACGGCATTCTTCTAGGTACGCCCCGGCAGGTGGTCCGACCGGTTGCAGCAGGCGTCAGGTATGCCGGTACCATGGGTGACAGCCTGACCGTCCCTTGGCTGCCGGTGCGGCCTGCTTCGGCGCGACCATGCGGTCCGCCCGATTGCAGTACGGCTTGACAAGAGCGCCTGCTACAGGCAGGGGCTTGCGCTTCGAGGGGCTGACGAGACGGCCCCCACGTATCCCGTTACCTCTTTCCGGGCCGCTTACGGCCCGCGTTGCGGCCTTCGGTCGCACAGGTGCCATGATGTCTTTGAGATTACCCTCGCGGCAGGAACTCGCCTATTCGGTATGGTGGAACCTCTTTCTGCTCACGGCAGGTTCGGCCCTCTTCGCCGCCGGCGCGCAGGGCATCGCCGTCCATCACGGTTTTCTGACAGGCGGGGTCTACGGTACGGCATTGCTTCTGTGGTACGGCACGGGCGGGTTCAGCCCCGCTGCATGGTACCTGCTGCTGAACGTGCCGTTGTTCGTGCTTGGCTGGTTCTGCGTGGGGAGGCGCTTCTTCCTCTATAGCCTCTTCGGGATGCTTGCCACCACGCTTTTCGGTGAGGTGCTGCGTTTCGACTTCGGCATCACCGACCAGTTCTATGCCGCAGTGGCGTGCGGTGTCGTCTGCGGGGCAGGGGGCGGCATGATGCTGCGTTCGCTCGGTTCCGGCGGGGGGCTCGATGTCGTGGCGGTGCTGCTCAACCGCAAATGGAACATCGGTATCGGCCGCTTCGGTTTCGTGTTCAACTGCGTGCTGTTCACGGCAAGCCTTGCCACCATGCAGATAGACCTTGTCATCGCCTCGCTCATTCAGGTGTTCATCGCCTCTGTTACGCTGGAACATGTGCTTTCGCTCTTCAACCAGCGCAAGGTCGTGTTCATCATCTCCGACCGCAGTCGGGCAATCTCTTCCGAAATCACCTCTGCGCTCAAGCAGGGGGCGACTGTCCTGCAGGGGCGCGGCGGGTATTCGGGCGACAACCGTGAGATCGTCATGACCGTGACGAACAACGTTCAGCTCAAGAGACTTGAGGAACTGGTCTTCACCCTTGATGCCCATGCGTTGTTCATCGTCGAGAATACCTTTACGGTGCTCGGGGCCAACTTCGCACGTCGCAAGGTATATTGAGCCGCTCCCTGATGAAAACGGGCTGACGTTCCAGACAGGGCGGTCTGCCGACGGAGGAGCATCAGCCTGCATCCGTCGGCGGTCGTGCGGGCACGATGGCATCATGCGGACCTACACATCTGAACGCGAACGGAGAAGGGCATGAGAGAACCGTGGGATGTCTTCGGCGGGTGCCAGCGCGGCGGTCATGCTGTACGTCGCTGGCTGTTGCTGCTGTGCATGGCAAGCGCGCTGCTTGTTGCCGCCTGTGGCGACAGTGGCGATGCTGTGCCGAACACTGGTGCGACCGGCGTGAATGCCACCACGCCCACGGGGCCAGTGGCCAATGGGTCCACGGGGGCGATGGTGGGCGATGTCGGCAGCGGGGCGTTCACCCGTGTGGCACCCCCCGGTTTCGAGAACACCACGTGGACCGACATTGAGAAGAGTGCACGCGGGACCACCGTGCGCATGTTCATGTACGGCGGCTTCGCGCATGTGAACCGCTGGATGGATGCGTGGGTGGCGCCCCGTCTTCAGGAGCGGCATGGCATCCGCCTTGAGCGCGTCCCCATGGACGCCGCCGTATTCGTCAACCGGTTGCTGGCTGAAAAACAGGCCGGGCGTGACACGGGGACGATGGACCTTCTGTGGATCAACGGTGAGAACTTCCGCAACGCCCGTGAGGCGGGACTCCTGTGGGGGCCCTTCAGTGGCGCGCTCCCTTCGTCGGCTCTTGTCGAGGCAGGGCACCGTGACATGGACTTCGGCTATCCTGTCGAGGGGTACGAGTCGCCATGGGGCAGTGCCCAGCTGGTGCTTGAGTATGACACGGCCCGCACTCCAGAACCCCCGCGTTCCGTCGAGGAACTGGCGGCATGGATCAAGGCGCACCCCGGACGGTTCACCTATCCTCAGCCGCCCGACTTCACGGGCTCGGCCTTTGTGCGGCAGCTTCTCTATGCCGCGACGGGCGGCCACGAGCAGTACATGGGGGCTTTCGACAAGGCCCTCTTCGATACCAAGACCCCGCAGTTGTGGGCCTTTCTGAACGGCCTCAAGCCGTATCTGTGGCAGGAGGGACGCGCCTACCCCCGCGATGCCGCCATGCAGGATTCGCTTTTTGCTCGGGGCGAGGTCGACTTCTCCATCTCGTACCATCCGGTGCACGCCCAGGCCAACATCGGCGAGGGCACGTATCCGCCCACGGTGCGAACCCTCGTGCTGCGCGAGGGCAGCATCCGCAATACCCATTTCGTGGCCATCCCCTTCAATGCCCCCAACAGGGCGGGTGCCATGGTCGTGGCGAATTTCCTGCTGTCGCCCGAGGCGCAGACCGCCAAACTGGACCCTGCCAACTGGGGCGATTTCCCGGTGCTGGATGTCCGCCGTCTGACAGAAGACCAGAGGGCGCGCCTTGCCGCCGTCGACCTTGGCAAGGCAACGCTTTCGCCGGAGATTCTCGCCGGGGCGGCGTTGCCGGAAATTCCTGCTTCGTGGCTTGAGGCACTGGAGAAGGGGTGGCAGGAGAACGTGGCCGGTCGCTGAAGTGCCAATGATCTTTGGCTGATACTTGCATGATTCCTGACCATCGAAGGGCGGCAGCGGAAAGAGTCCGGTTGCCGCCCTTCTGTGTGTCCACGGGAGACGCGGTGTGTGTGGGCGCTGTCGAGTGTGTCGTCGGGGCGCCATGCGGTGGGGCCGATACCGGGGGCCGCAGGCTGTTTTTTCGTCTTTTCTCGGGTCTTCGAGAGTGCGGAAAGTGTCTGCAATGAAACGCCAACCGCGGATGCTTCGCAAACTAGGTGTATAGTTTCAATGCATTATCGTTTATTGACATGGTGGGGAGATTATAACAGACCTCTTGAGAACCCGCTGGTAATCAGGTGCGGCCGCAAGGCTACCTCGCCCAGATATTCAGGAGACGGATGTGAATACTTCGATAGAAGACCTGCTCGAACAGGTGCGTGAAGAACTGGCCCACATGGATGTTGCCTTGGATGGGCTGGAACGCAACCCGGAGGGCGATTTCATAGTGCCCCAGCAGACCATGACTTCCATGCTTTCCGCCATGCACGAAATCTTCCGGGCCTGGAACAAGGCTCATAGAAGCTTCAGCATGGTCATGGCTTCGACGCTGATGCACCGCGACGAGACCCTCGACAGGATGCTTCATGAAGATGAGCAGGGCACCGTGCACTAGGCGGTGTCGACGAATCGGAAACCGCATGACGCGATGACCGGGCGGCAGGGGGTATCCTGTCGCCCTTGTCGTTCATATGGCGGTTTGCACCTGATGTCCGCGTGACCGGTCATGCCGTGGCGGAACGTGCTGACTTTTCGATGGAAATGAGCGTTCATTCCGGCGGGAAGGCCCAATGCACAGCGCGTGACTCGAACGCCTTCCAGTCGAATACGCTGAAAGGCAGAGGGTGGCTGCCCTGCACTGTGCATGGACGATGCGATGGTGCCGTCGGGAAAGGCGCAGCACAATGGGACTCGGACGCCATGGATGATGCGGGGAGGTGCAGCTGATGCCACCGCTCCACGCGGTGCGGGGCGATTTGTTCTGCTGATGACACGTGTGCGGTCGAAGGGAAAGCGGGCTTGGGGGGGCGTTTCATGCCGGGCACAACCGTGCCTGACAGGCGCGAATGCGTCGCGTCTGATTGCATGCCAAAAAAAGAGGCGGAAGCTTGCGCTTCCGCCTCGAAGTGTCTTGTCGTAACGACTAGACGCAGCCGGTGGGCTTGGGCAGGCCGGCCATCTTGCAGGCGCCCTTGCCGGGGCCGGAGGGGAAGAGTTCGTAGACTTCCTTCAGCTTGAAGCCGGTGTTCTTCGAGAGGATGCGAACCATCGGAGCGATACCGTTCTTCTTGTAGTAGTCCTGCAGGAAGTCGATGATCTTCTGGTGGTCGGGGGAGATGTCGGAGATCCCTTCGGATTCCTTCACGTATTCCACCCACTCGGGGCACCAGTCGTCAAAGCGGAGGAGGAAGCCGTCTTCGTCGACTTCGAAGCTCTTGCCCTTGTAAGTGACTTCAGCCATGGTTTTCTCCTTGGACAGTGTCTAGGCGGTGTGTGAATGCACCAGTCATTAGGCCGGAAACAATGTTCCAGCTGATGGTCAGCAGCTATCCGCTGCATGTCGCCATGGTCGGGAACCGTGCAGGTTCTGTACAGCTTGCTTACGGTGCGTAAGGGGTAATGTCAATGCAGGGGTACGCCCCGCCTTTCGATGGCCCTTCGTCACGCAACGGAAGGTAACATGCCACAATGTCATGAAAAATTCAAGGATGGGGAATGGCTTTTTTTGAAAGCTATTCCAATGGGATAGGGGTGTTTAGGTGAACAGCCGTTAACCTGCGCTGCCCGGCAGGGCAGCGCAGGGGGCTGGCGTGCAGTGGTGGACCGACAGAACCCGCCCGCAATGGCAGCGGGGAGGAGGGCGGATTCTCCGCCACGGCAAGTGAAACATAGCCGGAGGACCGACTTTTTGTCAACATTAGTGCATTATTTCACAATCGAACGAGGCGCTGCTTGTGTGGTGCCGTTCGTCGGCTGCCAGTGCATCGTTGCGGAAGTGGAGCTCCTTGCTGGCTTCGGAGAGGTGCTCACGTCACTGATTACCCTTGTTTTGGCACCGATTGTGATGTTAATCACAAACGGTGCGCGTTGATGCCTCGTGGCTTCACGGGCTCATCCGTTTGCGTCGCGCAGCCTGTGTCGTAGCCGTTGGCGGCGGGCGTCTCTTAGCGAATCGGCGAACAGCCATCTGCGTTCCTCGACGGGTCTTGCGCCGTCGTCTCTGCATGTCGGGTACACAGGCTGGAACCGCAGGAGTAGACGGCATGGACATGGCAACGCGATAGCGGGGGGCTTCGGTCTTGGGCCACATGCCCCGCACGGCACATGACACGGCCTCTCTTGCACGGCAAAGCCCCGGTGGAACGCTCCACCGGGGCTTCTTGTCATAGATGTCTTTCACGTTGCGGACGCCGATACCTGAAAAGGGACAGCCTCACTGCGGATGGCATCCGCTTCGGGGGCCATGCACACTCAAGACTCGCGCGCCTCTACCTTCGAAACCCGCGCCGATAGAAGCGGAGCGGGGGGGTGCACTGGCTAGGCGGGGCGCTCCATCTCGTGGACACGCGCGCGTGCCCAGTACAGCAGCGGGAACTTTTCCTTGATGGCTTCGATGACACGGTTCTCTTCGGCGCGGTCCATGGGCACGATGCGGATGAACACCCGCCGGGTGTCGTCCGAACCGGTCTGGTCGGACGTGAGGATGGCGTCGATGCTGGCGTTGAGTTCGCGCAGGGTGTCGATGATGGGCTTCAGCGTTCCGGGCTTGTTCTCCAGTTCGAAGGCGAACTGCACGCCGCCGCTACGGACGCCGGTGATGGCGATGAGCACCTTGAAGATGTCACTGTCGGTGATGATGCCGACGAGTTGACCTTCCTCATCGACGACGGGCATACCGCCGATGTGCTTTTCGATCATCAGCAATGCCACGCGCTCGACGGTTTCATCCGGTTGGACGCAAATGGGATCACGGGTCATGATGTCTTTGACCTTGATCTCGGACAGCAGATAGTACAGCTCGTGCATGTCGAGCGTGGTCGCCTTGGAGGGCGAAGCCTCCTTGATGTCGCGGTCGGAGACGATGCCGATCAGCTTTCCGTTGCCGTCAAGAACGGGCAGACGGCGGAAGCCGTTCTCCTTCATCAACTTCGACGCCTTCATCATGGACGTGTCGGGTGTGACGGTGATGACGTTGCGGGTCATCCACTCGCGAATGAGCATGGTGGCCTCCTTGCGGCGGTCTTGGCGCACGGGACGGTTACGGTTATCCTGCTGGAACCATTCTATACCTGATTCAGAGAATCGCACAACAGCCCCGATGCGGGCTCCCCGTGCGAGGGAGGGAATATGCTTGCGCGACGGATGCGCGACGTGACCATGACAGTGCCGTGGAACCTGTTCCTGCTAACGGTGGGCGGGGTGCTCTTCTCGCTGGGACTCAAGTCCATCGCCATGCCCCATGCGTTCATCTCCGGAGGTGTGTTCGGTACCGGTCTCTATATCTACTACGCCACGGGGCTCTTCACGCCTGCCGTCTGGTATGTGCTGCTGAACCTGCCCATATTCGTGGTCGGCTGGTTGTGCGTCAGCCGTCGCTTCTTTTTCTACAGCCTCTACGGAACAGCGGTGACCACACTGGCGGCGCAGTTCATCACCTTCCAGTCGAGCATCCACGACCCTTTGCTCGCCGCGGTGGCGGCGGGCACGGTGTGCGGTGCCGGACTTGGCATCGTACTGCGGTCACTGGGGAGTGAGGGCGGGCTCACGATCATATCCATCGTCCTGCACCAGCGCTGGAACATCAGGGTCGGACAGTTCAGCTTCGCCTACAACTTCCTGCTGTTCATGATAGGCCTTGCCACCATGGAGACCGATGTCGTCCTGTATTCCGTCATCATGGTGTACACCTATTCGACGGTCATGGACTATGTGCACTCGCTCTTCAACCAGCGCAAACTCGTGTTCATCATCTCCGATTGTGTCGACTGCATCGCACATGACGTGCTTGAACACCTGCACCGGGGGGTGACCCTTCTTGAAGGGCAGGGGGCGTTCACGGGGCGCAGCAAGAGGGTCGCACTCATCGTGGTGCCCAACATACAGCTCAAGCGGCTGGAAGAACTGGTGTTCAACGCCGACCCCAACGCCTTCATGATCATCGAGAACACCTTCAATGTCCTCGGGTCGGGGTTCTCGCGGCGCAAGGTCTACTAGCCGCAACGCACTGACAGGCAATGGTCCATGGCGTTGGCGGCGATGCGGGCGGCGATGCGGGCACACCCCACGTGTGCTTGGACCCCATCCCGTCTTCGGCGACTGTGACCGTATCGGATGGCTTCTGCGACACGGTGGATGGCGTGGCCGCGGGTATATAGTCGGGCGTGTCGCCAGCCATGGCTGGCATGACGAGCCTCGGCCGTCGTGTGCGGACAGGGCAGCAAAAGGAGCAGGGATGCGGCTATTCATGGATTGCAGGGCAGGTATCGCCGGAGACATGGTGCTTGCCGCGTTCGCCGGATTGGGCGTCGACATGCAGCCGTTGCAGGCACTCTTCGTCGCTGCGGGCGTCGACTGTCGCATACGTGCGATTCCGGTGACGCGGCACGGGCTGACCGGTCACACGCTCTCGGTGGAGTGGGATGACCCTCAGCCGCTAAGGACGCTGCCGGACATGGCGGCAGTGCTTGATGGGCTTGCCTGCACCGGGACCGTGCGCCAACGCGCATGGCGTGCTTTCACGCGCCTTGCCGAGGTCGAGGCGGCGGTGCACGGTGTCCGGCCCGAGGACGTCCATTTTCATGAAGTGGGTGCCATCGACACGCTGGTCGACGTGGTGGGGGCCTTCTGGGCACTGGAACGACTCGGCGTGGACGAGGTCGTGTGCTCTGCCTTGCCGTGGTTTTCAGGTGTCGTCGTCTGTGCGCACGGCACGCTGCCCCTGCCTGCGCCCGCCGTGGTGCGACTGCTGGAGGGGGTGCCCGTGTTTCCCACTGCCGCCCGCGAGGAATTGGTGACCCCCACCGGGGCACTTGTCGCCACGGCACTTGCCGACCGTTTCGATGAGGGGCCGTCGGGCATCGTCCGTGCCAGTGCCACCGGATACGGCAGTCGTCCTTCGGGGGGCGGGTTGCGCCTCTTCCTGCATGAAGCCGCCCCGTGTGCCCTGTCTGGTCAGGGGCGGTACGGGACTGGACACGGCAACCCCACCGCTGGTGACGTCACGACGACCGGGGCTGCACAGAAGGGGTACAGGGTCGAGACCGTCGTGCAGCTGGAGACGCACCTCGACCATCTCACTGGCGAGGAGTTGGGGCGGTGTTTCGATGTGTTGCCGCAGGCTGGCGCGCTGGATGTCCTGTGGCTGCCCGGTGTCATGAAGAAGAATCGCCCCGGCGGTGTGCTGCGTGTGCTGTGTGAACCCCGTGCCCGGTCAGGTGTCGAAGCCGCCATCTTCGAGCATACGCATACGCTCGGCATACGCCGGCAACTGCTCGAAAGGGTGGTGGCTGCGCGTGGGGCGTCGCTGGTGGAAGTGGGAGATGAAGATGTGCCCGCCAAAGGCTACGAGGTGGATGGTGTGACCTTTTCGCGTCCGGAGTACGACGCCCTGTGCGACCTTTCGCGTCGCACCGGACGCAGTTTGCCCGCCTTGCGCATGATGCTGTGGGGGGAACGTGGGCCGACCATGACGGACTCGGGTCTTCCACAGGATGCGGGAGACGCGGAGGAAGACGAGGTGGAGACTGCCCCCGGCAACGTGCAGCCTGTACGGTGATGCCGGTGGACGGGTGGCCCTTCTGCCCTGTCTGGCTGCGTTGTCCGTCTGCGGTCGTACACTGTCCCGCCACACAGTCCTGCCACGCTGCACGTTCTCTTTCTCAGGCCGCGTCGTTCAGCCCTCTGGCCTCTCCATCCAGTCTCGCAGCAGGCCACGGTGGTGCGGCATGAACGCAGGACGCTGAATATCCCGGAAAAGAAGAGGGGCCGCGACGTCTGCCGCGGCCCCGTGCGTTTCGGGCTGAAGATGCGTTGGGCTACTGGTCGACCTGCTGGATGCCGTCGAGTTGCCACATGCCCGTGCCTTTGACGGGTCTGACGAAATGCCATACCTCGCGCACCGAGGTGGGGGCATCCTGTCTGGGGTCTTCGCGCAGCAGGACGTCGAAGAACACGGTGGCTGTCTGCTGGCCGTTCTCTTCGACGACGCCGAGAAGGTTGGCGTTCACCAGCAGTATCTCCGTGGTGGAGGGCACTGGGTCGGCTTCGGCCTGCCTGCGTATCTCATCCAGCACCGCAGGGGTGGAAAACTGGGAGATGTCTTCAAGGTCGCGCTTGTCCCACGACGCCTGCAAGCGGGTGAAGGCCATCTTGGCACCCTTGATGAACTGCTCGATGTCGAACCCGGCGGGGACTTCAGGCCCGGCCTGTTCCTGATAGGTCGTGCCGCCCTGCGGGGCGCTGCGTAGCGTGCCCCATCCGTTGTCGTTGTCGGAAGGGGAGGTGTGTGCGCCGTACCCCGCCGCTGCGGGCTGGGGATTGGCGGCCTGACGACGCATGGAGATGAACTTGAAGATGCCGTAGGCCACGAGGGCCAGAAGCAGCATGTCGAGGATGCCCGGCATACCGCCGAAGCCGCCGCCGAAGAACAGCGACCCGAGAAGCCCGCCAGCGAGCATGCCGCCGAGGAAGCCGCCCATGCCGCCGAAGAGACCGCGGCGCGGCTGCTGTGCCATGCCGGGTTGCTGTGCTGCACCGGGATTCTGCTGGTTGATGCCCTGCTGGGTGGGCGTCTGCTGGCGCTGCATCTGCGGCGCCTGTTGGGGCGTGGGCGTGAACGAGCGCTGCATGGACGGCCTGCTGCCGAAAGACCCTCCGCCGCCCATGCGCTTGGCATCGGCGAGGGGGGACATGCAGAGAACCAGTGCCGCACAGAACGCGGCAACGAAGAAGGATTTGCGGAAGTGTGTCATGGCTCGTGGGGCTACCGCGCAAGCGCTCACCCGCGCGGGCTTCAGTGGAGGACGCCGAGGTTCCGCAACAGTTGCAGGAACAGCTGCCTGTCGATGGGCTTGGGCACATACGATGTGGCCCCGCCCTTGTAATACGCTTCCACCACGTTTTTGGGGTCGTCGAGTGCCGTGGTCATGACCACGGGCACTTCCTGCGCCGGGGCGACGTCTCTTTCGCGTTCGATGGAACGCATGGCCCGCAACGCTTCGTGTCCGTCCATCTCGGGCATCATGATGTCAAGACAGACAAGGTCATAGGGTACACTGGAGTCGAGCGCGGTCTTGAACGCTTCGACGGCTTCGACGCCGTTCACGGCTATGTCGCACTCCCCGAAAGGTGCAAGCATGTTCTGCAGGAACTTGCGGCTGGTGAAGTCGTCTTCGACGATCAAAAAACGCATGGAGCCTCCATTCGTATGGGTACCAGTCCTACCATAAGTGCTCCGATGCGTTCTGCCAACCTTTTTCGAAGGCCCCCGGTGAGATTCCGGGGTCCTTGCATACAGATGGCTACTTGCCCTGTTTCCATGCGTCGAAGTGCGTCCACAGCACTGCGCCCAGTTCTATCTCCTTGTCCGCGCCATCGGGCCCCTTGAGGGTGTCCTTGTCGGTGGTCAGCGCGGCAAAGCCCCACCAGCCGGGCTGCGGGCAGGTGAACGAGAACACGCCGTTGGCGTCGGTCTTCACGCTCTGGGTGACGTTGTATTCCGTGGGAGGCGTGAACTTGCCCTTGTTGTAGAGTTCGGCTTCGACCACGACCCCGGCGGCGGGCTTGCCTTCAAGAAGCACCTGCCCGGTGAAGGTCATGCCCGCGAAGTTGCCGAAGGGGCGGGTGAGCGGCACGATTTCGAACTTGAGGCCGGCAGGGGTGTCCCATCCCTCTTCGGCGCCGAACGCAGGCACGACGACCTTGGTCAGATGGCGGATGAAGACGTTCTCTTCGGGTTCCCAGTAGGGTGCGGGGTCGAGCACGAACTGGTACACGCCGGGCCGTGCCACCTTGTAGTCGGTCTTCCATGCGGCCTTGCCCATGACCTTGGTCTCTTGCAACGCGGCCAGCAGTTCGGTGCGTTCGGCCTTGCCGTCATCCATGCGGATGACGCTGAACGCCTGCGGGCGGGCCATGTCCATGCCCTTGCCCTCGAACGGATGCGAGAAGGATATGTTGAGGCCGAGTGTCTTCTTGGCCTGCGTGGCGACCGGGGCGTCGGGGATGACCATGCCGAAATGGGCGAAAGCGGGGGACGCCATGCCCAGTACGAGGAGGGCGGCGAAAAGGCGCGAGATTCTCATGATGACTCCTTCTGTTTGGCGAAGTGACATATGAAACACCTAAAAGATGTTGCTTCGTTACACGAAACGCCAAGGCGTGTCACTTCTTTTGCCCTGTTCGCGCGGTCAACCCTGTCGCGCACAAGGCCTCCGGTCATCGGCGGGGTGTGGCCTGGTCTCCCGCGTGCGGCTGCGGGAGGACAATCCGGTGTGCACGCATGGCCATGCATACAGAGGCGTGGCTTGCGGGCAGACCGCCACCCTGCACCGCGGCCCGCCTGCCGTTCAAGGCTAAGGCAAGCCCGTTGCCTCTGCACAGGAGTCAAGTCGTCCTTCGCAGTGCGGGGAAAACACTGCCAAGGCGGCATGGCACCACGCATTCCTTGGCCACGCGGGGCGTAGCAGGCGCAGGCCGCGTCCGGTGGGCGCGTCAGCCGCAGTGTCTACCCGAAATGTCTGGGTGTGCGTGCCACAACGGCCACATCCACACTGGCGGCCCCGGCGGCCAGAAGGTGCCGCGCTGCATGGGCGAGAGTGGTGCCGGTGGTCATGGTGTCGTCCACAAGCAGGAGGTGCAGCCCCGCGCAGCACGGAGAGGCGGCGAAGGCTTCGCGCAGGTTGCGCAGCCTTTCCTTGCGATGCAGTCCGGTCTGTGGAGGGGTATGGCGGGTGCGGGCGAGAAGGTCGGGGCGCAAGGGGGCTTGCAGGATGCGTGAGATGGGACGCGCCACCTCGACACACTGGTTGAAACCCCGGTCGCGCAGTCGCGCCGTATGCAACGGTACGGGCACGATGGCGTCGGGATGTGGCAGGTCGGCGCAGACGCTGGCGAGAAGTTCACCGGCGATATGGGCGGCGGTGGGGTCGCTATGGAACTTCGCCTGCAGAAGCAATTGGCGCAAAGCATGTTCGTAGCTTCCGTAGAAGCACAGGTGCCGCCACGGCGGAGTTTCACGGAGGCAGTGGGCGCAGGGGGTGCAGGGCGCGTGGTGCGCCGGGAAGAGGTCGCCGCAGTACGGGCAGAATCCGGCCATTCTGCGAGGCATCATGGCGAGGCAGTGCGGACAGAGTTGCGAGGGTGAGGGCGGCGCGGCGCGTACGGGTGCGGCATCCTGCCCGCCAGGGGCATCGCCCTGCCCGTGTGGTGGCGTTGATGGTTCGTGTCCGTCATGCCGACCGGGTCGCCACGGGGCGTTATCCGGGAATGAGGGGGGAAGAGGGGGGATGTCGGGGGCGAACGGGGCGAGGCACATCGCGCAACGGCGTTCGTCAAGGCGCAGTCTGTGCAGCCACATGCGGACATGGGCCCGCAGAGTCGCCATGTACCGGATGGGGGCCATCAGTGACAGGCCCCGGTGTGCGAGGCCCTACAAGGCAGAAGTGGGCGCATCCCGGTGCGGGGGGCTGCCTTGCGGCAACATCGTGCCGGTTTCACGATGCAGGGGGGCAGTGGCGCGCTGCCTGTGCCCCGTAGGCGTGCACTCGGGCTGCGAGGTCGGTGTTGCCGCCCAGAGATGCCGCGTCGTCACATCCCAGCAGCGTCAGCGGCGGGGCGAGGTCGAAGTTGAAGATGCGCAGGAAGTAGCGCAACGTGATGAGACTGCCTTCGAAGAGTCTTTCGCCCTGTTTGCGCCCTGCCACCAGCGTCACCCACGCCGTGCGGCGCGGCAGCGACTCGAGGGTGCTGTCACCCCGCGCGCGGCGTATCCAGTGACTCTGCCCCCGGTCGATGAACGCCTTCAGTTGCGCCGGAAGATGGTAGAAGTAGATGGGCGAGGCGATGAACAGTGTCGGAGCCGTGAGCAGCATGTCGAACAGCGGTGTGCTGTTGTCGGTAGGCGAGAGAGGGCATGAACCTTCTGGGGAACGCTCGCAGTGCTGGCACGAGACACAGGGGGCGACGTGGTAGGTACGCAGATGCGCCACCTCGATGCGCCCGCCGGCATCGGTGAAGCCCTGTGCGAACAGGGCCGTGGCCGTATCGGTGTTGCCGCCTCCGCGCGGGCTGCACGCGAGGGCGCGGGCGGGGTGTGCGACAGGCGTCATGCCGTGTGCTCCTTTGCGACCATCCGGGTGAAGCGTACGGTCGCCCCTTCGGGCGTGACGGTGCTCTCCGCCTGCCAGCCGGGAACGATGCTCGTGGCCTCCAGCGCCTGTCCCACGGTATCGGGGCGCAGCATGAAGGTCAGCGGCGAGGTCCCGTCATACATGAGGTACCACCGTACCTCCAGGCCGACGCCTCAACACTTGTCACGCAGGTCGATGGTCTTGCCGTCCATGCTGTCCTCCGGGCTTCGCTATACGGCGAAGTCTCCGAAATACGGGTTGTTGCGTGTTTCGTCGTCCACCGATGTGGCGGGGCCGTGCCCGGGCAGGATGCGCGTCTTGCCCGGCAGGGTGAAGATGTGGTCGCGGACGGAGGCCCGCAGTTTTTCGAGGTCGCCACCGGGAAAGTCCGTTCTGCCTATGGAACGGTAGAAGATGAGGTCGCCGACGATGATGGTGTCCTCTTCGGGGAAATAGAACGAGAGGCTGCCCGGTGTGTGCCCGGGGGTGGCGAAGGCGGTGCACGCGAGGTCGCCGAAGCGGTGTTCGCCCGGTTCGAGGTCGATGCTCGTGAAGTCGTCGACAGCCGGAAAGCCGAAGGCCCCGCCCTTGCCGAGTTCGGTCTGCCGCAGGAAGGCGTCACCCGCACTGGCGAGGATGGGCGCGCCCGTGGCTGCGGCGAGGGCTGCGTTGCCGTAGATGTGGTCGAAGTGCAGGTGCGTGTTCAGGATGTGCGTGAGGGTGAGGCCCTGCATCTCCAGATAGTTGAGCACCGGGCGCGGAGCACCGCCGGGGTCGACGACGACGGCCGTCCTGCCGTTGTGGACGAGGTGGCAGTTGGTCTCCAGCGGGCCGAGGGGAAAGGTCTTGATAGGCATCAGAAGGGCTCCAGAAGCATGTCGTCAAGGGGGATGCGGTCGCCGCCGCCAGCGCGTTCGGGGTGGCCCAGCGCGACGACGGCCATGAGTTCGAGACGTTCGGGCGAAAGGCCCGTGGCAGTGAGCACCTCATCGCCACGATTGACGATCTCGCCAAGCCAGACGGCCCCGAGGCCGACGGCGTGTGCGCCAAGCAGCATGTTCTGGATGCAGGCCCCGGCGCCCTGATGGTCTTTCATGGCATTGTACATGCGCTGGCGTTCGAGGCACACCATGATGAGCGCCCCCGCCTCGCGCACGATGCGTGCGTACTTGGTGAGCCCTGCGAGCACTTCCTGCCGCGGGTCGCCCGGAAAGACGACGAGAAACCGCCATGGCTGGTTGTTGAGGCCGCTGGGGGCCCATCGGCCCGCATCAAGGATGGTGCGCACGGTCTCGCGGGCGACCGGTTCGCCGGTGTAATGCCGTACGCTACGCCGTTCGCGGATGGCGCAGAGTATGACGTCCTGCTGTGTCATGCCGGGTCTCCTCGGGGAAGATTCGGGCCGCATGGCGCCATGCGCTGCTGCCACAGCGGAAAGTCATACCGCCTGTGGGGCCATCGTTCAAGTCAAAGGCATCGGTCGGGTGAGACTGGCAGGGGCCGCCTGCGCATCGACCAGCCCGGGGCCGCATCCCGCAGGGGCTCAAGGGCTTTATCATGGTGTGGATGTCACCATGTTCCCTGTCCTGATGTCACAGGGGCCGGACGGGTAAGGGCTACGTGCCGCCGTTCCTTTGTTCATGAACGAAATCCGCATCTTCACATGCTTGACGCTTTTCATCGGGGCGACGTCGGGCTATATACCGGAACCATGACAGCACCAGCACTCCTCAGCCGTGAGGCGGAACTCTCGCGGCGCGACCTCATCGCCCTCGAATCCCGCCTCCGCGAAGCCGTGTCGCGTTTCCTGCCGTTCAAGGCCTACAGTCTCTACTTCCCCCGCGAGGCGGAGACGGTGGAACCCCTGTGGTTGCCCGGTGAGGGGCGGCTGCTGCTGCCGCTCATCCATGGTGGCGCCCTGCTTGCCGTGTTCGTGGCCCGCGGGGTGCCCCGACGCATCGTGCGGTCGCTGATGCCCGCCTTCCCGGGGTTGCTGGCGCTGTGCATGGAGAACCTCGCCCTCTACAAGGCCGGGCGCACCGATGCGTTGACCGGGCTGTCCACCCGGCAGCATCTCGTGGAACGGATGGCGCGCGAGGCCGACCATGTGCGCACCTGTTTCGCCAACCCGCCCGAGGGCGAGGGAGACCTCGGTGCACCGTTGCACAGGGCCTGCATGGGACTTGTGGTGGTGCGTCTCGCCTCGCTGCGGCAGGTGGCGCGTGACCACGGCTACACCTTCGCCGACAGGCTCACGACAGAGTTGGCCCGCGAACTGTCGGCCCTTGCGCCCGAACAGGCTCTTGCGGCCCGCACCGGAGACTACGAGTTCGCCCTGCTGGTTCCTGCGGCCGCCTCTGGCGTCTGCCGCAAGCTGGCCGAAGAGGCCGTGCAACGCCTCAGCGCCGTGTCGCTGCGGTGCGGACTGACGGAGAAGGCCGTGCGCGTCTGCGTGTCGGCTGGTTACGCCGTCTACCCCCGCGACATGGAGGGGGCGCTGTTCGAGCGTGACATGGCCGAACAGGCGAGGGTGCTGCTGCGCAAGGCGCGTCTGGCGGCAGCCGTTGCCGGTGAGGGTGAGGGCAGCGAAGGCCCCGGTGTGATGGGCTTCGCCCGTATCCTCGCCGAGGGGGGGGCCGTGGTGGAGACGCATCCCCTCTCGCGGGTGATGGTGAATCTGGGCCGGAGCATGAACGCCCGCGAGGGGCAGCGTTTCTCGGTGTGGTCGGTGGCCTATCCCGTGCGCGGGGGGACGCATGAACCGCGTCAGCCACTCTACAAGGGCGAGGTCGTGCTGCTTGAGGTGCGTGAAGACCGGAGCGTGGCTGAAATCCTGCACCTTGGCGACCCGACGTGGCCCATCGAACCCGGCGACAGGCTCACCCTGCTGCCCGAGGAGAAGGGCGGTGATGCCCGGCGCGATGCCAGCGGCGTGCAGGTGGACCCCCTCACCGGATTGTACCGGCATGGCGACTTCCTCGCCCGCTGGAGTGAGGCACGCGAAGGTTGCGACTGCTTCGCCCTTGCGCTGGTCCGCTTCAGCGACGACGGGCGCGACCCGGAAGGGCGTGCCTCGCACCCCGAACAGCTCATGGCGGAGGCTGCCCAACTGTGCCGCGACCATTTCGGCGCAGAGACTCTGGGTGGGCGATACGGCCTGAACAGCATCGTGTTCTTCCACCCCGATATGACATGCGACGCGGCGCGCGAAAGCTACCGCCAGCTGTGCGACCTGTTGTCGAAGCGGTTGCGCATCGACGCCGCGGTGGGTGTGGGGTGCCACCCCTTCCTCGCCTACCGCAGGGCGGACGCGCTGGAGAACGCCCTCAAGGCCCTCGAATACGCTTTGCTGCTGCCTGAACCGCGTGTGGGCATCTTCGATTCGCTGGCCCTCAACATCAGCGCCGACAAGCGGTTCAGCCTCGGCGATACGTTCGGTGCCATCGAGGAGTACAAGACGGCCCTGCTGGCGGACGAAGGCAACACCATGGCGTGGAATTCGCTTGGTGTGTGCATGGCGGGTCTCGGCAGGCACGGCGAGGCGCGCCGCTACTTCGAACAGGCGCTGCAACGCAAGCCGGGCGACCCCATGGCACTGTACAACCTTGGCACGGTCTGCCAGTCGCTGGGTGAGACGGCCGAAGCCCGCAAGCAGTACCGGAAATGCCTCAAGTACGCACCGGGCCATGTCTTCGCGCTGGTGCGCCTCGGTCAACTCGCCGAAGGGGAGAAGCGTTACGCGCAGGCCCGCCAGTACTTCAACAAGGCGGCCCGTGCGGGAGACTCCGGCGGCCTCGTCCACCGCAACCTCGCCCGTCTCTCCATGCGACAGGGCCGCCCCGACGAGGCCCGTGAGCATCTGCACGACGCCCTGTTGCGTAATCCGCAGGATGCCGTGGCCTTGCAGCTGATGGCCCGTCTCTATCTTGATGGCGGAGAAGACCCGGCCATGGCCGAGGCCCTCTCCAGGCAGAGTGTCGCCCTGCGTCCCGACCTCAAGCAGGGCTGGCTTGAACTGGCGCGTGCCCTCGACGCCCGTGGCCATGTGGCTGAAGCGCGCGAGGCCCGACTCAGGGCTGGCGAACGCTAGTCCTCGCTGACTGCTGTCTTGGGTGCCGCAGGGCAGGCCGCCCGGAAGCCATCGGGTCATGATGCCCTCTCGTGCCCTGCTCATGCCGTGCAGACCCGAAGGGCGTCGGTGTTGAGGCGGTCATGATGTCCTGCTCAGGCCTTGCCCACGCCCTCCCTCGCCGGTCTCATGCTGGACGTGCCGGGGGGCTTCACGTATCCTGCGACAATGGAAGATTCCACCTGTCTCTCCCGCGGCGGACTGCTTCGCGTGTTCGCCGGGGCTGTCATCATCAGCTTCTCGCCGGTCTTCGTGAAGATGGTCGACGTGGGCCCCAGCCAGACCGCCTTCTACAGGCTGTTCTTCGGCGGCGTCGCCCTGCTTGCCGTGGCCCTGTGGCGCGGGCAGCGCTTCGCGGCGCCGAAGGGCGTCTACGCGGTCACACTCGGGGCGGCCCTCTTCTTCGGATTCGACCTCGAATGCTGGCATCGCTCCATCCTGCTGGTGGGGCCGGGGCTGGCGACCATCCTCGGCAATTTTCAGGTCTTTCTCGTGGCACTGGCCGGGGCCTTGCTGCTGCGTGAACGCATCCCCGTCCGGTTGCTGGTGGCCATGCCCCTTGCCGTGGCAGGGCTATGGCTGCTTCTCGGGGTGACGCCCGACAGCCTGTCCGGTGACATGCTTCCCGGTGTGGGCTACGGCTTCGCCACGGCCTTCTGGTATGCGCTGTACATACTGCTGTTGCGGCGGTCGCAGGGCATGGCGGGGCAGTTGCCCGCAGAGGCGAACATGGCGCTCGTCTCACTGGCGTGTGCGGCCCTCATCGGTCTCGGCGTGCTGGGCAGGGGCGGAGATTTCTCCATTCCCGACGCGGGGTCGCTGGCAGTGCTGCTGGTCTATGGCGTCTTCTGTCAGGGGCTTGGCTGGCTGCTGCTTTCGAGCGGTCTGCCGCGTCTGCCCGCCTCGCTTGGGGGGCTGGTCATGCTGGCGCAGCCTGCGCTTGCCTTCGTCTGGGACATCGTGTTCTTCGACAGGCCCACGGGGCCCTTGGGGCTTGTGGGGGCGTCTCTCGCGCTCTTTGCCATATGGCTTGGACTGTCTTCAGGCGGGCGACGTGAACGGGTGTGCCGTGCGGGCGAGGACGACTGATGGCGGGCGTCCTCCGGGCGTCTTTGCCATCGTGGTCATTCCCGTCTGTCGTACGTGAGGGATGATGATGCGCGTGTTCCTGCAACTGGCCTTGCTTGTCCTTGTTCCGGCAGCTGCCGTCCTCTATCTTCGCGACCTCGGGCGTAAGGGCCGCAGGACGATGCCCGTCACTCTGCTTGTGGCGGGTTTGGCCCTCGGGTGGTCGCTCTTCACCTTCTTTTCGCTGCTACGCCATCTCACGACACCATAGTCTGTCGACAGCCCTTCTCGCGTTCTGGTGGCATGGTCAGGATATGCCCGCGTCACATGGTGTCCTCCGGTGTGCGTCGTCTTGTCACGTGGTCTTCAGGTGCGCCCGAATCCGGGTAGGCACTCAGGAACGTGCAGACGGCACGCGGCAATGGCAGGGGGATTTATGGCGCGCACCGTCTGCACGTGTAGGGGGGCGGGTCTTTCCGGTGCCTCTCGCCGTGTTGCGGGGGCAGCGGCATTGGAACAGGTGAATCGGGTGGGTCGTGCCGGGGGTGGGTCGCCACATACGGTGCGCGAAATGCAGGCTGGCAAGACCGGGTTCGCCCTGAAGCGCCCGGTAGGTGGTGTCGCAAAGGGCCAGCCCGTCGGGTCGCAGGAAGCTGCTGGCGCACAGCCTCGTGGCGAGGCTTACCGTGTCGCCCATGATGAAGGGCAGGATGGTGCCGGTGCGGGACGCATGGGCGAGGGGCGGTTCAATGGGCACAAGGTGCACCGCCCCCGTGACGATGGCGATGCGCAACCCCGTACCGGGCGGTATGAGCTTGGCATACCGGCTGGAAGAGAGGAGTGCCGTTGTACGGGCCCGAAGTTCGAGCGCATCCCGCATGGCCCGCCGTGCCGCCGTTTCCGTCGTCGTGTCCGCATAGGCTGCCGTGACGCCGTCGCGGGTGACGTTGACGTTTCCGGCACCTGTGATGACGACGGGAAGCAGGCGTTCATGCAGCGTTCGCATCAGGATGCAGGCCGTCGGCGAGTCTGCGGTGTCTTGCTGCCCGGCGGTCTCCTTGGAGGGTGTGAACAGCAGGCTATGGTTGGTGATGTCGGCAACGAGGACTGTCCCGCAGAAGGCGCGGGGTGCTTCGGTTTCGTATGGTGAGGGGCGACTGGAGGGCGCCGGGGGCAGCTGGTCGTAACCCTTGCAGACATCTCCGTCGTATACCCTGCGGGAGGGCATCTCTTCCGCAGGCCCGTTGCCGTTGCACCACGTTCCGCTGTCACGGGTTGCCATATGCCCCCTCCATCTAGCGTCTTGCGAAATTATATATAGTGTTTGCTATATATAATGCAAGCCTGAAGTGCGGCAGCAGGAACAGCGCAGGAACGGTTATGCGCCGAAGAAGGCGAGCGCGGGGGCGCGTGCAAGGTCGCCACTGGCGGCGAGTCGGCTGTAGAACAGCCTCAGCCCTTCCTGTTCCTCGTCACCGAGGTGGTACACGAGTCCGTCGTAGTAGACGCGCAGTTCTTCGCGGGTGAGTGGGCATCCCTGAAGGGTGAGGTCGAGGATGGTGTCCATGTGGGCCTCTCCCCAGTCGCGGGCGCGGCGAAGCAGGTCGGCGGGGTTCTCGCTGAAGCGACAGGCCGCGGCTGCGGCGCGGCTGACCACCCAGACACCGAAGATGAAGGGCAGCCCCGTCCACTGACGCCATGCCTCGCCAAGGTCGAGCACATGGGGGTAGTCCGGGTGGTTGCGCAGGCGCAATGCCTCGTCACCGATGGCGAGAAATGCCTCGGGGGCCTCTGGGCCTGCAATCTGCGTGGTGGCGCATCCGGTGACATAGCTGACAGGGAAACGGTAGTATTCGCGGAACAGCAGGCGCAGCAGGGCGGCGGAGGTATGGGTCTCGGCACTGACGAGTACGGTCTGCCCCGCAAGTTCTTCGACGGGGCGGCGCGAGAGAAGCAGCACGCTCATGACGGGCCCACGGCTGCCGATGGCCATGTCGGGCACCAGAAGGTAGTCGTCGGCATGGCGTCCGTACTCGATGGACGATGTGGCGGACACATGCAGGTCGCCACGCGCCATCATGTTGTTGAGCACGGCGGGCGGCCCCGCAACGATGTCGAACTCGTGCGGGATGATGCCCGTCTCCAGCGGGTGGTAGATGGGCAGCACGTTGAGGTATCCGATGCGGCCGAGGCGCAGGGGGTAGGTGCAGGGGGTGTGCATGGTGCGTTCTCCGCAGGGTGTCAGCCGGGGGGCGCGGCGCATGCCTTCGCCCCCCGGAGTGCTATGCTTCGACGGGTTGGGGCACCACGGGGGTGTAGTCCATGGTGCGTTGCACGGGGGTGAAGCCCGCTGCCCGGATGATCTTGTGTATCTCGCCGCGCGAAAGGCTGAAGCTCACACCGGCTGCGGCCACGACGTTCTCCTCTATCATCAGCGAACCGAAGTCGTTGGCGCCGTAGAAGAGCGCAAGCTGCGCCACGTGCGGGCCCATGGTCACCCACGAGGCCTGGATGTTGTCGATGTTGTCGAGCACGATGCGCGAGAGGGCCAGCAGTCGAAGGTAGGCGGGCGCGGGTTCGGGGTCGCGGTCGATGGCGGTGTTGGCGGGCTGGAACGTCCACGGGATGAAGGCGGTGAAGCCTCCGGTACGGTCCTGCACATCGCGCACGGCGAAGAGGTGGTCGAGGCGGTGGGCGTGGGTCTCCTCATGGCCGAACATCATGGTCGCCGTGGTGCGCAGCCCCTGATAGTGCGCCTCTTCCATGACGGCGAGCCACAGTTCGGCCGAGCACTTGTTGGGCGAGACCTTCGTGCGCACCTCGTCCACCAGTATCTCCGCACCGCCGCCGGGGATGGAGTCGAGCCCCGCAGCTCGGAGGCGTTCGATGACCTCGCCGATGGTGAGGTGCTCCTTCTCGGCAAAGAAGACGATTTCGGGCGGCGAGAAGGCATGGATATGGATGGCGGGGTAGGTGGCGCGTATCCAGCCTATCATGTCCTCGTAGAAGTGCAGCGGCAGGTCGGGGTGATGGCCCCCCTGCAACAGTATCTGCGTGCCGCCGAGGACCAGCGTCTCGTCTATCTTGCGGGCGAGTTCCTCGCGGGAGAGCACATAGCCGCCTTCCGCGCCGGGGGCGCGGTAGAAGGCACAGAAGCGGCAGGCGCACACGCAGATGTTGGAGTAGTTGATGTTGCGGTCGGCCACATAGGTCACCACCGGTTCAGGGTGACGCCGCAGCCGCACGGCGTGGGCCAGATGGGCAAGGGTGTGCAGCGATGCCTCATGGTAGAGCGTCTCGGCCCCGGCGCGGTCGATGCGCCCGCCGGAAAGCACGTGTGCGGCGATGGTGCGCACGGCGTCGGCTTCCATGAAGGGTGACTGGGTTCCGGCTACCGGGTGCTGGCTCATGCCCGAGCCTCCTCGACGGGGTTGAAGTGGGTGTCGCGGCGCACCGGCGTGAAACCGGAACGGCGTATCATGTCTTCAAGCTGGGCGATGGTCATGGCCTGCACCGCGTCGGAACCTGCCATGTGGCCTATCTTCTCTTCGACGATGGTGCCGTCGAGGTCGTTGGCGCCGTAGTGCAGCGCGACCTGCGCCAGCTTGACGCCCATCATCACCCAGTAGGCCTTGATGTGCGCGATGTTGTCGAGCATCAGGCGGCTCACCGCCACGGTGCGCAGCCTGTCGAGACCCACATGCTGCCCCACGCGTTCAGGTGGA
The DNA here is from genome assembly GCF_000195755.1 of Nitratidesulfovibrio vulgaris str. Hildenborough. Classification (NCBI taxonomy): domain Bacteria; kingdom Pseudomonadati; phylum Thermodesulfobacteriota; class Desulfovibrionia; order Desulfovibrionales; family Desulfovibrionaceae; genus Nitratidesulfovibrio; species Nitratidesulfovibrio vulgaris. The sequence goes on along the minus strand of NC_002937.3, from coordinate 2,865,652 downwards.
AGCTTGAGGAGGCTGTTCTCGGTGAGGAAGGGCAGGGGGATGAAGCAGGTGAAGCCGCCCGTCTCGTCCTGCTGGGCACGCAGACGGCACAGATGGTCGACCCTGTCGGCCTCGCTTTCGAGGTGCCCGAAGAGCATGGTGCAGTTGGTGCCGATGCCGAGGCGGTGCGCCTCGCCCGCCACACGCAGCCATGCTTCTGCGTCTATCTTGCGGGGGCAGATGCGCTGCCGGACATCGGGCGCGAATATCTCGGCCCCGCCACCGGGCAGTTGCGAGAGGCCAGCGGCCTTGAGGCGACGCAGAACCTCTTCGGTGTCGATGCCTGCGAGTTTGGCGAAATGGGCGATTTCCACAGCGGTGAACGCCTTCACCACGATGGACGGGCGCGCTGCGTGGATGCGGCGGATGACATCCTCGAACCACTCCAGCGGCAGGTCGGGGTGGCAGCCGCCCACGATGTGCACCTCGCTGAAGGGCACGCCGCCGTCGTCCATGACACGGGCCACCATCTCGTCAGGGGTGAGGGCAAAGGCCCCCTGCTGCCCGCGTTCGCGCTGGAAGGCGCAGAAGAGGCAACCGTTGACGCAGATGTTGGTGTAGTTGACCTGCCTGTTGACGACGTAATACGTCCTGTCGCCATGCAGGCGTGTGCGCACATGGTGCGCCAGTGCGCCGATGGCGGTGATGTCTGGGCAGGCGAACAGGCGAAGCCCGTCGTCGTATGACAGGCGGTGGCCCGCCATGACCTTGTCGCGTATCTCGCCCAGTCCGAGGCGGGCGTAGTGGTCCGTATCGAGCATGTGTCCTCCGGGAAGGGCCGGGCAGTGCACCCGGCGCGGGGCTGGAATATTCGCCCCGTGGGGCGGGCATGTCAACCTGTGCGGCAACGGTGAGGTCAACGCCATGGTCGCGCCATGGTCGCGCTGTGGCAAGCTTGCGTCGGCATTCGTCGTTCACCCGGCGTGTGTCCTGCGACCGGGCCGAGGGGCGTCCCCGTCTTTAGCTGGCGTGCCCGCCGCTGGTGTGCCCGCACCATCCGGGGAGTGCGCTTGACCTCGTCAGGGGGCGGGGCGCATCATGCGGGCAATGGTCTGCAAGCTACTTGAAGAGAGAGTCACAGCCCTACGGCCCCCGCGGATGACCTGTTGCGGGGTAGCCCGGCAGCATGTTCCGGGCTGGTGCCGGACAACACATCCCAATGTATGAGAATGACCGAGGGCTTCGGCCCGTATCCCAAGGAGTCTTCATGAACGCCATGCGCACCTTCTCGCTGGGCATATCGCCCTGCCCCAACGACACCTTCATCTTCGAGGCCCTCGCCAACGGGCGCATTCCCCTGCCCTGCGGTTTCGAGATGTTCATGGCCGATGTGGAGGTGCTGAACGGCCGGGCGCGTGAGGGGTCTCTGGATGTGACCAAACTCTCCATCGCTGCCATGGCCCATGCCGCAGGGCGTTACCGGCTGCTTCGTGCCGGAGGGGCGCTGGGCCGGGGATGCGGCCCGTTGCTGGTGGCAAGGCCCGGACTGTCGGTGGAAGACCTCACCCATGCGGATGTGGCCATTCCGGGCGCCATGACCACCGCCAACCTGCTGCTTGGCCTGCATGGCGGCTTCAGGGGCGACCGTGTGGAGATGGTCTTCGACGAGGTCATGCCCGCCGTGGCCGCCGGGGAGGTGCCCTGCGGCGTGGTCATCCACGAGGGGCGCTTCACCTATCCGGCCTTCGGTCTCGACCTCGTCCTCGACCTCGGCCGCTGGTGGGAGGGGGCCACGGGCATGCCGTTGCCCCTCGGGGCCATCGCCATCCGCCGCGACATCGACGACGCCACTGCGCTGGCGGTGGAGGACGCCATACGGCGCAGCCTCGCCCATGCGCGTTCGCATCCCGCCGACGGACGACCCTATATCAAGGCCCATGCGCAGGAATTGGCCGACGAGGTCATCGACAGTCATATCCGCACCTTCGTCAACGATTTCAGCATGGACCTCGGGCCGGAGGGGCAGTCCGCCGTGTCTGCGCTGGTCGCCAAGGCCGCAGAGGTCGCGGGCGTCGCCCTGCCGGACGCCCCCCTGTTCCTTGAAGGGTAGCGTCGAACGGGCCTTTCGCGCAGCCCGTGCCGCCTTTCACGCTGTCGTGCCGCTTTTGACGGTATGCCTGCGGTGCCCATCGAACCCCGTGGTGCCTTCTTGCCCTGCATCCCTTGCGTGGTAAGGTTGAAGGTGATGGCACTCCGCTTCGGGCTGGGCGCCGTCCGGCGCGGGCGTCCTGTTGCAAGGTGCTTCCTGTCAGGGGGGTAGCCATGCCAGCCGTACCCGCCCGCCATCATCCAGCGTAACGGGTGCGTAGCCCGCAAGGAGGCGACCATGTCAAAAGCCATCGTCCTGCACGCCCACGGAGGCGTCGACAACCTTCACTGGGAAGAGCGCGACCCCGGTCGCCCCGGTGCCGGTGAGGCCCTCATCCGTCACGAGGCCGTGGGGGTCAACTTCATCGACATCTACCATCGGACGGGGTTGTACCCGCTGCCTGCCCTGCCCGCCGTGCTGGGCATGGAGGGCGCGGGCATCGTGCTTGCCGTGGGTGAGGGCGTCACCGAGGTGCAGCCCGGGCAGCGCGTGGCCTATGCGGGAAGGCCCATCGGCGCGTATGCGGAGGAACGGTGCATCCCGGCACGTCGGCTTGTGCCCCTGCCTGACGCCATTCCCACCCGCATGGCAGCCGCCATGATGCTGCGGGGCATGACCGCCCGTTACCTGCTGCACGGATGCTACCCTGTGAGGCAGGGGACAACCCTGCTTGTGCATGCCGCTGCCGGGGGCGTGGGGTCGATGCTCGTGCCGTGGGCGTGTCATCTCGGGGCCACGGTCATCGGCACGGCGGGTTCGCCGGAGAAGCGCGAAAAGGCGCTGGCTGCCGGCTGCCATCACGTCATCGACTACCGTACTGGCGGCGTCGCGGCACGGATACGTGAACTGACCGACGGCCGCGGGGTGGATGTGGTCTATGATTCCGTGGGGCAGGCCACGTTCATGGATTCGCTCGATTGCCTGCGTCCCATGGGCACGATGGTCTCGTTCGGGCAGTCGTCCGGCGCGGTGCCGCCCTTCGACCCCGGCGTGCTGGCGGCGCGCGGGTCGCTGTTCCTCACGCGGCCCAGCCTCATGCATTACACCGAACGCCGTGAAGACCTGCTCGCCCATGCCGCAGACCTCTTCGACGTGGTGGCGCGGGGTGTCGTCTCCGTGCACATCGACCAGTCGTGGCCTCTTGCACAGGTGGCAGAGGCGCATACCGCGCTCGAATCGCGCCGTACGACGGGCACGATGGTGCTGGACGTGTAGCCTGTTCCGGGGGGGGCTGGCTGCGTTGGTGACGCGAGGCCCCGACTTGAGGCCCCGACTTGAGGCCCCATCGTGAGGCCCCATCGTGCTGACTGTGCACGTTCAGGCGGGGCGGGCTGGCGTGATTGCCAGCGTGGCGCGACCTCGGGACTGTCCCGGTGCGGGGTGCCCTTTGGTGCCCCGATGCCGGCTCATTGCGGCCCCCCCATTGTCGCGTTGTGGGGCAGCCGCCACCAGATGCGGGTCAGGGTGTGCACCTTGTAGGTCAGGCGCGCCTGCGGAACAGGGCCGTGAAACGGCGTCGCCATGCTGTGAGGCGCGTGTCCGGCCTGCGGGGCAGTCCCTGCGCGTTCACGGGCCGCACACCTTCGTCGAGAAGAAGCCGTGCCGCCATGCGCGCAGCCTCCTGCGTCAGATGCTGGCACTGGGCGAAATGGGCGGCCTTGTCGAGGTTCTTCGTGAGCACCCTGCAACAGGTGGCCCCGAAGGCACGCCTGAAGGCGTCATGCAGAACGCGGGCGTGGCGTCTGCCGGGTGCGCCGCTGGCACCGTCGCATCGTCTGCCCAGATACAGCCCCACCCCGGCGATACCGCCGGACAGCGCACCGCAGGTGCAGCCCGCGCCGCCCATGCCCTGACAGAATGGCGTGCCCAGTGCGGCAGCCTGTTCCGGAGACAGTGGCCCGCCCAGCCCCTCGGCGAGGGCGCGAAGCACGGCCTCGGCACAGAGATGCTGCCGTGTGGCGAACAGGTTGGCTGCCCGCTGTGCCACGGCGTCGCACAAGTCGGGCGTGTCGACATCACGCAAGCCGGACATGCCGCCATTGTATCGGGCGGCTGTGCTGGCGAAGGTGTCGTGTCCCGATTCGTTACGGGTGCTTTCGTGCGGGGATGCTTCCGGCGCGATGGCGTCCGGCCGTTCAGGCATGATGTCTTTCAGGGGTGCAACGCCTTTTCTCGGCGTCAGGGGCACCAGCGGCGTTGGCTTGTCCGGTGTCATGGAGGGAATGGCGTCGTTCGGGGCTGTCCCGGAAGGGGGGCCGGTGATGGTGCCGTTGCGTGCCATCTCGAGTCCATGCCGTGGGGCGGTCATGTCGTTTGTGGGTCTCGGGCGGGGGCATGAAGACGCCGGGGGGGTGCCACGCCCGGCATGCCAGAAAGCGAAAAGGGGCGGCGGGCACGACCCGTCGCCCCGAAGATGTCTACTTCACGGTGTCGACGGGGAACTTGGCTTCCTTCCACGCGACGATGCCGCCGGGCATACGGTAGACATTGGTGTAGCCCAGCTTCTGGGCCCACACCGCACCGTTGTGCGAGCGGGTGCACTTCACGAAACCGCAGTAGAAGACCAGAGGACGGTTCTTGTCGGGGCCGAGAAGCGCCTCGAAGTCCTGCTGGCTCTTGTCGCCGGTCTCGGCCATGTTCCAGTCGTTCATGTCGGGGATGGGGAAGAGGAACTGCACGGCACCGGGGATGTGGTTCTTCTTGTACGAATCCTCATAGGGCATGGTGTCGATGACAAGGACGGTCTTGTCTCCATCCATCATCTTCTTGGTCTCGTCCACGGTCAGCAGCTTGTAGCCGCCCTTCACGGTCTCGCGCGCGAGTTTGACGGACTTGGCTTCAAGATCCTTTTCGGAAAGGCCCTGAAAGGGATTGTCGCAGGCGGTGAGGCCCAGCGCGGTGAGCATGAGCAGTGGGGCGAGCAGTTTCTTCAGGTTCATGATGTCCTCCTCAGGGGTGTGGAACGTGCAGGGCGGCGCGTGTGTGCCGACCGAGATACAGATGAAGCGACCCGGCGAGAAGCAGCAGGTCGCGGATGAACGCCTCTTTCAGTGCCGACCCGTCGTCGTGTCCGGACGGGATGTCACCTGGGGCGAAGCAGCCACAGTCGCCGATGGACAGCCCCGACCAGATGGCGTACCCGAGAACGGCTAGGAATAGAACCGTCAGGGCCGTGACGAGCGCAAGCCCCCAATCCCGCCCTGCCAGCAGGGCCACACCGGCCACGACTTCGACAAGCGGTAGCAGCAGCGCCACGAAGGGCAGCAGGTCTATGGGGACGATGCCGTACATGTTGACGATTTCAGCGAAACCGCGCACATCGTACAGCTTCGTCGCCCCCGCGATGATATAGACCGCTGCAAGCGCAAGACGCACTGTGAACAGCACAGGGCGGGCCAGCGCGAAGTCTCGCAGTCGCGACGGGGAGATGACGGTGGTCTGAACGGACATGGTACGGTGGTCTACGATGCTGGCGCATCCGTCAAATCGATTGTTCTTATGATGTTGCACTATGTCTATCGACACGACCGATAGCGGAGCGACGTGCTCCGCTCAAAAGAAGGCCCCGGCGGACGATGCCGGAGGGCCCGCAGCGCGGGTATCCCGGCCCGTTGCGGGCATGGAGTCACGCGCCGACCATGCCGTCCCTGCGGACGAAGGGCACGGCGCGACGGAACCTCCCCGCGGACGCGACCGCGCGGCCCTGCGCGAGGGGTTCACCACTGGCACGGCCATGACCGCCGGGGCGGTGGCCGCGTTGCGTCACGTGTTCGGCCTGCCGTTCCTGCCTGTTCTCTCCGTGCCGCTGCCGCCGCAGGAGGGCGTGGGCGTGCCGGGACGCCTCGGTGTGCCCGTGGCGGAAGTGCTGACCGAAGGTGACGGTGCCACGGGTGTCGTCATCAAGGATGGCGGGGACGACCCGGATGCCACCCACGGGGCGCGCATCGAGACCCATGTTCGCCTGCTGCCCGATGCGACGGCTACGCTTCTGCTTGAGGGCGGCACGGGCGTGGGGCGCGTCACCCTGCCCGGACTGCCGGTGGCGGTGGGCGAGGTGGCCGTCAATCCCGGCCCGCGCGCCCAGCTGGAGTTCGCCGTGCGCGAGGTCTGCGCGGCGCAGGGCTATGGTGGCGGTGTACGGGTCACTGTTCGTGTGCCTGAAGGCGAAGCCATCGCAAGACATACTCTCAACGGTCGTCTGGGCATCGTGGGCGGCATCTCCATCCTCGGCACGCGGGGCACGGTGCGTCCTTACAGCCATGAGGCGTGGAAGGCCGCCATCGCGCAGGAACTCTCCGTGGCGCGTGCCCTTGGCCACCGCCGCGCCTGTCTTTCCACGGGCAGGCGCAGCGAGACGCTGCTCATGCGACGCTACCCCGACCTGCCTGAACAGGCGTTCGTGCAGGCGGCCGACTTCGTGGCCTTCGCGCTTGGGGCGGCGGCCGAACGGGGGTTCGAAGCGCTTGCATGGGGCTGTTTTTTCGGTAAGTTGGTGAAGCTCGCGCAGGGGTTGCCGCACACGCATGCACGCACTGCGCCCCTCGATCTGCCTCTGCTGGCGCAATGGTGCCGCGAAGCGGGTGTAGACGAGGCGCGCGTCGAGGCTGTTGCGGGGGCGAACACCGCCGGGCAGGCGCTCGACATCATCACCCCGGATGCCGCATGCCATACCGCACTCGACGCGGTGACGCGACGCGCCAAGGCGCACGCCGAACGCTTCGCCGGGCCGGGGGTGGGCGTCACCATCCATCTCTTTCACCTGAACGGAACGGAACTGACCAGCGCATGAACGGACAGGCCCTTCTTCCCGGTATCATCTTGCCCTCTCCGGTGGATGAGGGCGTCTCTGAAGCCCCGCAACCCGACGTGGCAGACGGTGTGTCGCCCTGTGAAGCCAGCGACCTTGCCTGTCCCGAAGGGACGGGGAGTGGTGACACGCCCTGCCATTGCACGGATAGTCATGATGATGTCACCGGATGCCCCGACCACGAGACAGTAGGCGACGCGGAGTCGTCCGTCCCCGTCCATGAACTGCCCCTCTTGCGATGGCTTGGTGCAGCGGGCGGCCTTGCGCCCGGAGAACCCGCACCGGGTGACTCCGCCGCGGATGGCCCCTCCCTATGTGAGCCTGAAGCGGGCGAACTCTCATCAGACGAGTCTGAACCGGTTGGATTCACAACGGATAGGCCTGTGTCAGGCGGCTCTTCATCGGGCGAACCCGTATCAGGAGCCTCTGTGACGGATGGTTTCACGGCGGGCGGGGAGGCTGAGATGCCGGAGGCCTCTGACATCATGCCTGCGTTCGCGGATGCGCCCGACGCCTCTGATGAGTTTGGCACTTCTGATGTGCCTGCTGCTTCTGGTGTGTTTGGCGCTGATGCGGGGCATGGCGGCTTGGATGAAGGCGACGGCGCGGGCGACGACGGTGAAGAGGGGGATGAGGCGCAGGCATGGCCCCCGTTCACGCCGGATGTGCTGGCATCGCTGTGCACCGTCGAGGTGCAGGGGAGTGCCCATGCGTCCGCTGCGACCGAGGATGGCGATGGCGGTCATATATTCCCTGAAGCGGATGACGCAGTCTGCGGGGCCGCGTCCCAAGAGGCCGCTTGCGACGATACGGGCGACGGTTGCCACGGGGGTGCCGTCTTGGAAGACGCCAGCCCGGCGACTGCCGCGGCTGATATCGGTGCCGCTCATGTCGCCGTCCCCGAATGCGGTGCAGCACCGGATGCCCTAGCTGGACGTGATGGTGCCGAGGCGGTCTCCCTCGACGCAGGACTCTCCGGTGGCAGTGCCTCCGATGGTCACGCCAAGGTTTCTGAATCTGCGTTCTGCGCCTCTCCTGAAGTCGGTGATGCCGGGTGCTGTCTGCCTCCGCTGACGGTACTCGGTCTCGGCACGGGGGATACGGCGCTCTCTCCTGTCCATGAGTCGCTCTTGCGTGATGCGGAGGTGCTGGTGGGCGGCAGGCGGCAGCTTGCCGCCTTCCGCGGGCACCCCGCGCGACAGGTGGTCATCGCCTCGCCCGTGACGGACGCCCTTGAAGCCGTCGCCCGCTTGCGTGAAGAAGGGCGGCGTGTGGTGGTGCTTGCCGATGGCGACCCGCTCTTCTTCGGCATAGGCACCCGTGTGGCCCGTGATTTCGGGCCCGATGCCGTCCGGGTGGTGCCGTCCGTAAGCTGTCTGCAGGCGGCTGCGGCGCGGCTTGGCATGGCGTGGCACGACACCGTGACCGTCTCCATGCACGGACGCGACGACTGGCGGCCTCTCGCGGCGGCGGTACTCGGCGGGCACCCCGTCTGCGTGCTCACCGACGGCGTGAACACGCCCGACCGCATCGCCCGCCATCTTCTCGACCGCGGTGTGGACTGGTTCCGTGCGCATGTCTTCGAGGACATGGGTACGGTGGAGGAACAGGCTCACGACCTTTCGCTTGCCGCATGTGCCGCCCTCGACTTCGGGCCGTGCTGCACCGTGCTTCTGGTGCCGCAGGGCGAGGTGCGCGGCCCCCGCACCGGGATGCCCGACACCTTCTTTGCCGCCGAGGCGGGGCTGCTCACCAAATGGCCCGTGCGGGCGGTGGCCCTTGCCGCGTTGCGCGTGAACCCTGCGGATACCGTGTGGGACGTGGGTGCCGGTAGCGGTGCCATGTCGGTGGAGTGTGCCGCCGTCGCATCGCGGGGTAGCGTATGGGCCGTCGAACGCGACGCTGCCCGCGTGGTCTGCGTGGAGGAGAATCGGCGTCGTATGGGGGCGGCCAACATCGAGGTCGTGCACGGCGACGCCCCGGCGTGTCTCGCCAGCCTGCCCACACCCGACCGGGTGTTCATGGGCGGCGGTCTCGGTGGCATCAGTGCCGATGCCTCCTGTCCGGTGCTGCATACCGTCTGCGAGAGACTCGCCCCCGGCGGGCGCGTGGTCGTGGCGTGCGTGCTGCTGGGCAGCCTCGAAAGGGCACTGGGGGTGTTCCGCAACCTCGGGTGGCCCGCCGAGGTCGTCTGCGTACAGGCTTCGGTCTCGTCGCCTCTTGCCGGTGACATGCGCCTTGCGGCGTTCAACCCCGTGCATCTTGTCTCTGCCGCACGGCCACAGACGGGAGGGCAGTGACCATGGGAGACGATACCGTGAAAGGCCATGACACCATACGGGTATGGTTCGTGGGGGCAGGGCCGGGAGACCCGGAATTGCTCACCATCAAGGGACAGCGCATCATCGCCGGGGCCGACCTCGTACTCTATGCGGGCTCGCTGGTGCCGCCCGAGGTGGTGGCATGCGCCCACGCTGGCGCACAGGTGGCGGATTCCTCATCCATGACACTGGAAGAGACGCACTCGCTCATGCGGGACACCGTCCGGCGTGGGGGGACAGTGGCGCGGGTGCACACGGGCGACCCGGCGCTATACGGGGCCACCCGTGAGCAGATGCGGCTTCTCGATGCGGACGGCATCGCCTATGGCGTGGTGCCGGGCGTGACGGCAGCCTTCGCGGCGGCGGCACAGGCGTGTGTCTCGTTCACCGCGCCGGAGGTCACGCAGAGTCTCGTCATCACCCGTCTTGAAGGACGCACCCCCGTGCCTGAACGCGAACGGCTGCGCGCCCTTGCCGCGCATGGCAGCGCGCTGGCCATCTATCTTTCAGCAGCGACGCCTGAACGCCTGCGTGACGAATTGCTGGCTGCGGGGGTCGCACCGGAGACGTGCGTGCTGGCTGCCCACCGGGTGGGGTGGCCCGACGGCAGCCATGTCATGACCACGGTGCAGGCGCTTGCGGAGACCATGAGCGAGACAGGTTACTCGCGCCAGACGGTCTTTCTGGTGCTGCCCGGCGAGACGGGGCCGGAGACGGTCTCACGGCTGTATGACGAGACATTCGCCCACGGCTGGCGTGAAGCCCGTTGAACCCCTGCGGCCTTGCGGCTGTCGATGACTGGAACGGCCGCTGCGCATGAGCGCAGCGGCCGTTCTTGCATATGGTGCAATCTGTGGGCGGAAAGCCACTGCCGTGGACGTTCCCCTTGCCCCCGATGTCGTCAGCAGCCTGCGGACCCTCTGGCGCAAATCTGTTCCATGTCGCGCAGGTACTCTTCGTGGCGGTCGAGATAGAAGGCCAGCGGGCGGGAGAAGTTGCGTCCCACGATACCGTCCACGAACAGCTGGCTTACCTCCCGTTCGCGGGTGAGCACCAGCTGTGAACGGACGAGTACCTTGCGTTCATCCGCGGACATGCTCCGCAGTTGCTCGCGCAGGATGTCGCGGGCCCGCGGCTGGTACATCCAGAAGTACATGAGGTCGAGGGCGTTGATGATGATGGCGGTCTCAAGATGCCTCGCCTCGGCTTCGACGGCGCGGATGAACTGCTTGGGCGCCTTGAGCAGTTCCAGCACGTCCTCCTCGGGGAAGAGCAGTTCGAGGCGGGCGTAGCTGTCATAGAGCTGTTCGAGTTTGCTCTCGTAGTCCCACCGGCGCATCCGCAGGTTGCTGTTGCGGTCGGCGAATCCTTCGATGATGGCGGCCACGGTGTCGGATGCCGTCTTGGAGATGACAGCCGCACCGGGCTGGATCATGGCCCACGGGTCTGCCACGCCGCCAAGGACGAGCAGTTCGAGGGCTATCTCGTTGTAGAGCATCGACATGGGGATGGCGAGCGCACTGCGGAACAGGTTGCCGATGATGGCCTCGCGTTGCAGGCCCCGGTAGCTGTTGTGCGCGGCGATGTACAGGCCGTTGGCCACGGCGATGCAGGTGTACACCAGCGTGGGGTTGGACTGTACGGTGAGTCCCAGCATGTCTTGCAGCACGAGGCTGCGCATCACCACTTCCAGCAGGGGGACGGAGATGCCGGTGTACATGAGCGAGTCGCTGATGCGGCTCCAGCTCACGTAGTCGTTCCAGCGCAGCAGCGGGGTGCGGCTGATGCCTCCACCGCCGAGCACCGCCTGCAGGATGTTGCGGAACCCCGTGATGCCGAACCATATGAGTGCGCCGAACCACGCCAGCACCCACCATGACTGTGTGTACTGGAACGAGAGCATGGCAGGGATGAAGCCCGCAAGCACCTTGAGCAGGTTGACGATGCCGGTGTTCATGTAGCCGAAGCCCATCCAGCGCGGACAGGCCGCCCCGGCGGTCTCCTTCAGGGACAGGTCGTTGTCGTTGTCGCGCAGGAAGCCGCCCAGCGTGGCGATGTTGCCGTCCGCCGTGACCCGCGAACTGTCGGTGCGTACCACCCACTCCGTCTCGCGCCGGTAGCCGAGGCGCGAAAGTCCCGGAATGCGGCGCAGCATTGCCGTGAGCCGTCGCCCGAGGGGCGGGTGGCGCCGGGGCTGGTAGCTTTCACGCAGGAAGACCGTGGTGCGCACGGGGATGATCTGCCGCATGGTGTCCTTCGGGTCGCGGATGACCCGCTGGGCGCGTGGCGGCAGCGTCTCGGGAAAGACAAGGCCCATGCCGTGCATCCGGTGCGAACGGCTGGTGGAGTCGGTGCCGATGCGCGACCTGAGCGGCACCGACTTGTAGAAGCCCTGAAGCCTCGGGATATTTCGGAGAACGGCGCGGAACTTGTCACACCGTTCCTTGCAGTCTGCCGTGCCGGACTCCGTATAGTCCTTGATGATGTTGCGGATGAGCTGCTTGAGCAGGGGCACGCGACCGCTGTTGATGGCCAGCTGCAGGGCATTGATGGCTTCGAGCCCGTCCGCCTTGCCCTCGTGCCAGTCCTTGAGGTTGAACAGCTCAAGGTGCGTGATGAGGCCTTCGCAGTCCCACAGCAGTTCGAGCACATCCTCGACCGTGACGCCCCCGAGGTTGAGCGTCACGCGGTAGCCGCTGTGCAGACTGGTGAGCCAGTCGAGCAGCGAGCGCGGGTCCATGCGCAGGATGTCGGGCAGTTCGGGTGCTTCGGAAGGCACTTCCGGGTCGGGCAGGTCGTCGTTGGCCACATGGGTGAGCCATGTGTCGAGGATGGTCTCAGGGTCGAGCCTGTTGAGCTGTTCGACCCGTGTCTCGATTTCGGCACGTCGCGGCGGTGTGGCGATGCGCCATTCGTCGCGCAGTTCCTCGACACGACTCTCCAGCGCGGGCTTCATCCGCTTGTGGATGAACTCGGCAAGGTGCAGCAGCGACGCCTGTCCCGTGCCCACGAAGGCGAGAAACTCCTCGCGTCCCAAGGGTTCGAGGGTGAGGCCAAGCTCGGTGTTCAGAGTGCGGCGGTGGCGGTTGTTCCAGCGCTGGAGCATGCGCAGCACATACTGCTCTTGCCAGCGCGACGCCTTGCGCCCTTCGTGCATGAGGTGCTGCGTGGGGGCTTCGGCGAGAAAGGCCAGAAAACCCTGTGCGTCGGAGAAGCCGCGGGGCACCCAGATGAGGTCGACATACTTGCCTCGCAGCGGTGACTTGAACTCGACGCCGATGCGGATGGACACGCCCATGATCTCTGCCGCCTGCAAGAGTTCCTGTGCGGCGGCGGGCTCGATGTAGTTGTAATAGATGACCGTGAGGTGGCGTATGCCCTTGATCCACGCATCCATGATGAGGTGCGTGGGGTTCTTGCGCCCCTTGGTGTTGGCGTCGTGGACGTGGTTGTCGAAGGCAAGCTGGTTCCATGCCTCGGGCATCTCCAGCAGGTGATAGCGCCGCAGAAGGGCGCGGATGACGCGGGGCTTGCCCGAAGCCGCACGCCTGAAGTCGTGCGCGAGTTTGAGCTGTCGGCACTGGTCGCCATGCGCTCGCACCAGTTCCTTCATGATCTGGATGAGCACCCGGGCCGTGTTGCGGCGAAGCCCGGTCTCGGCGCTCATGAGGGCTTCGTCGCGCAGGGCGGTGAGGGCCATGAGGCGGTCTTCGGCCCTGCCTGCCTCGAGGGTGTCGAGAAGGTTGATGACGGCGTAGGCGATACGGAGTTCACGCGAGACCGAAAGCTCCTTGATGCCGTGTGGGTGCAGGTTGCCGTCGAAGAGTTTCCGGACCATGGGACTGGTGTACTGCCGTTCGATGACCTTGTTGGCCATGAGCAGCAGTTCGCGGTCTTGCTGGTCGAAGAAGAGGGAACGGAAGGACATCTGGGCCACAGCTCGCATGTTGGTGTTGCCCGTCGAAGGGACGGGAGCAGTGCCATTGTTACGGAATGGTTACGGACTCGTCAACGCGAGTGTGCATGTGTGGGCGACAGTATTCATGATGGACGGTGTCGACTCCGCGGCGGGTGTCATTACAGGGCGCCGGGTATCGGACTCACGGTCCGGCGTCACCATGCGGCAGCTGGCCCGACTGCGGTATCTGGCCTGTTGACGTACGTCGTCTCCTGCGTGTCCGGCAGGTTTCCTGCCTGTGTCCGTCTGCCGTTCTGGCTTGCCCCCGTCTGTCATCCTGATTGTCCTGTCCGTCGCCACACGGCGTCCCTGCCTGCCGTCGGGCCTATCGCCTCGCCTGCTGCGCGACCTCTCCGCCTCCTCACCCGTCGGCTTCGACAGCCCTTGCGCAGGCGCATGAAGGCCTCAGGCGATGGAAACGAAAGCCTTGCCTTGGGCGATGAGGGTCACAGGCCCGCCAATCCATGCCTCGATGCCGTCGGCACCCGCCTTCACTGTGGCACGGATGACGGCACCGCTTGGTTGTCCGATGACGTGCCACGCGTCGTTCGTGCACTCCGCATCATCCGGAGGAGTGCAGCAATCACGGGGTACGCGGGTGATGCGTTCGGCTGGCTTGCCCGTTGCGGGGCTTGCGGCCTTGTCGATGGCATCAGCCGCAGGGGCGGCGTGGCGCGAGAGGTGCAATGCCAGCGCCAGCGTCCCCGACCCGCACGCCGTCTCTTCATGGATGGTGGCGGTGTCCCGGACATGCACTACCGGCTTGATGAACCGCCTTCCGCCGTTTTCACCGAACCAGATGCACCCCGCAGCGGGTGCCTCATCCAGTCCGTAGCGCCGCAGGATGCCTGGCACTGTCTCACCGGGGCGTCCGGGGTAGGGGTGAAGCGCAAGGTCGAGCAACAGGTGGCTGATGCCGGGAAGGCGGACAAGGCTCATGCCCGGTGCGATGTCGACCATGTCTGGCATGGCGGGAAGGTCCATGCGTATGGAGGCGTCCACTGCACCGTCAGGCAGGTGCCTTGCTGTGAAGTGTACCGGAGTCGATACGCCGGAGGCGGCGATGCGCCCTGTGCTCCCTCCTTGTCCGTCGTCCTGCACCCGTCCTTCAAGCAGGAGGAGTGCGGCAAGGCAGCGGCAGGCATTGCCGCAGAATTCGCCTCCCATCATGTCGAGGCGGGGGATGGAAGACCCCATGTCGATGAAGCCCACCTGTTCCGCCCCAAGGTGGAGGCCGTGCATGAGCCGCGTGGCGACAGGGGCCCTGTGAAGGGCATCTACAGCGGAGTGGGGGACGAGGATGGTGGTGTTTCCGCCGGGACTCATTTTGTGGAATGGGATGGCTAACATGGCGACCCTGTGTGTTTGCGCGTTTAATCGTTTGACGATGCTGTAAATGGTAGTTTTTCAGACCACTAAAACGGTTGCACAGAAATCTCGGTGGTGGCTTGTCATTCCATAACTGCACTGAAATCAATATATTAAAAAACGACTGTTTTGTCATTCAGTATGCATGGAATTAAAACAGACCGTAATCTAATGCTACAAAGTTAACATACTGAAAATACGCGTATTTTATTATAACAATAATGTCAAGTTATAACATATTGATTTTATATGCTGTTTACAATAAGGACAAAATTGATAAATGATGTTCCCATCTCCCGCTGATTGCTGTACTAATTGCGAACCGTCATTTCATTCATCACCTTGCGAGGAGGCTAGCGATGAGGAAAACCGTTCTGTCCATGCTGATGCTCCTTCTGATGGCTTCGGCAGCGTATGCGGCCGATACCATCAAGATAGGCTTCGACATCCCGCTCACCGGTGACATCCCCAAGGTCGGCGAGGCCTCCAAGTTCGCCGCCGAGATGCTGCGCGACGAGATCAACGCCAAGGGCGGTCTCGAAGTGGGCGGCAAGAAGTACATGCTCGAATTCGTGTATGAGGACAACGAGTCCAAGCCTGAGTCGGCCGTCAACGCGGCACTCAAGCTCATCGAGCGCGATCAGGTGCTCGCCATCGTCGGCCCCAACTCCTCCAAGCAGGCTGTGCCCGCTGGCGGCGTCGCCGACGACAACGAGACCCCGCTCATCTCGCCGTGGTCCACCAACCCCGACACCACCAAGGGGCGTCCCTGGGTGTTCCGCGCCGCCTTCCTCGACCCCTTCCAGGCTCCTGTGGTCGTGAACTTCGCCTCGAAGCAGTTCGGCGCCAAGACCGCCGCCGTCATGTTCGACGTCTCCAACGACTACTCCAAGGGCCTTGCCGACATCTTCCGCGTGAAGTGGGAAGAGAAGCACGGCAAGGGCACCGTGGTCGCCTTCGAGTCGCACGGCACCAAGGACCAGGACTTCTCGGCCCAGCTGACCAAGCTGCTCGCAGCCAAGCCCGACTTCATCTTCCTGCCCGAGAACTACAACATCGTGGCACTCATCGTGAAGCAGGCGCATGACCTTGGCTGGAAGGGCCCCTTCATGGGTTCCGACGCGTGGGGTTCTGCCGAACTCATGACCCTGTGCGGCAAGGATTGCGTGGGCCAGTTCTTCTCGACCCACTACGCCGCGGCTGGTGCCACCGGCGCCACCAAGGAATTCATCGACAAGTACACCAACCGCTACGGCTACATCCCCGACGACGTGGCCGCGCTGACCTGGGACGCCACCCGCATCGTGCTGACCGCCATCCAGAACGGCGGCAAGGTCGAGAAGGATGTCCGCAAGATGCGCAAGCTCATCCGCGACAACATCTCGGCCATCACCACCTTCGACGGCATCACCGGCAAGATGAAGTTCGACGCCGAAGGCGACCCCATCAAGTGCGCCGTTGTCGTCAAGATCAGCGACAAGGGCGAGTTCGTCTTCACCGAATCCGTCTGCCCGTAACGGCCGACACCCGCATCGACACGAGGGGGCGGCGCGCATCGCGCGCCGCCCGTCCATTGCCCCCCGCGCGCCGCGCCAGGGGCTGCGCTTCACGGAGGGACAGGCGACAGTGGAAACGTTCATCCAGAACATATTCAACGCGTTGCAATGGGGGAGTTTCTACGCCCTCATCGCGCTCGGTTATACGCTGGTGTACGGCGTACTTCTGCTCATCAACTTCGCCCACGGCGACATCTTCATGGTGGGCGCGTACATCTCGTTCTTCGTTGCCTCCATCCTGCTCGGGCAGATAGGGGGATTCTTCGAACTTTCGGGGCCCATGGCCCTTGCCCTCACCGTGCCGCTGACCATGGTCCTGACCGCAGGCGTCGGGGTCACCCTCGAACGGGTGGCCTACAGACCCCTGCGCCGCAAGGGGGCCCACCGCCTGTATGTGGTCATCACCGCACTCATGTGCGGCATCATGCTCGAGAACGGCAACCTCGCCCTGCTGGGCGCCAGCCGCAAGGCTCTGCCGGAGATGATCGACAAGGTGGTGTACACCATCGGCACCGTTTCGGTGACCAACCTGAAGCTCATGGTCATCGTCACCGCCTTTCTCGTCTTCGCGCTTCTGCAGTTCATCGTCACGCGTACCCGCATCGGCATGGCCATGCGCGCGGTGGCGTGGGACAAGTTCGCGCTGCCGCTCATGGGTATCCCGCTCGACAGTATCATCGTCTTCACCTTCGTGCTCGGCTCCGGTTTTGCCGGTCTTGCGGGGCTGCTCTTCGCCATGTCGTACCCCATCCTCGATCCCTACATGGGAGCCATGGTGGGGTGGAAGGCCTTCATCGCCGCCGTCGTGGGCGGCATAGGCGATATCCGCGGGGCGTTCATCGGAGGCTTCCTGCTGGCGTTCATCGAGATCATGGTGGCGGCGGTCTTCCCCTCCACGTTCCGCGACCTGTTCGCCTTCTCGATTCTGCTCTTCATCATGTGGCAGCGGCCCACCGGACTGTTCGGCGTGGCGAAGACCACCAAGATCTAACGCTCACCCGACGGGATACGACATGCGCAACTACACCCTCAACATCGTGCTCGCGGCCCTCTGCCTGCTGGTGGTGGGCCTGTCGCAGTTCGGCGTGCTCGACCAGTACTCCGAGACGGTGTTGATGTTCATCGGCATCAACATCATATTCGCCGCCAGCCTCAACATCGTGAACGGCTACATGGGCGAGTTCTCGTGCGGTCATGCCGGGTTCATGTGCGTCGGGGCCTATGTCTCGTCGCTGCTTTCCGTGACGCTGTTCACCAACAACAAGCTGCTCGGGGCCGCGTTGCTCCCCCCTGAGCTCGCACCGCTGCTGTTCCCCGTGGTCATCGCCATCGGGGGCTTCGTGGCGGCGGGCTTCGGCCTGCTGGTGGCCCTGCCCTCGTTCCGCACCCGTGGCGACTATCTCGCCATCATCACCATCGCGGCCAACTACATCGTCATCTCGCTCATCGAGAACCTCGAGTTCATCGGAGGGCCGCGCGGTTTTCATGGCATGAAGAAGGTCATCAACGGTATGCGCGACCTCGCAGACATACCGTGGATGCTCATCTGGGTGCTTCTGGGAACGCTGTTCTCACTGTGGCTGCTGCGCCGCCTTGTGACCTCGACCTACGGCAAGGGCATCTCCGCCGTATGTCAGGACGAGGTCGCGGCGGAAATCATGAGCGTCGACACCAACCACATCAAGCTGACGGCCTTCATGGTCTCCTCCGGTCTTGCCGGGGTGGCGGGGGGGCTGTACGCGCACATCTTCGGTTACGTGAACCCGCAGGCCTTCAACATCCTCAAGTCCACCGAAGGGCTGGTGATGGTCTACCTTGGCGGCATGGCCTCGCTTTCGGGGTCGGTGATGTCCGCCATCCTGTTCACGCTGCTCATCGAGTCGTTGCGGTTCGTCATTCCCGGTCTCGATTCGGTACTGCACAGCGTTGGGCTGCTCCCCGACGGGTATGAGCTGAGCCAGATATGGAAGTGGGTCATCATCCCGCTCATCCTCATTCTGCTCATGCAGTTCAGACCGGAGGGCATCATGGGCAACCGCGAGTTGTCCGACGTCTTCCCGAAACTGCGCCGCTGGTACACGCTCAAATAGGGGGAGGTCATGGCACTACTTGAAATCAAGGGACTGACGCAGCGCTTCGGCGGGTTGCAGGCGGTCTCCGACTTCAACATCGAGCTGGAAGCGGGTGAACTGGCGGGGCTCATCGGCCCCAACGGTGCGGGCAAGACCACGGTGTTCAACCTCACCTCGGGGTTCTATACGCCCACGGAAGGTTCCATCACCTTCGACGGCACTCCCACACGCGGCCTGCGTCCACATCAGGTGACGGCGCTCGGCATCGCCCGTACGTTCCAGAACATCCGTCTCTGGCACGACCTGTCGGTGCTCGACAACATCCGCATCGCACAGCATCACCGCCTGGGGTACACCCTGTGGGATGCCTTCCTGCGTACCCGGCGCTACACAGCAGGCGAGAAGGCCATCGACGCCATCGCCTGGGAGATGCTCGAGGCCATGGACCTCAAGGAGTATGCGAACGAGGTGCCCCGCAACCTGCCCTACGGCATGCAGCGCAGGGTCGAGATTGCACGCGCCATGTCCATGAAGCCCAAGCTGCTGCTGCTCGACGAGCCTGCGGCGGGCCTCAATTCCGTAGATGTGGATGGTCTTATCAGGCTCATTCGCTGGATTCACGACGAGTTCGACATCACCATCTGGATGATCGAACACCAGATGAAGGTGGTGATGTCGCTGTGCCAGCGCATCAAGGTCATCGACTTCGGCAGCACCATTGCCGACGGCACCCCGGAGACGATCCAGACGAATCCGGTGGTCATCAAGGCCTATCTGGGGGACGATACAATCTGATGCTGCTCTCCATAGACAACCTCAAGGTCAGGTACGGCAACATCGAGGCCTTGCACGGCCTCACGTTCCACGTGAACGAGGGTGAGATCGTCACCCTTATCGGAGCCAACGGCGCCGGAAAGTCCACGACGCTCAAGTCCATCATGCGTCTGCCTCCGCCGGAGGCACCGCGGGTCTCGGCTGGCGACATCACCTACAAGGGGCAGTCGCTGCTGAACGTCGAGCCGCATGATGTGGTACGCAAGCTGCGTATCGCCCTCGTACCGGAAGGGCGGCATATCTTCGGCAACCTTTCGGTGATGGAGAACCTGATGCTGGCGACCTACTCGCGCGGGAGCGACCCCGCCATCGGGAAGGACCTCGACCGCATCTTCGACCTCTTTCCGCGACTTGCCGAACGGCGCGACCAGCGCAGCGACACCCTCTCAGGTGGTGAGCAGCAGATGCTTGCCGTGGGGCGCGCGCTGATGACCAACTGTGAACTGCTGCTGCTTGATGAACCGTCGATGGGCCTTGCGCCGCTGCTCATGTACGAGATGTTCCGCACGCTCAAGCAACTCAACCGTGAAGGGCTGACCATCGTGGTTGTCGAACAGAACGCCCGACTCGCCTTGCAGGTCGCCGACCGTGGCTATGTGCTGGACACCGGCGAGATTGTGGCCGAGGGAAGCAGCGAGCAACTTGCCAGCGACCCGGAGGTCAAGAAGGCGTATCTCGGCGGATAGTCTCTGCTGACGGCAGCCTTTCGGGATGTGATGTCCGGCAGTATGCTGCCGGGTGGCTTCGAGACATTCTGGCTGCCTGCTGCGTGATGGCGTTTTGCCGAATGGCGTAATGAATCGGAAAAGTCGGAGGCGGGTTTGGCCCGCCTCCTTTCGTTTCCATGGCGTTAGCTGCCTGAAGGCGAGAGGTGGATGCAACGAACACCACCCGCAATGCAGGTGGAGTCGATTCGGATGACCTCGTCATGCGACAAACGTCGGGTCAGGGTTTGCCGCAGGCCTTGCGTCGCTGGTGCATGATGTGCGGGGCGCGATGCGTCGCGGACCGGCGTGGGACCAACCGGCGCACTGCCCGGGTGGTACGGGGCGGCGGGCAGGGCATCGCAGCGGCAATAACGGACAGGACTCCACCGCAAGGCGGGTGGGTTCCCTCAAGGCATCGGACGGAGACCACTCTGGCGGCCGGAGGCGTACCTGACGTCACTGCATGATAGGGTGGGCAAGGCCCAGTGCGGGTTCGACCGTGAAGTCGCGGAAGAGGGTCACAGAGTCCCCTTTGGTCCAGAGTCCGGCGTAGCCGTAGGGCGTGATGCGCAGAACCGTTTCAAAGAGCGGCACCCCGTCCAGAAGGCAGCGCACTGTCTTGCCGCAGATGTCCACACCAAGTTCGGCCCATGTGCCGCTGCGGATGCGGACGTCGACCCGCTCAAGGCGTACCCGTCTGCTGTTCACGAATTCGAAGAGAATGACGTTGTTCTCGACGGCGTTGAGTCGCAGCACGAAGTAGTTGCCCGCGTTGCGGATGCCGAAGGCGAGCCCGCCCGCCCTGTCCATGCGTCCGCCTTCAGGACGGACATGCAGACGCAGGCTGCCATCGGCCATGCGGCTTTCCTGACAGATGGCGAGCGGAAAGTGGAAGAAGGTCTCCACCCTGTCCAGTGCCTCCTGATAGCGCGGGCCGAACATGCGGGCGAACACGGCGGAGGACTCGCCTCCCACGCTACGCCCCCATTCGGAACCGTCCTGCCGGATACAGCGGACGTCGTCGCACTGCTCCATGCTCCAGTTGCCCGTGTCGGTGTAGAAGCCCTCTATCTGGCGCGGGCGTGCCGTGCCGAGAAAGTCGTAGTTGCCGTCGAAGAACATGCTCACCATGCGTTCCACGTCGGCCCCGTTGCCGATGGTCATGTCCAGCAGCCGTGCTGCGGCCAGCAGTCGTCCGGTCTGGTCGAGAAGTTCCTGCTGCGCGTCGCCATCCAGCCCGGTGAGGGTGGCTTCGAGCATGTCGCCCCTGATGTCCACCCCGAAGCCAAGTCGTTGCAGGACCGACGCGAGAAACGAGACGCGTAGCGACCGCCCGAAATAGCTGCCTGCGCCGCCCGCGAACTTGAGGACGACATGGTTCTGGCTTGGCCTGTCACTGCACAGGGCGTCTATGTTTGCGTAATGGTAACCGAACTTCGCCGAGATGTTCATGTAGTCGCGTGAGACGACGGCGAAGCTGTCACCGCCGAGGTTCTCGCTGTCTGCCGTCGCCGCTGAAGCCATGACCGAAAGCAGGCTGTGGGCGTTGAGTGCCACGCCGCCCTGCCACGAGATGCCGGGATGCGTCAGCCCGTCGAGGAGGGCGCGCATGGGAACGCTGCGCACATGGGCCGTCTCGACACGTTCGCACGAGGTAAGCCCGTCATCAAGCCCGCCACCGAGGTCGATGCAGTAGAGCATGATGGGGATACCGAGATGCAGACGCACGGCGCGGGTCACGTCAAGAGAGTCGTCACACAGGCCGAACATCTCGCGCATGGCGTTCTCGTGCGCGAAGCGGATGATGTCGTGCACAGAGGCGCAATGCGCCGGGTCGAATTCCGGTGAGCGCGGGTCGAGAAGGTGCAGCGGCGAGACGAGGTCGAGAACGCGGCGCAACTTGTGGTGCGCGGGCGAGTCGAAGAATGGCTTGCGGGCGGGGGCCGTGCGGCTGGCAAGTTCGTCCACGGTGCCTTCGTAGACAGAGGTCGTATCGGCATCGAGGGTCACCGTGGCCCCGTGGGTGAGGCGCATGGTGGCATCGCGTGTGTCGAACAGTGCGGGAATGCCGAATTCGCGGGCCACGGATGCCAGATGGCTGGCCCCGCTGCCCACGTCGGTGACGATGCCGCGCACCCGGCCCATGAGTCCCGCATAGTCGGGCGACGCGGTGCGGGCAACGAGAATGGCCCCCGCGGGAACATGGTCGGGGTTGTTCCCCAAGGCGTTGTAGACCACGCCCGAAGCCGCCCCGGGAGAGGCGACGCGACCGCGGGTGATGAGTCGGGGGTGCCCGGTGTACTCGACTGCGGTCTGCGGCCGATGGGCGCTGACGAGTCCGAGAGGCCGCGATTGCAGGATGAAGAGGTCACCGTCGGGGGCGACGGCCCATTCGATGTCCTGCGGGCACTTGAAATACTCTTCAAGCCGTATGCCATAGCCATGCAGCCGTTGCACGATGGCGTCGTCGATGGCGGGCCGGGTGCGTTCTTCGGCCGTCGCCGCTTCAAGGCTGATGCCACCGTCGGGAAGGCAGACAAGGCGATGTGTCTTCTCGGTGAGTTCGGTGTTGCGCAGGTCGCCTGTGGCCCTGTCCACATGGAAGACGTCGGCACTGCCTTCACCCCCGGCGAGAAGTTCGCCAAGGCCAAGCAGGGCAGCCACCTTGAGGCTGCCAGAGTCCGGCGCGGAGGGGTCGACCGTGTAGATGACGCCGCTGGCACGCGAACGCACCATGGTGATGCCCGCAACGCACATGGGCGTATCGCGGTCTTCGAGACCGTAGCTGAGACGGTAGAGGATGGCGCGGGGCGAGTACTTGCTGGCGAGCACTTCCCTGTACGCGGTGAGGATGTCGGCGGCGGTGACGTTGAGCACCGTGACGTACTGCCCCGCGAACGACGCCTCGGTGTCTTCGCCCACGGCGCTGCTGCGCATGGCCACATGCACACCGGGATGGGTGGCGGCCTCAAGGGCACGGTAGGCATCGAGAATGGCGTCCGACAGCGACGCGGGGACGGGGGCATGGAGCACCATGTCGCGGATTTCGGCACTCACGCGTTCCAGCATCACGGGGTCGTCACCCGGTCTCGCGGTGGCGGCACATCGTGACAGGGCCTGTGCGATGCGCTCACCCAGTGCGTTCTCCTCGATGAACCGCTCGAAACCCCGTGCGGTGACGACGAACCCCGGCGGGGTGGGAATGCCGAGGACATTCCGCATGGTGGCGAGGTTGGTCGACTTGGTGCCGCAGGCCGATGCCATGTCGGGCGTCACATCCGCAAGTGAAAGCACCGGAGGTACGCAGGGGGCAGGGGTTGCCGCCGAGAGGATGACCCCGGTCTCTTCGTTCAGGCGGGCGAGTACGTCGTGAAGTGCGGGGTAGCGTCCCCCGGTGAGCCGGTCGAGGTCGCCAAGAAGATTGTCCGTGGCCTCCAGAAGTTCATTGAGGTGGCGGCGGGCTTCGGGCAGGCTGTAGGCCCCCTGGTGATAGAGCCCCTCAAGGTCGGCCACGGCGGAGAGGGCACGGTGATTGTCGTGCAAGAAATCTTTGAAGTGCCTGTATTTTCTTGCTGCGGCACCTTCTTCGGCATGAAGCAGGTCGCATGTGTTGCGGCCTCGGGTCAGAAAATCGAAGAACGACATGCCGTTCCGCCGTTGTTCGTCCGGCTGGCAAACGCCGGACGGGTGCGCGCACCGGCCTTGCGCACCTTATCCGACTCTCGCCCAGCCGCGCATGCCCGTCAAGGTGTCAGCGGACAGAGGGCGTGCGATATCGGCGAAGGACACGTGATGCCCGTGCAGAAGTGCAGAGGATGGGGAAGGCCAAGGGGCGCAGGTCTGGTACAGCGCATTGCCTTCCGCATCCTTCACAGACTGAAAATCTTCGCCGTACGCAGAAAGGGGTCGCCATGGCGACCCCTTTCTGATGTCCGGTGCGTGTACGCGCGCGTCAGGCGTTCTCGCTGGTGCCTGTGCGTATCTGTTCGATGAGCCCGCCAAGGTCGCCCGCAAGCCGCGTGAGTTGCTGCACGGCGTCGCTGGAACGGTTCATGGTCTGCGCCGTGACTTCGGCGATGGCGGTGATTTCCTCGGTGGCGCGGCTTATCTGTTCGCTGGCTGCGGACTGCTGTTCCGAGGCCGTGGCGATGCCGCGCACCTGGTCGGCGGTGTCGTCCACCATCTTGACGATGGACGACAGTGCCTCACCGGAACGGGTGGTGAGCATGTTGGATGCCACCACCGCTTCGACGGCGTTGGAGGTCGCTTCCATGCTGTTGCGGGCGCCCGTCTGGATGTTGCGGATGGCCTGCCCCACTTCGCGTGTGGCGTTCATGGTCTTCTCGGCCAGCTTGCGCACCTCGTCGGCGACGACGGCGAAGCCACGGCCCGCATCACCCGCACGGGCCGCTTCGATGGCGGCGTTGAGGGCGAGAAGGTTGGTCTGGTCGGCGATGTCCTCGATGACCTGCATGATGTGACCTATGCCTTCCGCTTCGGTGGCAAGCCCCTGCATGCTCTGTTGCAGTTCGAGGGCCATCTCGCGGACTGCCTCGATGGCTTCGACCACGTCACCCACGAGGCGTGCGCCTTCGTCGGCCTTCTTTCGGGCATTCTCTGCGTTCTCGGCGGCATGTCCGGCACTCTGGGCCACTTCAAGCACCGTGGCGTTCATCTGTTCCATGGCAGTGGCCGTTTCGGTGGTGCGGGCACGTTGCACGTCGCTGCCGTTGCTGGCCTCGCGAACCTGTGCTGCCAGTTCGTTGGCGGCGGCGTTGAGGTCGCGGGCGATGCCATCGGCCTCGGTCGCCACTTCGGCCATGGCGTCGCGCTGCGCCTCGATGCGCTGCTGCTGTTGCCTGAGGGCGGTGATGTCGGCGTAGATGGTGAACGAACCGATGAGGCTGCCGTCGAGGTCGGACAGGGGGGCCACATCCACGAGAGTGTGCACGGTCTCGCCCTTCGATGTGGTGAGGTCGACCTCGATGTTGCGCAGGGCGCATCCTTCGCGCAGGCAACGGGCGGTGGCCATGTCTTCCTTGGTCTGACCGTAGACGAGAATGTCGAGGGGCTTGCCCGTCCAGTCAGCGGGGGTGCCGGGGCGTTGCAGCAGGTCGATGAGGGCCGTGTTGGTGTGGATGACCTTGGCATCTGTGTCGCAGACGGCGAAGGGAAGCGTCATGCCGTTCAGCACGCCCTGCGTGAGGCCCAGTTTGGTCTTCATCTCGGCGACCATGCCGTTGACCGCACCGATGGTGCGCCCGATGGCGTCGTCGGCAGGGTAGTCCATGCGTGCGGAGAAGTCCCCCGCTGAGACGGCGGCGGCGTAGGCGGAGAGGCGCTGCATGGGGCGTGTGACCTCACGAACCAGCAGAAGTACGAAGAAGGAGGCGATGGCAACGGCCACCACGGCGCATCCGGCGGCCCACATGCGCACGTCGGCATCAGCCCCGCGCAGCATCTCGTCATGGGTCATGGCGACGCCGAAGCGCAGCTTCCACGGTGCGTACTCGAAGAGGTAGCCGACCTTGGAACCGTTGTACTCCCATTCGACGAAGCCGTTGCGGGTCTCCATCAGGCGTTTGCCGTAGCTGTCGTCGTTGACGTTGGTGCCGACCCGGGTGGGATGCGCGAGGCGCTTGCCCGTCTCGTCGAGGATGAAGGTATATCCGGCACCGCCGACCTTGGCACCTGCGAACATCTCGGTGAAGGAGGGCTGGAGAAGCGGCACGCCCGCGAAGAGGGCGATGGTGAACTGACCGCGTGCGTCGCGGATGGGGCGATAGTGGGTGAGGAAGGGCTGCCCCACCACATTGGCGACGCCCACATATTCCTGCCCCTTCTCGATGGCCTGATACACCGGGCTTTCTGCGGGGATGTAGGTGCCGATGGCGGGCTTGCCGTCAGCGGTATGCACCGTGGTGGCGACGCGGACGAGTTTTCCCGGCACCTTGACGAATATGGTGCACTCCGACCCGGTGACGCGCTTCTGCCTGCCCACGAACGAGAATGGCGAGAAACTCTGGAGCATGCCGTCAGATTCGAGGGCGAGGCCCGGCAGGCGAAGTTTCTCCTGTGCGCCCGTGGCCTGATTGGTCACGGTGGTCTCCATGCCCGACTCGTCGTCCAGCACGAAGCTGCCCTGTCCCACCAGCGCCGTGGTGAGATACTCCATGTTGGTCTGTAGCTGTGCCCTGACCTGCTGGTCCTGCATGGCTACGGAACGTTCCATGGTGTCCATGAAGCTGGCGAGGTTCTCGTGTCCGAAATCCTCAAGTTCGGCCTGCATCCGCCATGAGAGGATGAGACCGACGAAAACGGCCGTGCTGGCCACGACACCCAGCACACCAATGAACATTTTAGTGTTGATTTTCAATGAACTGCCAAGACTCAAGGTGCACCTCCCCGGATTGTGGCGTCCTTGCGTTGCATTGACTCTGGACTGAGGCGGCGGCAGAGCGGATGGCAGCACGACTCTACCGGCGTCCAGTCTGTGACAACCCGGCAAGTGTGCCACGTTCCTGAAGGGGATGCAAGTATGGTGGCTTGCGACCCGATAACGGCGGGCCTGTTATCGATGGTGGCTATGCGGTGGCTACGAGGCGGGCGAGTCGGGTCTGTTCCTGTCGCGTGCGAGGGTGGCGACGCGCCGCACCTGACGGCACACGCCCATCAGCATGTCGAATTCGTGGCGTCGCAACCCGGCTTTGCCCATGAAGCGGCGCACCGGCATCATGAAGTAGTCGGGGTTGTCATGGCGCAGGAAATCGATGTCCAGCAACATGTCGCGTAGTGTCGCCAGCAGCAGTTCGTTCTCGTCTTGTGTTATGCGACGCGATTCCGGCCCGGGGCCGGGGCGGAAGGGGTGGGCCAGCGAGGCCTTGTGACACTCATAGAGGACGATGAGCGAGGCCTGCGCCACGTTGAGGGACGAAGCCTCGGGCGCGGTGGGGATGGTCAGCAGGCGGGTGCAGTGCTCGATTTCGTCATTGTTCAGCCCCCTGTCCTCGGGCCCCAGCAGCAGGGCCACCCGTTCGCCGTCGGCGAGGGAGGCGGCCATCTCCGGCCCGGCCTTCTCGGGGGTGAGAATCTCGCGCCGCCAGCCGCCCGTGCGTGCCGTCGTCCCCCATACCGCCGTGCAGTCGGCCACGGCCTCTGAAAGGGTTCCGACCACCTTCACCCTTTCCAGCAAGGGTTCACCCTTGGCGGTGGCGAGGGGGCGCGCCTTGTCTATCTCCCATCGCTCGGGGTCTACCAGTACGATGTCCTGTGCGCCCATGTTGACGCAGGCGCGGGCCACCATGCCCACGTTCTCCGGGAATCGGGTCTTGACCATGACGACGGTGAGTCCGGGCAGCATCGCGTTCTCCTTGCAGCGAGTCATCAGGCGCGACCTGCGCCCGGTGGCGGAGATAGCATCTCGTGCCGCAGACGCCAAGTGACGTCGTGCCGGATATGCCTCGCGCATGAGGGCGTGATGCCGCCCCGGGAACGTGTGGGCAGGGTTGCAGTTGCGGTGCCTGTGGGGCGAGTGAAGGCCCGGTGCCGTGTTCAGGTGCGGCGGGCCCCCCGCCCGTCTGCCCGACCGCCCGTCCGCCTGTCTGCCCGTCCGGCCGGGGGGCGATGACGCCAACGTCAACTCGGGCGGGTGGCTGCCCCATGGGGACGCAGGAGGGCTGTGCCTGTCGTTCGTCTAGCCGGGCCAGATGCGCGGGGCGGCGTAGATGACCATGCCCGCACCGATGCCGGTCTTGAGCACCAGCCCGAGGAAGCGGCCCATCATGGCCCCCTTGGCGGCCTGTGCAGCTTCGGTGCGTGACCTGCCGTGCCCGATTTCCAGCAGGTAGCACCCGGCCCATGCGCCAGCCAGCGCCCCGAAGAGCGCCCCGAGGCCGAACAGGAAGGGTGCGCCCAGCAGGGCGCCCGCTATGGCTCCGATGATGCCGCCGAGGTTGCCCTTCCCCGTGGACCCGTAGCGCTTCGCCCCCACGGTCTGCGTCAGGAATTCCAGCACTTCGCCCACCAGTGCGGCCCCGATGACGATGGCGAAGAACATGGTGTCCATCCCGGTGGGGGCGGGATGCAGCAGCTTCCACAGCCCTAGCAGCGCCAGCACGACCCAGTTGGCGGGCAGGGAGAGCACGTTGAGGGTGAGAGCGCCCGCAAGCAGGGCGATGAACACGGCGGCAATGGCGAACTCCATGTGGGGGAGCCTCCGTCATGGTTCTGGGTGTGGAGAAGGAGGGGGCGTCAGGTCGGTGAGGGGCCTGATGCCACGCAGGGCGGAAACGTCATGTACTCTTCCGGGGATGGGCACCTCGGAGCCACCCCGTTCCGGCGAATGGGGTGCGGCGTGATGCCGCACCCCCGTGTATCGTCTTCGGTCAGGGCTTCTCGCGCAGGTCGAGCACTCGCTGCGCCTTGCCTTCGGCCTTGGGCAGGCTGTTGTTCTGGACGAGTTCCACGCGCGGCGTGACCAGTATCTCGTCCTTGAGGCGGCGGGCGATGGCCTTCTGCAGGCCCTGCAACACGCGCATGTCTTCGACGAACGCCTCGTCGCGCAGTTCGACCTTGACCTTGATCTGGTCGATGAACTCTTCTCGCTCCAGCACGATGAGGTAGTTCTGGCCCACTTCCGGGAAGGCCATGAGCACCTGTTCAATCTGCATGGGGTAGATGTTCACGCCCTTGATGATGAGCATGTCGTCGGCGCGGCCCACCATGCGGTCTAGCCGGCGGTGCACGCGCCCGCAGGGGCATTCGCCGGGCAGGAAGCGGGTGAGGTCGCGGGTGCGGTAGCGCAGCACGGGCATGCCCCGGCGGCACAGGGTGGTCATGACCAGTTCGCCCACCTCGCCGTCGGGCACGGGCTCGCCCGTGGCGGGGTCGATGATCTCGGCGATGTAGGCATCCTCCCACACATGCATGCCGTTCTGCTCGGTACATTCGAAGGCCACGCCCGGCCCGTTCATCTCCGACAGGCCGTAGGAGTTGAAGGCCTTGAGGCCCAGCATCTCCTCGATGCGACGGCGGGCCTCTTCGGTGTGGGGTTCCGCACCGATGACGGCGATGCGTGGCGGCAGGGCGTGCGGGTCTTCACCGCCTTCCTCGACGGCGGCGGCGAGATACAGCGCGTAGGAGGGGATGATGTGGACGACGCTGGTGCGGAAGTCACGCATGAGCTTGACCTGCCGCTTGGTGTTGCCCGGTCCGGCGGGGATGGTGAGGCAGCCGAGGCGTTCCGCACCGTAGTGCAGGCCAAGCCCCCCGGTGAACAGCCCGTAGCCCGTCATGTTCTGGAACACGTCGTCGCGGCGTACGCCCACCATGTGCAGGCAGCGCGCCATGAGGTCGGCCCATGCGTTGAGGTCTGACTGCGTGTGGTAGACCACCGTGGGTGAACCGGTGGTGCCGCTTGAGGCGTGCATGCGCACCATCTCGGTGCG
Organism: Nitratidesulfovibrio vulgaris str. Hildenborough; assembly: GCF_000195755.1. Lineage (NCBI taxonomy): Bacteria > Pseudomonadati > Thermodesulfobacteriota > Desulfovibrionia > Desulfovibrionales > Desulfovibrionaceae > Nitratidesulfovibrio > Nitratidesulfovibrio vulgaris. Next base: position 2,836,455 of record NC_002937.3, on the reverse strand, counting down.
CGGTACGCAGTTGAGCCCGTCGGGATACTGGTTGCGGAGGTCGTCCTTGGTGGTGAAGGGAATGCGGCGCAGGTCGTCGAGGCTGCGTATCGAATCGGGGGTGATGCCCGCCTTGCGGAGGGTGGCGCCATAGAAGGAGGAGCGCATGGCCTGTTCCACGGTGTTGCGCAGTCTCACCAGTTGTGCCTGTCGGATTTCGTCGCGGTTCCATGTCTCTGCGATGTCGAAGAACTCCATGACTCCCTTCCCCGGGGCGCAAGGCCCCGTCCTGCCTGTGGGCCCGTGGCCCGTGTATATGCGGTTGCGCCTCCGGGGCGCTTGTCCTCGTCGTATGCGGTTATGGTGGGCTATGCCGTGGTTTCGCGGGCTGCCAGTCCGTGCAGCAGGCCGTGGCATCCGGCCAGCATCATGTCGCCGTAGGGGGCGATGAACTGCCCGTGGCCCTGAAGCAGGTTGCGGCGCGGGCCGATGACGAACGTGGGGCGGAAGCCTTCCGATTCGGGGGCGATATCGGGGGCGAAGATGCAACCGTGCCCCCCTGCGGCGCGCACCTGTTCGTCGGGCAGCCAGCACATGCGGAATTCGTGCAGGTCGTGCAGCAGGCTTTCACGGTCGTGCATCCCGGTGTGGTGTTCATAGATGCCCACCACACGTTCGCGGAAGACGAGAAAGGCGATGATGTGGCTGTTGCCCACGTTGACGACGGTGATGCCCTCGCGGTGGCTGCGTGCCGCCACCTCGGGCATGGAGAGGGCCCCCAGCACGGCGGCTGCGCCCGTGTCCGCGACGGGGCCGCCCCCGATGGCGTCCTGCAATGCTGCAAGGCGCGTGCAGGGCTGCGGGGGGGTGTCGTGGACGAGGCGTGCCGGGTCGCCCCCTTCCTGGGTGACGAAGCTGCGCCACATGCCGAAACGGCCTATGCGGTTGCCTTCGACCGGGTGCACGCCGTGGTCTTGTGCGGCCGCAACCACCAGTGCCGGGGCGGGCAGCCCCGCCACGGCGGCGAGGGCGCGCCAGTAGCCGGGTTCGTAGTCCGCAAGCATGACGGGAACGGAACCTGACGGTGGACGTTCGGTGATGGAGACGCCCATGGCGGTCACACGGGCTGGGTCGTCATGCAGGGCCATGGCGGCCGCAGGGTGCGCTGCCACGGACAGCCCGGCTTCGATGTGCTGCATGACGGCGCGTGCGAATCCGCCCCCCATGTTGGTGCCGTGCAGCCACACGGGACGGCGTGCTGCCGTGGCGGCGGCGATGCGCCCCGCGACGGCGCGCGCCGGTGCGGGAAGGACGAGGCGAGGCCAGTTTTCAGGCTCAAGGCCGGGCAGGGCCAGCAGCACGTCCTGCGTGCCGCTGCCGATGTCGAGACAGAGAACGGGGCCGATGCGGTCGAGAAGGGCGGATGCGGAATGGGTCATGCTGTCCTGCCTGAAATGAAGATTCCGGCGTGCCGGAGGGTTGGCGGTATACGAAGGGCGGGTGGCGTTCGTGCGGTGCGTCGCCCGCGAAGCACTCTGCCCACAGCACGAAGGCATACAGGGAAAGCGCTGCCCCCGGCAAGCCATGACGCCTTGCCGCAGGGGGACTGCCTGCGGCGGCCGTTTCATGGGAAAGGCTGCCACAGGGACGTGAAGGGTACAATCCGCGTGGCTGTAGGGTTCGTGCGCATGCTGCAAGAAAAAAACAGGAAAAGTGCAAAAAAAGACTTGCAAGCTTCTCGGCGTTGGGGCTATACGGTGCTTCCCCGACGCCGAGGTGGTGGAATTGGTAGACACGCTATCTTGAGGGGGTAGTGGGAGAAATCCCGTGAGGGTTCGAGTCCCTCCCTCGGCACCATTCGGACGCATAAGGCTGGCAGCAATGTCAGCCTTTTCGTTTGTCTTCTGCTTGGCGGTGCACGGCGCCGTCGTCACAGGCTTCCTGCCACTGCATGTCTTCCTCGCAAAGGTCGAAGCACCGACCGTGTCCTTGTTGTCGCATGGCGAGGGCACGTGGCGCTGTCCCAGTGCTTGTGCGTGTACGCGCGCGAACGCTTTGACATTGTGTAGCGGGCGAATTGGCACAAGAAATTACAGCAAAAGCCCCCGGTAGGATGGTCTGCCGGGGGCTTCGTTTTGGGCTAGTTTTGGGCCATGTTTTGGGCGACCTCGGCGAGGCGGTTTGATGCCCTTGCATGGTACTCGGCGGAAAGCTCGATTCCGACGAATCGTCTGCCCGTATTAAGGCAGGCAACGCCGGTGCTTCCACTGCCTGCGAAGGGGTCGAGCACGAGGGCATCCGGCCCCGGTGCTGTCACGGCCAGCAGGTCTTCAAGCAGCGCCACCGGTTTTTCGGTAAGGTGGGTCTTCCGCGCGGCATTGACGCTATGCCGGTACACCCCCGGAGGGCAGGTGCGCGTATGCATGGTTGGCTTTCCCTTGCTTCCGGTGATGACGTACTCGGCGTCGCGCTTGAAGTCGCCAAGGCTGGGCCGCGCGCTGGGCTTGTGCCATGTCACCACTCCGCGCCACATCCACCCCGCGGCCTGAAGGGCATCGGTCATGGCTGGCAATTGCCGCCAGTCCGTGAAGACCATGATGCGCGCCCCGTCTTTCGCCACCCGCCAGCATTCCGAGAGCCACAGCGTCGCCCACAGGGTGAAGCTGCGCTGGTCGCGGTTGTCTCCGAGCATGGCGGGATAGGTGCGCTTGGTGTTGCTCTGCTGATACTTCTGCGCCGGGTCAACCTGACGGGCCGCCATGGTGATGCCTCCGCTGGAATACGGCGGGTCGGTGAGCACCGTATCCACTGCCCCCGTAGGCAAGGTGCGCAGCACGGTGAGGGCTTCTCCCTGAATCAGGGTCACGCGTTCTTCATCTGTTGTGTACAAGGTCCGCTCCTGTCAGAGGCTCGCGGGCCTTCGGCGTCGGGGGACATGCCCCTCACATGGTTCAGGGTGCCGCATCGGGGGCACTTGATGGTCAGGTCTAGGGCTTCGCCTTTGGCGAGGAGGCGGTGGCAATGGCCACACCGCACTTCGCGTCTGTTGTCGTGTTCCTTCATGGTTATGGGTGGTTGTATTGCCCGTTAGCGTCTGCTAGCTTGCTTGGCACCCCTGTACAGGGCCAAGGAGCAGCGGAACGAACCGGCGGGTTGCCGCCTGCCGGGGGCCGTGGTCCAGCGTTCCAGCGCTGGGCCAGTGGGGGCGCTGTTACGCCCCCGCCTGTTCCTCCCAATTCGTATTATCTGTTCCGTAGTGCTGTTCGTGGGCCATGTCGCCCATAAATCCAGCCTGTGTTTATGGTTGACACTTTTCCTCGCAAGCCCCTTCAGCTGTGCCCCCCCACGCTGGAGGGGCTTCACTTACACCGGATAGCTCACCACCACGGCCATGACCGCTTCCGCCGTCGTTGCGGCTTCGACCTGTGCTTCAAGCTCTGCCCGGCGCGCGGCAAGCTTCTGCCGGGCGTAGTCCAGCCCGGTGGGGTCGGTGGTGGCCAGCAGTGCCGCCTCAACAGCCACCACCGTGGGCGTGGGGTCGGAGATGGCGACCACTCCCGCGAGGGCGGCATCATGCCCGGCGGTAATCTCCGCACGCTTTGCGGCCTTGGTGTCCGCCAGCGGCACTTCAGGGGCGGTAGTGCTCCACCCGGCAGGAAGCGGCCCAAGGTCGCGCACGGTGTGGGGCTGTCCTTCGACGTAACCCGCCTTGCCCCGGTGGTCTTCAATGTGTTCCCAAATGTCCCCCGCAAGGTTCAGCACACAGGCGAACCCTTCGCGCTGTGCCGGGGGCTGTAGCGTCGTGGCGTCGGCGGGCAAGGCCACCCACTCGTTCGGGGGCGTCCAGTCGACGGTCTTCAGGTATTCACGGGTGCGGGCATCATAGGTGTGAATCGTAGGCATAGGGTGCTCCTAGACGAGGACGAGGTACAGGGTGGCGATGTTGCGGGTGCGGTTTTCGCTGGCGGTGGGGACGACGCGAGAAGCGTCGAAGGTAAAGTCGCATGTAGGCCCGGTACTGCTGCCCGCAGAACGATTGGATGGAGTGGTAACGGTAAAGGCTCCTGAAGCAGTCCCGGCAACAACTGCCGTAATCGACCCCATTGAGCCGACAATATTCCTGATGGCATCGCCCTGCGCACTACCCAGCACGCGCCCCGCATCGACGCCGCGCCCGTGGTCCCAACCGCGCGCGAACTCTCCGCGTCTATCCTGCAACCGGATGTGGTCGCCGGTGGCGTCGCGCACACCGGAGGCGTTGCAGCGATACCACGCCGGAGCGGTTGCATTCTTCGCAGCCCCGCACCACTTGCGCAGGAGGCGAGGCCACGCCGTAAGACTGACGATGGCCCCGTTAAGTTCGATACCGAGTGGCTTTCCGTCCGTCAGGTTGGGAATGGTCTCGCACTCCCACTCCACGATGCAGCCCGCGAACGTGTCGCGCATCATTGCCGTCAGGTCAGTAGTCCCCACGGCGTCCTTCAGTTGCTTCGGCGTCACATAGCGTTCGCCATCCGTTCCGGCCTGCGCTTCGGCATCGGTGGCGCGTTCCACCAGCCCCGCCTGTTCCGTGGTGGCCAGCGGTGCGGCCCGGTCGGTTATCATCTTGATGATGGCGGCCTTCAACTGGTCGTGCCTCGCCTTGTCCAGCGTGAGGCCCGCGCCCTCGATGACGCCCGAAAGCTCTTCCTGCACGGCGTTCAGCCAGTCCGCGCTGACCATGGTGGCGGGCAAGGGTATGGTGGGGTCGCCTTCGGTGAAGCGGTGGTCCGGCGTGGCGTCGGGTGTGTCTATGCGGTGCATGTGCCCTCCTTGCCGTCCCTTGCCCGGCCATCGTCACGGGCGGGGGCGGCGTTAGCGTTCTGACGTTCGGTGTGCATCGAAGGTTAGCCGTGCGTGGCGGTGGCGAGGCGCGGCCCGTAGGCGAACAGCACCACGGTATGGGCCGGGGCCAGACGGCGGATGGCGCATTCCAGCACCTCGTCACCCCAGAAGGCCAAGGGTTCGCCCGCCGCGCTTCGTCCCGCCCGGAAGCGGTGCGTGGTGACGGCGGGGGCCTGAAGCGTCCACGCCCATTGCCAGTCGCCGTTGGTCAGGGCGTCGCCCGCCCGCGAACCGGCCCGGAACGGCACATGCTCGCGGATGGTGACGGCGTAGCCAAGCATGGCGGCAAGCCGCACGAAGTACCCGCGCGAGATGCCGCCCTGTTCCTGCACGGCCACGGCCAGCGCGCTTATGCGCTCCTGCAAGGTGCGCCCCTCGCGGGCGCACGGGTCTGGCAGGCCGTAGACGCGCTCCCAGTCTTCCATCCATTCCTGCGCCCGGAAGGGGTTGATGCCCATGACGGCCCGCACCGAAAGGGCCAGCGCCGCGTCCAGCGTCATGCCTTCGGCGTCCAGCGCGGCGGCAAGGCGCGGGCCTGACGGGTCGTAACTGACGGGCGGCAGCAGGCTGCGCAGCAAGGTGGCGTGGCCCGTCACATGGCCTCCACGGTGACGGTGCCAAGGCGCGGCCATTCCACGCGGGAGGCGTCCACCACGGCCTGCACGTTGGCGGACGGGGCCGTCAGGTCGCGGTCTGCCACGCCGGGGATGCCGGAGATGATGGCCTCAAGCCGCGAACGCACCACCTGCCCGCCCGGTTCATAGCCGCCGAAGTGTGCGGCCAGCGCCTCGCGCACCTGTGTGGTGACCACGGGCAACGTGGTGCCCGCAAGGCGCACCCGCACGCGCACGTCCACCGCCAAGGGGGTGGGCGCAAGCACCCGCGCGTCTTTGCAGGCCACGGGCCGACGTTCGTCGATGCGGGCCTGTGCCGCCGCCAGAAGTTCCGGTGTGGGCAGGCCGCCCGCCGAAAGCACGGCCACGTCTACGGTGCCCAAGCCCCGGCGCAGGGGGTAGACCCATGCCCCGGTGACGCCCGGCACCTCCAAGGCCCACCGCTTGTAGTCGTAACGGTTGCCGCCGCCGGGCGGGTTGCGGAAGTGGAACAGCAGGCGTTCCAGCAGTTCGGCGTCTGTCTCCGTGTCGGTGCCGCCCGTGAGGGCAAGGCTTGCGGTGGACTGCACGCCGGGCGGCGGTGCCGTTAAAAGCACGGTCTCTGCCGTGTAGTCCGGCATGGCCCCTGCCACGGAGGCCTCGCACGGCGCGCTGGCCGTGCCGTTCTCGGCCAGTGTCACGGTGGCCGTGGTGCGGAAGGTGGCCCCGGTGGCAATGTGCCGCGCCTCTGTGCCCGCAGGCACCGCCGCGCCCGGCGTTCCCGTCAGGGTGAGGGTGCCCGTGGCCTTGGTGGCGGGCTTGCGGGTGATGCCGCGCAGGGCCGCGTGGGATTCGAGGTAGGCGGTGTCTGCCGTGTCGGGCAGAATCTGGCGGGCCATCCATAGCTGGTGCTGATACAGGCCATAGACGGCAGAGGCCGTGCTGGATGCGCGGATGAAGGCGTCGCTGTCCGGGCCTGTGTCGGCATCGGGCAGCAGGTTCTTCACGTCGCGCAAGATGGCGGCGCGTATCTCCTCGAAGGTGGGGATGATGTACGGCATGGCTTGCCCCTAGGCCACACGCACCGGATGCGTGTAGGTCTGTTGCTGGCCCGTGGCGTCTGTGACGGTGACATGCAGGATGCAGCGGCCGTCGTGCGGCTGGGCTGCGGTGACAGTGACGGCGCGGGCGCGTCCGTCCGTGAGAAGCGGGGCAAGGGCCTGTTCCGCGTACTGTGCGGCAAGGCGGCGGATGCGGGGCACGTCTTTCTCTCGCGCCAGTTCATGCAGGCGCGACCCCAAGGCGGTGTCGCCCCACCATGAACCAAGGGGCGTCATGAGGCGAAGATAGACGGCGTTGGCTAGACTGGCGATGCGTTCGCCCGTATAGTCTCCCCGTAAGGTGTCTATGGCTGCGTCGGTTCCCATGCCGCCACTCTAGTGGCGGATGGGGAGGAAGACAGATGGAAGGGGTTCAGTGTTTGATCATGGAGTGTGCCTGTGCAAACTGAATATAAAATTATCAAAGAGAAGGCTATCAAAGGAAACCATCAGCTACGCCAAAAGGCAGAAACGTATGAAAATAAAGATTTAAGAGAAATGTCTAGTAATGATATGAAAATAGAACATAATGAAAAAACAACATCCTTTTCTTCTTTGTTAAATGTAGTGGCAAATGGTGCAATACTATGCTTACTTATTGTCGGATGCTTGATTGTGATATCAAACGTCTATGTAATTGTGGAGATGAAGCCGCATCAGTGGTGGAACAGCACTAACAGCAGTGGTGGGCTTATAGCCCTCGGTGAGAGCGTAGTCTCTGGTGCGATATGTGTTGCCATAGGATTGTTCTTTGTGAAGCTCGATTTCTTCCTGTCCACCTTCAGCCTTATAAAGATTCTCCAGTCGTCCCGCCCGAATCCCCCGGATGGCGGTGATGACGCAAGCTGATGCCCCCGGCGACGTGGTCTCCCTGTGAGGTCACGTCGCCTGTCGTTTGCAGGTCGGCGTCGAGTCTTGCCTGTGCCTTCAGCCCGCCCATGCCGCCAATGGCAACCGAAGGCGAGGTGAAGGCGGTGCCCTCGGTGGCGGTGGCCTGCCAGCGCTTGGTGTCCATCGTGATGGATTCCTTGGCGGCCACCCGGAAGTGGTCGCAATCCACCTCCACAATCTTCTCCTTCTTCAGGGTTATCTTCGCGCCCCACTGGTTATAGATGCACACCTCGCCGCCTTGCAGGGCCTGCACCCGGTAGGCCCCGTTCTCTGTGGCCACCACCACGCTATGGGCCGTCTTGCCGCCTAGGGGCAGGACGATGCACTGGGTGCCTTCGGGCGGGGCGGAGGTGAAGCCGAAGTGCTGGAACAGTTCGGACGCCTGCACCTGTTCGCCTGCCAGCCCCCCGGCCTGCGCCAACTGGACGCCGGGCGTGGTGTCCAGCCCGGTGAGGCGGGCGCGGAACGCCTGCCGGATGGTGGCCAACGTCCGGGCTATGGCCCGGTTCACCTGCTGCATCATAGGTCGACCACCTCCATGGCTGTCTCGCCATCTTGCTTCTTGCGCTTGCGGCGCTTGCCCACGTCGGGCAGCCACACGCCGTCCTCCTTCAGCGTCAGTTCCGTCACCTGCCCCCGGTCGCGGCCGCCCATGAACGTGCGCCGGGTGAGGAAGAACACGCCGTCGATGCCGTGCGGTTCTGACAGCACCCGCACCCGCTGGCCGGGTTGCCACAGCACGCCATCGCCCGTGGGGCCGCTGGCCCGGTGCCCGCGCACGGTGGCCCGCATCTCGAAGGCGGCCAGTCTGCCGTCGGCAAGCAGCTTGCGTGCCCGGCGGCGGGCCATGTCGGCGGTGTCGCATTCCGCCTCTACCACAACGCGGGGGCGGTGCCACTGCGCCGTGGTGTCGCGGGCTATGGCGCGCAGGGCGTTGGCCCCTTCGGCGTCTTCGGTGCCGTGACTCTGGCCAAGCACCGTCACCTCGGAGAAGCGTTCTTCCACGCCGTCGCGCACGGAGAGGGCCAGCACGTTGTTCTGCGTGCCGTCCATGCGCAGCACGAGGCCGCCCACGGGGGGCGCGGTGTAGTCGGGGCCTCCCACCACCAAGGTGCCGTCAGGGGTGAACCACGGCCACATGCCGTTGGCCTCTGCCACCTGTTGCAGGGCGTCCCATGCGGTCATGCCCGGTTCGATGGCCACCTTCTCGTGCCCGGCAGTGTGCCCGGTCGCATGTCCGGCACCGGGGGCCACGCGCACCCGCGCAATGCCCAAGGGCCGCACGATGTGCGCCACGGCCTCTGCCACGCTCACCTGCCGTGAGGTGAAGATGGGCGCGGAACAGTCCACCAAGACGGCGGCCCCGTCGCGCCCGCTGATGGCAAGGGAAAGCTCACCCTTGCGGATGGTGCGTTCCACCCTGTCGATGCGGCCCGAAAGCACCACCTCGCCGCCCACGGCCAGTTGCACCGGCTCCCACGGGCGCACCGTGGCCGGAACGGCGTCGGCGGGGATGCCAAGCGTGACGCGCCATGCGTCCGCCGGGGTCATGAGGTCGCTGTCCACTTCATAGCTCGTCCAGTCGCGGTGCTCGCGTCCGCCCACCATGAGGGTGACGGCCTGCCGTGCGTCGCCTGCGGGCATGGTCTCGTCGGGCCTGCGGTCACTGGGCATGGATGAGCAACTCCTGTCCTTGGGCGATGAAGTTGGGATTGCGCAGGGCCGGGTTCAGCCGGGCCAGTTCGGCGGCGCGGCGATGGTCGCCGTACAGGCGGTGCGCCAGAAGGTGCAGGTTGCAGGGCCACGGCACGGCGTACCGCACCAAGGGCGGACGGGCCGCCAGCACCAAGGCCCCAAGCTGCTGCACTGCAAGGGCGGCATCGCGCAGGGCCTCCACCACGGGGTGCGATTCGTGGGGCGGCAGCACGGCGCGGCTGGCGTCCATGGCGTCTTGCAGGCGGTCGCGCACGTTGCCCACCACGGCTTCGACCTCGTGCGGGGTCAGCGTGGGGGTCTCGGTCTCCGCTTCAAGCAGGGTGGCGGCCTCGCCCGCCAAGAGCGCCGTCTGGGCCACTTCGGCGTGAGCGGCGGCATGGGCCGTGGCGGCACCCTGTGCGCTGGAGAGGTCGGCTACCGGGGCAGGACGCCCGGGCCGGGGGGCCTCGTCACCGGGCACCACGGGCGAAGGCTCGGCAAGGCCGGATGCCGGGCCGGTGAGCACGGCCCCCGCGTAGGCGCTGGTGCCCACGGGGTAGGCCCGCCCGCGTCCACCCGTGAGGCTGCGGCCTTGGAAGGTCTGCGACAGGCGTTGCCAGTTGCCGAAGCCCTGCACGGGGCGGAACGGCCCGGCGGCCATGTCCTGCGCGGCGTCGAGGTCTGCAAGGTAGGCGGTGGGGAAGTCCAGATAGCTGACCGACGCCCGCAGTGCGCCGTGGGTTGCGTCGTAGTCGTCCAGCCCCTGATGCAGCGTATCCAGCACGCACACACGTTCGGCAAGGCTGTAGCCCTTGGCGGTGCTCTCAAGCCAGCGGGCGAAGCTGCGGCCGCTGGATTCCTTGCCACGCGCGGTGGCGTCTTCCACGCGCAGGCCCGCGTCCTGCGCGGTGGCACGGCGGCCCCCGGCGGCAAGGAAGGGGTTGTCGGGTTCGGCTTCGACGAATTCGAGCGTGACTTCGGCGTGGTCGGGCTGTTCCGCGTCGTGGGTCACGTCATACGGCCCGGCGCATACGGTGACGGAACCGAAGACGGGGTGGATGAGTTCGCCCTTGCCGGGCTTCTCAAGTGCCTCAAGCAGGGCTGCAAGCCCGGCCGCGTAGTGCGGGCCGTAGAAGACCGCCGTGATGCTGATGCGCCGGGCCTTGCGGCCCATGTCTTCTATCTCTGCCCCGGTGCGGTAGGGGTATTCGTGTTCCACGAGGGCGCGTTCGCCGTGGTCGCGGGTGCGTACCACCTCGAAACGGGCACCCCTGAAGCTGGCGTCCAGCAGGTCGTCCTTCCATGACATGGCGTTGTTCCCCTGTGCTTTAACGACGTGCGGCGTCGCGCCCATTCACCTCATTCACGGCGCGGGCCAGTTCGCGGCCGTCCACCTGCACCACGCTCTCGACGCGCACGGTGGATTCGTCCTTGAAGATGAGGTCGCCAAGCTTCTGGCCCAGCATGTCGCCAAGCCAGCCACCCGCCATGCCCCCCAGCACACCGCCAATGGCCGTGCCCACCACGGGGACAACGGACCCCAGCGCCGCGCCCACGGCGGTGCCCGCCATCGTGCCCACTGCACCGCCTGCCGTGCCCATGTGGGCCGCGTTCTTCTCGGCCCGGCTCATGTCGCTGGATTCGGTCATGACGGCGTTCACCCCCGCCCCGGCCAAGGCCAGCAGGCCGCCAGCCTTCGCCCCGGCCTTGAACGCGCCCGCGCGTCCGGTGGCGGAACCTGCCGCGCCCGCTTCGGGCTTGATGAACCGGCCGTGTTCATCGCGGGGCCTGCCCACGCCACCAGCCCCGCCGCGCCCCATGAGCACACCCGCCCCGCCATAGGCGGCAGCGGCCGCCGCCATGACACCTATGGCGGTAGAGGCTTCCATCGCCACGGTGGTCAGCTTGGGGAACTGGCTGGCAAGGCCGGTGGCCCCGGCCACGGCCCCGTCCAGTGCGGGCTTCACGTCTGCCAGCATCCGCGAGCGGGCTGACTCCACCTCGTTCTTCGCCTGCTGTAGCTTGAAGTCGGACGTGTTCGACATGACGGCGAAGGAGGTATCCACCGCGCCGTGGGCTTCGCCAAGCTGGCCCTTGACCTCGGCGATGCGCTGCTTCTGCGTCAGCATGGCGGCGAGGGCCAGCGACGCCTCGCGGTCCTGCACCACCTTGCCTATGGCGGAACCCTGCAACAGGTCGGCCGCCTGTTCCATGAGGGCCATCTTCTCGCCGTCCTTGGCCGTGGCCATCTGCGCCTTGATGGACTGGAAGCGCTTGTCCTTGCCCACCACCTGCCGTTCGACCAGTTCCACGAAGGCATCCAGCGGCAACTGGCCGTTGGCGGTGGCCTTGGCCAGCGTGCCGTGCAGGTCGATGCCCTGCTTCTTGAAGTCCAGTGCGGTGTCGGCACTGGTGACCTTGCCAAGCAGGTTGAACAGGGCGTTGCCTGCCTGGTCGTTGGTGCCGGTGACGACGGAGACGCCCTGCAACGAGGCGAGGATGGCCTCGTAACCCGCCATGCCCTTCATGCCCTTGGCGTTGGCCATGATTTGCGGCAGCCAGCGGGCCATGTCCTTCAGTTCGAACTGTCCGGCCTCGCCCGCCTTCACCGCCTTGTCGATGGCCTCGCCCACCTGCGCCTCGGTGAAGAAGCCCTGTTCCATGCCCTTCATCACCACTTGGGCCAGCTCGTTCACGTCCGCACCGGAGGCGGTGGCGGCCTTCTGCAACTGCGGCAGAAGGTTCGTGGCCGTGTCGGACTTCATGCCCATGGCCAGCATGGTGTTCAGGGCATCGGCGGCCTGTTCGCGCGAACCGCCGCCCACGTCGGTGGCGCGCTTCACGGCGGCGTCCAGTTCCTTCATGCCCGCCATGCGCCCGGCGGCGTCCCGGTCGTTGAAGGCCACGTTGGCCATGCTGGCCAGTTTCGATTCGTAGCTTATGGCCGGGGCCAAGGCGCGGCCTGCGACGTAGCCGCCCGCCATGGCACCGGCCCCGACGCCACCGGCCGCCTTCATGACCTCGGAGGCCGTGCCGCCCATGCGCTTCAGGCCACGCATGGCAGCGGTGGCCGCCTGTTCCACGCGCTTCAGCCCCTGCACCATGCCGTTGAAGTTGACCCGGCCAAGGGCTGCCGTGTTACGGCCGAGGGCCGAGGCCGCCGTGGAGGCTCCCCCGGCGGCCCGGCGCACGTCCTCAAGGGCGCGGGTGGCCCGTGCGCCCATCTGGTCGCGCAGTTGCAGGCGCAGTTGCAGGGCCATGTCTCCCATGCGCTATCTCCCCTTCAGCCTTCGGTTGACGAAGCGTTGCCCTCCGGTGGAGGTGCGGCCCGTCAGAAGGTCGATGTAGCTTTGCAGTTCAGGCACGGTCAGGCTGCGTATGTCCGCAAGGCTGAAACCGTGACGCACTAGGGCCAGTTCCGCCGCTCTCAACTGCCGGAGCTCTCGCTCTCGGCCAGCAGCTTTTTTCTGATGCTGGCCTCCACATCGGCGAAGCGGCCGTATTCCACGTCGGCAAGGCCTGCCAGAAGGCTGGCGTCGATGGCCTCGGCAGGCAGGGTGCCAAGGCGGGTGATGGTGCGTGCCCATACATGACGGCTGACACGCGCCTGACAGGCCCCTTCGCCCGCATCGGCTATGGCCTCTTCGATGTCCTCCAGCGTGGGAAGGCGCATCTCGAAGTCCTTGTGGCAGGTGCCTGCCTCGTCGCGGTAGCCGATGGCCAGCGTGCCCTTGCCGGTGGCGTTCTTCATGCTCATGGTCTGTGCTCCTCGCTATTCTACAACCTTGTCCATGGCCGCCAGCGTCACGTCGACCTTGGCCTCGTTGTCTGACCAGATGACGGCCCTTCAGGTTTCGCCTTCAGGGCCTGTGCCGCCCTTGGGGAAGCAAGCTTCCCTTGCGGGCTTGCGCCGTCTGCGACGGCTGGACAACGCGGCGTGCGCCGGGGCGTGTCCTATTCTACAACCTTGTCCATGGCCGCCAGTGTCACATCCACTTTCGCCTCGTTGTCCACGTTGTACTTGTCGGCGTCATCGAGGGCGACGCAATCAAGGTACGACGTGCGTTTGCCGCCGGGCGTCACCGGGTAGATGGTCAGCTTTGCGCCCACGATGCTGTTCCAGTCCGGGCCGCCTTCCTTGGGCACGGGGGCGGATATCTTCAGCGTCCATTCGTGGACGCCTTCGGCATAGCCGCTGGGCCTGCCCTTGCGGTTCATGGTCTTCACCAGTTTGCGGCCTGACTTGTGGTCGATGTCTACCGATTCGACCTCGTATTCCTTGCCGTCCACTTCCAGCACGATTGCGCCGAGGTATTCCTTCAGGGCCATGGCATACTCCTACCCGTTACATTGTTGATGTCAGAGTATGGTATGTTAGAATATAACGTCACTCTATATGGAAGGAGTTCAGTATATAAAAGATAAGCCCCGCAGTGGCGGGGCTTTGATTCGAGGTGTATTGCTTTATTCAATCGGAATAAGACTAATTATTGTTCTTTCTGTTCTTCGTCGGCCATCTACTATCATCCTGTTTGTACGGACTGTTGCGGATACGTGGCTTCCTCGAAGAATTCCATATTTACCAGAATTTACAGCCATAAGAAAACTTGAGTCAGCAACTCCTGCTGAAAATTCAATTTCTTCTTCAACATCGTAAAAGCGCCATCCGTTTGGCTTTCCATCCATTTGAGCTGTTAGAATTTCGAGAATTCTTTCAGAATCATTTGAATCTACTTCTTTTGATGTTGTATCTAAGAACAAATTCTTTTCTTGAGAGCCAACTGTAACGTTTTTTTCTTCGCTGTCGCTTACTTCAAAAGCATTTATTCCACTGCCGAGTGGTGAAAAAAACTTTTGAAGTGCCTTTGTTGTTAAGGGGCTATTATTGATTATTATAGTACTGTTTTGGACGACCATTGTTGCGCCACTATTGTTTTCAACTCTTGAACTATTATTAGCTTCAGGTTCAGTTTTCACAGGCTCTCCCCCATTCAAAAACTTCCTGAATTCTATAACTTCCTTTATTGTTTTGACAAGTTGAGGGGCAACAGGGGCTACAGCAGCAAACATGTCAAAAACAATAGAGTAATCGAATGAACCTTCTTTAAAACCACCTTTTATTTTGATGGAAATCTTAGCATCTCTATAAATTGATGCTCGCGTTTTCTCCGCGAGCTTAGTCAAACCAGTCAAGGATTCACAGAGCACCCCGGCGTCAATTTCATGTTCATCAGCCATGCCCCCAGTTAGGTTGATGACCATTTCTTCGCGCCACGTCGCATGTTGACTCATAGTGCCTCCCTGCCATGTGTAGTTTGTAAAAGTGACTATAAGATACGCAAAAAGCTACACATGGCAAGGGGGCGATTATTATAGAAGCAGGTCGATGCGGCCCGCAAACACATGCAGCCCGTTCACCACGTCGACCGGTATCTTGGCGTTCAGCCGGTTGGGGTCTTGGCCATCGCGTTCCACGATGAGTGCGGGAAGGTTGGCCTGCACCGCCTCCACCACTTCCAGTTCTTCAAGCTTCAGCAGCACGTCGAGAATCTCGCTACGCACCTTGGGGGGCGTGCGTTCCGAAAGCTTCTCGCGCGGGAAGCGCAGGCTGATGCGGTCGCGCACGGCGCGGCGCACATAGTCCAGCGTGCGGATGGTGGTCAGGTCCAGCAGGGCCACGTCTTCAATGCCCTGCGGGTCGCGGGTGTAGGTGGTGACGGCGCGCACTATCTGCACCACGTCGCCCGGCCCCACTTCCAGCGGGGTGACGCCGTTGTGCAGGGCCGTCTCCTGCTCCATGCGGCCAAGGCGCACCGCGACGGGGGGCGGGGCGATGCCCTTGAGCGGCAAGGTGTTCAGCGGGCGGGCCGGGTCTTCTTCGCTGGCGATGACGGCCCCGTAAGCGGCGGCCACTTCGCACGGCAGACTGGCCGTGCCCGGCAACAGTCCGCCGGTGATGCGCCCGGCGTTCACCTGCCCGGCGAGGGTGGTGCCCTGCGCCAGCGTGCCGGTGGTGGAGTACACGCCCACGGCCCCGCGCTGTTCCATGGCGTGCGAGACGCCGTCCAGATGGTCGCGCAAGGCGGTGAGGGCCTCTTGCGAACCGTAGGGGCTGATGATGACGTGATGCCCGGCATTGTAGACGGCGGCCAGCGCGGGCTTGATGTCGGGGTCGGCCTGCCCGCCGCTCATGGGGGTCAGCGTCACCGTGATGCCCTGCGCGGTGCTGTGCGCAGCAAGCGGGATGGCGTTGGCCAGCGTGCCCTTGTTGCGGGCGGTCAGCGTCACCGTCCCGGCCTGTGCCCCGGCGGTGACGGGCAGGTCGCGCGTGGCGGCGAAGGCGGCGGCCAAGGCCGTGGCTATGGCGGCTGCGGCATCGTCCTTCGCCACGGCCACGCGCACCATGGCCGTGCCCACCTGCACGGAGAGCACGCCCGAACTCACGGCGGTGCCGCCCACGGCCACACTGCCGGATGCGGCCACGCCTGCCGCGTCGTCCGCCACGCCCATGACGGCGAGGGAGATGTAGGGATTGGCCACGATGGCGGCACGGGCCATCAGGTGCGCCACGCTGCCTTCACCGAAGAGGGCGCGGGCCTCCACATCGGAGAACACGTCCACCGGCTGCAACACGGGCTGGCTGGCACCGGGCAGGGCCTGCGCCACGATGAGCACCCGCTGGGCGTTGGCGGGCAAGGTGCGCACGGCAAGGCGGGTGTTGAATTCAAGGTACTTGCCCGGCTTGCGGACGGACGCGGGCACGGTGTCGAACGAGACGTTAGCGCTTCCCACGGCGGGCCTCCTCGTTAACGCTGTCGGGTTCGGGTAAGGCGATCAAATCCCCGTCCGCCATGCGGCGACGGTAGTAGGCCGTATCCGGCACATGCACCGGGGTCTCTTCGATGTAGCGGCGCGGGTGCTCTTCCATGGGCACCCGGAGGCCGTCTGCGGCTTTGACGTACATGGTCACATCCTCCCCTGTTGCAGGGTCACAAGGTCCACGGCATCGGGTGTGCCGTCGTCGGGTTGCAGGTGGTAGCGCAGGCCCACGCCGGAAAGCGGGGGCAGCACCGTGCCGGGGGCGGTCTCGGCAGCGACGCCACCAAGGGCGGTGGGCGGAAGGTGCAGGGCGTAGCGGGTGTGCCATTCCTGCGCGTAGATGCTGACGCCTTGGGACTGGAGCTTGCCGTTGAACAGGCTGCGGACGCGGCCGGGGCGTAGCGGGTCCATCTCAAGGCCCCACGCCTCGAAGTCCTGCCCCAGCAACAGGGCGCGCACGTCTTCAAGCATCTGGTAGGTGCCCACGTGCATGGCGTCGCCCCTGCGGGTGGCCGCCTCGTTGCGCAGGTTGTGGGCGGCCACCAGCACCACCCATGTCGCGGGCACATGCCAGACCGTGCGCGAGGTGCCCACGGGTTCCGCTTCGCGTTCACCCTGAAAGGCCACCCATACGGCGGGGAAGCGGCGTATGGTCTGCGCCACCTCTCCGTCCAGTTCGCCGCCATAGGTGGCGACGGTGCGCAGGTACGGCAGCTTGGCTTCGCCTAGGCGGCGCATGATGGCGTCTTCGATGCGGGCGATGGGGCTGGCCTTCATGCGTCGCCCCCTTCAGGTGCTGCCATCCAGTGGCGGTGCCCGGCGTCGATGGCCACGCCACCCCCGCCCTGTGCGGGGGGCAGTGCGCCGGGCAGCACGGCCCGGCCTGCGGCCACGTCGCGCAACCATGCCACGGCGGCCCTGTGGCGTTCGGCTATGCTCTCGGTCTCTTGCGCGGCCCCGCCCGTGAGGCGGTAGCGGGCCATGTCGCACACCGCGTAGGCCAGCGCCTGCGGCACGGTGGCCAGCGGCAACGGATAGCGAGCCGCAAGGTAGCTTTCCGCCTCGCTGGAGGCCCGTTCAAGAGCCTCCAGCGCGACGGCGGCATCCACCTGCCCCGTGCCGGTGCGGTCGGTGACGGCTATCATCTCGTCCAGACCGAAGGCCGCTATCATGTCGGCAGGCGTGGCATAGGTGGTGCCGGGCATCAGTCCGTACCTTCCTTCGCGGCCTCGCTGCCCTTCTTGGAGGTGCGGCGGGGGCCTGCCGGGGCTTCGGGCGTAGCTTCCGGGGTGTCGCTGCCTTCCGCGTCAGCCGGGGCGTTCTCTGCGCCGGGGGCCTGCGGCGTGGCGTCGCCTTCGGGGGCATCCACAGCGGCGGGCATGGGCTGGCACGTCAGATACGGGTCGGCCAGTATGGCGTGCAGGCGGTCTTCGGCCATGTCCGCGCCGTCCACGTCCTGCGGCTGTGCGGTGAAGCACAGGCCCGAACGGTAGCGGCGTTCGACGCCGGGGGCGGTGGTCACGCTGTAGCGCATGGCATCACCCCCTAGGCCAGCCACGGTGAGGCCACCACGGTGGCCGCGTCGTACCACGGGTTGGTGCCGCCGCCCGGCAGTTCAGAGACGCCCACCACGCGCCGGGCCGCGCCGTTCAGCGTGGGCGGCACCACCAGCAGCAGGCCCGCCTTGCCGCCGGTGCCGAGGCCCAGCGGGCGGCCGCCGTCGGCCTTCATGGTCTGAAGCTTCAGCAGCGCGGCCTCGAAGCCTGCGGCGTCCAGCGCGTGCTGGCTGCGCACCGCCATCTGCCAGAAGCCGAAGCCCACGTTGCAGCGGTAGCGCACGCCGTAGGGGATTTCGTCCTTGATGAAGACATGCTCGCTGTCGGGGTTGGTGATGACCTGCAACTGCGGCTTGGTGCGCTCCTGAAAGATGATGGGCTTCAGGGGGCGCGAGACATCCAGCAGGAACCACGCGGTTCCGGCGTCGGTGGAGGGCACAAGGTTGTTGCTCACCGTGGCGGGGCTGCCGGTGCCGTCCACTTCGGGGTACACGGGGTGGTCGGTGTCGAAGAAGGACTGGCCGTCGAAGCAGTTGGTGGCGTGCCCGTTCTTCAGCAGGCCCCACACCAGTTCGTCGGGGTGGGTGGACGCGCCGTAGCCCATCTCCTCGAACAGCGGGGTGTAGACGCCGAGGGAGTCGTCCTCGATGGCGGTACGGGCCACGCCCACGGTGCTCTCGTACAGCTTGTTGGTGATGGCATAGCCGTGTTCCTGCATGTGGCGGAACATACGGTCGCCCACCCATTCGCGCAGTTTGGGGAACTGCCCAAGCCAGCCGTAGGTGTTCTGTGCGGCGGTGCTGGGTATCAGCGTGGCCACGGTGGGCCACATGGGCGCGGCGCGGTTCTGGCCGCGCTGGAACGCGGCGTTGAAGCCGGTGCGCATGGTGGCGAGCAATGCGTTGGTGACGATGGCCATCTATGCCTCCTCGCCGTTGGCGGCGCGGTATTCTTCGGGGGTGATTCCCAACTGGTTGATGACGTAGCGGGCTTCTTCAGTGAGGGCGGCCGTGCCGGGCTGCGCCCCCGCCGGGGTGACGCCCCCGGTCTGCATGTGGGTGAGCGCGGCCACGGGTACGGCGGCGGCAAGGTAGGTGCGCAGGGCTGCGGCATCGGTCTTGGCCAGTTCGCGCGCCCACGGTTCCACGGCCTTGTTCAGGCGGCCGTCGGCCAGTGCGGCGTCGATCTCCGCCGTGAGGGCTGCCAGTTCGTGCCCGGCCTCCAGTTCCGCCACGCGGGCCTGCAAGGCCGTGTTGCTCTGTTGCAGGGCGGTGAGTGCGGCCACGGGCGCGAAGCGTGCCGGGTCGGGCGTGGTGGTCTGCGTGGTCAGCGTGGCTATCTGCTCGCGCTGTTCCGTGAGCAGCGCCACAAGGTCCACGGGGTCGGCCGTGGCGGCGGCTTCGCCCTCCGCACCGGGGGCCAGCATCCCCTTCAGTTTGTCCAGTTGCGCGATGACCTCGCCCGCCGTGGCTGTCACGGGCAGGTTCAGCATCCAGCGCAGGCGCTCCAGCAATTCGTCCATTGCGGTCTCCTGTGTTGTGGGGTCTTCCACAGCCGCGACGGCCTCCATGCCGTCGAGGGCCGGGGTGTTGGTGAGGGCGGCGCTGGCAAGGGCCTGCACCGCGCCGGTGGTGGCGTCGAAGGTGAAGACGGGGGAGATGAAGCGGTATTCGCCCGCTTCGATGTAGGCGCGGGCGCGTTCCGTCCACGACACGGCGGCGAACAGGCCGCGACCGGGCACGAAGGCCACGGATTCGACCCATCCGGCCGCCGGGGCGGGCTGGCCGTTCTGACGAGCGTTCAGCGACTGGTGCTCATAGTCGATGACGAGCGGCGTCTCGCGGGAGGCCACCGCCGCGATGATGGCGGCGGCGATGTCCGCGTCCATGCGCCATGCGGCGAGGGCGCCACCTGTCATGGTGGCGGGGCGTCCATCACGGGCGGCGAACGTGCCTTCGGGGAAGAGTTGCACGTTCAGCCCGGCGGGCAGACCGGCAGCCCCTTCTTGCGAAAGGCAGACCGGCACGGTCAGTGCGGCGGTGGGATGATGCGCTGTGCGCGAGGGCTTGAAATGCGACATGCCCCCGGTATACGGGGGCATGAGAGGGAAGACAGATGGAAGGGGTTCAGTGGGTACTAAAGGGTTTTGATTGGCACAGATTTCCAGCGTCTTGTCTGGATTATTACCTCTTGCAAAATACTATATGCTTGCTTTGAATAGTCGAGATATTTTGGAGAAGTCCGAATTTCCATGTGGATTTCATTTCTCCACATGCGCAGAGTGTGAAGCTTATTAGATAAACTAGCATTTATTATTCTTTTGGATTTGCAATATCTAATGACATGGTAAAACTTTGGGATTCCTGAATACTTAAAGCCATCATCACATGCCATATTTAAAAGAATAGCTTCACATGAAGAGCCGTATTCTGATATTTGTGCCCTGACATGGGCTATTTGTTCTTCGTTTGAAGTCAAGGTAACCAGCTGAAGTTTGTATATCCAGCGAGCTCCATAAATTGCTAATGCAATTACATATCTCTTATTTGCATTAGATATATGATCAAGAACGTCCTCGATTTGAGCAACAGTCTTAATATCCTTTCTGGCAAATTGGACTATAGCAGAAATAACTGCATCACCAAGATTTTCTTGAACGACTTTCGCTGACATCTGTTCACCTTCCTCGGGAGATTTCTACGGCAAGCCATAATATCAGGAAGCCGTTTTATTCCCGTTAGCGCAGCGTTAGTTTTCACGCAAGGAGCTTTCCCCAATCACGCATCAGGTAACCGCCTTTCCGAGGCTTACACGCCAAAAAACGCCTTTTGCACTTCCGCCCTGACAATGCCCTCAATCTCCTCTTCATCATCCGGCCCCACGCCGAGGAAGGGCCGCGCTGGGATATTGCCCCACGGGATGGGGCCGCCGCGGCGTGTGCGGCCATGCGCGCCCCGCATGGCCCCGAACTGGTGGGTACGGGCATGTGGTTCGTTGGTGCCCACGGTCACATGGTCGCGCCCGTAGTCGGTGTGGATGCTGGAAGCGAGGATGCCCCGCACCTGTAGGATGGGGCCGTCGTGCCCGCCCTTGGCACGGCGGGCCAGTGTGACCGGCGAGAGCGGATGCCACGCCGCGCCTGTGACCGGGTCGCACTGCCCGGCGAAGGCGCGTTCGGCGGCATCGGCCATGACCCCGCCAAGGGCACGGGCCACGGGGGTGAGGTCGCGGCCCAACGCGGCCAGACGTTGCAGCCCCTCTTCGATGGCCTCTGTGTTGACCTCTATCTCTATCATGGCTAGTCTCCTCATTGCAGGGATGGTGCGACACGGTGACATTCTGCCGGCCGTAGCACGGGCATAGCCCGGAGCGCATTGTGGGGTTTCCGCTTCGGCGGGTGGCAGGCCCCTCCACCGCCCTGCGTATGTGTTGTGTCTCTCTGCTATCTGCCCGGCTCGGCCTATCTGTCCGAGCCGGGCTGCTTTTTTCTCAACCGCCTGACCTCGCTGTTGCGGCGGGCTTCGCCTTGGCTCAAGCGGCGCATACTGGTCACGAACAGTTCATCGGCTTCTTGGGTGGCCTTCACCACCACGACATGCCCGCCCGGTTCATCCAGCAGAAACAGCAGGTTCTTTGTGCCATCCTGTAGCCGTTCGCCCTGTTCCACCACGTCTTGAGCGCGTGCGTAGTCGGCCTGTGTCAGTTCGGGGTGGTGGCGGCACTGTTTGGCGTAGGTCTCTGGTGACAGCCGGGCCACCGTGGACGTTGCGCCGATGCGCGCCGCGTCTTCACCCCGCAGCACCGCCAAGGGGAAGTCGCCTTCGGGCTTGGCCTGCCACGCCGTGAACGTCTCACCGCTGGCCAGTCTGCGCACCGTGGCGGCGGCCACCGGATGCGTTGCGCCCTCAAGCTTGCGGATGCCCTCGCCAAGCATGTTGGCCAGCCCGGCCGCACCGGGGTTGTATGAGAAGCCAAGGTCCGTCCATGCAATGGCACCGTCCGCGCCCGGCATCCGGTAGCCGGTGACGGGGCGCGTCTGCACCTCTCCGGTATGGCGGTTCAGCACCTCGCGCTGCTGCGTCACCATGTGCCGTGCGCCGCTTTCGGTGGTGAGGCCTTCCTTCTCCATGCGGTGCGGCGACAGGGCACGCACCCGGCAGCGGCAGCCCCAGCCGTTGGGCGGATAGTGCGAATGCCAGAACGGGTCGTCATGGCGGAACACGCGCCCGTGCAACATCTTGTGGCCGGGGCGCGTCTTGGAATCCAGCACGGCCACATACTGCCAGAAGGGGCGGGCTTCGGCGTTCTCGTGCATCTGCCTGTAGCGGCCCGCCATGTACGCCGTCTGGATGTTCTGACGGAAGATGAGCCGCAACCGGGCCGGGCTGCCCATGCGCACCACGCGGGGCTTGCCGTCGGCCCCCGTCTCTGTGCGTTTGCCCCACCAGCCCTTGCTACGCAGCGTCGGTTCCAGTTGCTTGTGGAACCGGTATTCGCCCTTGCCCTCCTTCAGGTGGGTGGTGAGGGCTTCGCGGATGTCCTCCAGCACGTCCAGCCGGGCGACGCCTGCCACGGTGAAGGCGCGGGCGTGCGCCTCTTGCCACAGGTCGTGCCAGTTGAAGGTGACGGCGTAGCCCTTGGCCTCGAAGTAGGCGATGGCATCCTTGGGCGGTAGCGCTATGGCGTAGGTGAGTGAGGGGACTTCGGGCATGGCTATTCACCTGCGGCGCTCACGCGCCCCCACACCTCGCTGACGAACAGCGCCCGCGCCAGCAGTTCTTCCAGATTGCGGCCCGGCATCGTGGGGTACAGTTCCCCGAGTCGCGCCAGCAGTTCACCCGGTTCCGTGCCTTGCTGGAGTTCTGCCATGAGCGGGGCCAGCAGTTCTTCCATGGCGGCCTGCAAGGTCGCGTCGGGCAGGTCGATGGCGTCCACGGCCTGCTGGTCGGGAAAGTCTGCATCCGGTTCAGGGGCAGCGTCATGGCCAGCGTCAGGGCCAGATTCAGGGCCAGCGTCATGGTCAGTCGTTGGGGCAGAGACCGCCGCAAGGGCCGCCGTGAGCGCCGCGTCTTCGCCCGCACCCTCACCTTGGCCTGTAGGTGCGCCACCTTTAGGCCCCGGCCCCGCGTTCGCGTCACGCGGCCCGCCAAGGGCATCGGGCACGCGCAGCACCTCTTCATCCCCTTCGGGTTGCGGTATCTTCAGCTTCTCATGCGCCCAGCGGGCGGGGATGCGCATCACACCCGCCAGCTTGGGCAACGCATCGGCGTAGGTCGAAAGGTCTTCGGCCTCGCGCGTGTCGAAGCGGAACCACGGCAGAAACCGGGCATCGGCCACGCCCTCGTTCAGGATGGCCAGCGGGGCCAGCACCTGCCGGGACAGCGTGCCCGCAATCTGCAAGGCGTCCGACACCAGCAGGTCGTGCCGCATCTCGTTATGGATGTTGCCAAGGGCGTTGGTGCTGGTCTTGCCGTCGGCCTGACTGGTCAGCGTGCCGCCCAAGATGGCCTTGCTCATGCCCTGTTCGCACCGGGCAATGAGCGTGCCGAAGTGGTCGTGCGTGCTGTTGGCGGGCGTCTGGAAGATGATGTCCATCCCCTGCGGGATGATGCCCGAAGCATCGCGGCCAAGGCACTGCAAGGCGCGCCGCAGGGCCGCCTTGTCTTCTTCGTTGCTGCCCTGCGGGTATTTGCCAAGGCGGAACGGCAGACCGTGCACCTCCACATAGGAGGCGTTGGCGGCAAGGGCGTAGGCCCGGATGAGGTACGACCATGCCAGCACGCGGAACAGCCCGGCGCGGGGCAGCCAGCCCGAACGGCTGCGGTGGGTGTGCAGCACCCAGCCGAAGGGTTGCAGGGTGGCCCCTTCGGCCGTGCCGTCGCGCAGGCGCAGGGCGTTGCGGTCTTCTGGCGCGGTCTGGAACCATGCCTGTGGCCTGAAGTGGAACGCCTGCGGCAGGTGGGTGCGTCCTTCGCGCCCCCACTGTATCTCCAAGGCGGCGAAGCCGTGGCCTATGCCGTCGGCCATGTCCAGCATGAGGTCTTCGATGTTGGCCAGCGCGTCGAACTGTTCGCGCACGGCATCGGCCACGCGCTGTGCCTTGGCGTCTGCGGCGCGGCCCGGCAGTATCTCCCAGTCGAGGGTCAGCAAGGCCCGTTTGCGCTTCGACAGTTCCGCCGCCAGATGGTCGCACCTGTCCTCCATGTCGGCGAAGAGCAGGTGCTGGCGCAGGATGTCGCCGTCGTCCGCCGCTTGCAGGATGCTGCGCAGCCGCGCGGGGGTGAGGCCGTCCACGGCGTTGCCCCAACGCTCCCAGTACAGGTTGGCCGTGGCCTCGGCCCTGTCGCCGTCTCGGGTCTGCACCCCGCCCGAAGCCAGAAACGAATGGACGAAGCCGCGCGCCGTGCGCAGCATGTCGTCAATAGAATACATGGTCTGCCTCCTCGTCGAATGCGTCGGGGGCCGTGGCCCTGAAGGAATGGGTGCGCGGTACGGGGATGAAGGCGTCGCGCAGGCTGACGAAGCCGCCCGTAGCCATGCGCCACAGCATCTCTAGCGCGTCCGGCCCGTCGTCGTGGTCGGCCTTGGGGAAATGGCGCAACTGGTCAACCAGCGTGGCCTGTGAGGGGTGCAGGCGTATGCGGCCCTGCACCATGTAGGGTTGCAAGGTCTCGATGCGCAGCTGCTTGTCGGTGCCGTTCACCACGGGACGCACCGGCATGGCCATGCCCCGTTCAAGGGCGCGCTGGGCCAGCACGTGCGCGAAGAACTCTTGAAACTGCACGGCCTCCACGCCCCACATCAGGCAGCGGTATTCGGCATGGGCGGCGATGACGTCTTCAATGATGCGGTCGGGGTGCCGCTTGCGGATGAGGGCCTCCACCACGTCCAGCGTCATGGTGGCCCGGTGGAAACCGCCCACAAGGATGGCGGAAGGGTCGCGCCCTGCGCCGTGCTTGCCCAATGAAGGGTCCACTGCGCCGAAGAACAGCCAGTCGGCTCGGCGGTCCACCCAGAAGGTGATGCAGGTGGCAAAGGGGGCGTCGTCGCCGGAAAGGGGGTCGTTCTGCTGTTCGGCGTCGAAGGCGGCGTGGTCTTCGGCGCGCTTCTCCATCAGCTTGTACAGGGGGCGCATGGCGGGCCATGAGACCTCTGCCCCTTGGGCCATGTCGTCGGCATGGGCCGTGTGGAAGGCCCGCGCCGCCTCTGCCCCTTCGCCGTGGAGGATGGCCTCCCACCTGTCCCACAGGTCCATGCGGTGCGGCCACGCCAGCACGGCCCGGAACGCCCTTGAGCGCCACAGGGGTTTCTTCAGGGTGCGGGCCAGCACGCTGTCGTAATGCAGGATGGTGCCCACATACACCACGTCCATGCTGTCGTCGGCCGGGCCAAGCGACAGCACGGTGCGTTGCAGCCATGCTTCAAGCTTGTCGCGCTGTTCGGGCTTCTGCACGTTCTCGTCGTTCTCAAGGTCGTCGAGGATGCACAGGTCGGGGCGGTGCGGGCCGTGCCGCAGGCCGCGCATACGCTTGCCCGCGCCAAGGGCCTGCAACTTGATGTTGCCCGCCGTCACCGTGGTGACCTCGTTCCAGATGCGACCCCGGCCCGTGGCCTCGGGAAAGTCCATGCCAAGGCGCGGGTTGGCCTCAAGTTCGGCCTTCACTGCCTCAAGCAGCGCGGCGGCCTGTGTCAGGGCGTCGGCAATCAGCAATATGTAGTGCTTGCGGCCCGTGGCCACGCACCACAGCACGAAGAACAGCGCCACATAGGTGGACTTGGCCTCGCCACGCGGGGCGGCCACCGCCAGCTTCACCCCGGCAGGGCTTGCCACCATGCTGGGCAGTTCGGCGTCCAGCCAGCGGTGCAAGACCGAATCGCCGCCGCCTGTCGTGGCCGTAGCCCGCACATAATGCGGGAAGTAGGTGCGCCTGAAGTAGGTGAAGTCGTCCTGTGCTTGTGCGCGACGTTTGGCACTGGCTTCCGGGTCTGCCGCGAAGCCTTCGCATTCGGCCTCTATCTGCTGGCGCAAGGTGGCGGAAAGCTCGGCCAGCGAAAGCAGGAACTCGCGCCGGGTGAGCTTGGGGGCTATCTTCATGCCTTGCCCCCGTAATGCTTGGAAAGCTCGTAGCCGAAGGGTTCGAGCACTTCGAGCAGGGCCGGGGCATGACCGGGGAAGTGTTCGCGCACGTAGTCGCCAAGCAGGCCCAGCACTTCAAGGGCCACGGCCAGTTCGTTGGTCTCGGGCATGACCCGGCGGCAGGCGGCCACGGTCTTGTTGAAGCTGTCGGCAAGGCTGGCGAGGATGTCGGCCTTGTCGCGCGGGGACATCCGTTCGCCCGTGGTCTCGTCGCGCAGGTGGTCTATCAGCGTCTTGTGCTGCACCACGTAGTCGGTGAGCATCTGCCGGGCCACGTCTTCGACCCCGCCCGAAGCCAGCGCGTTGGCGGCGCGCACCTTGTCCCAGTCGTCACCTTCGGCCTTGGCCTCGCGCTTCCAGCGCGCGAGGGTGGACGCGGGCACCCCCGCCTTGGCGGCGGCCCGTTCCAGCGGCAACTGGTCATAGGCGTAGGCGGAACGCGCCGCCCGGCGGGTGGCTTCATCATGCGCCATGTCACCACCCCAGCTTGGCCTTGATGTACAGGATGCCCACGGCCACCACGCCCCCGGCCAGACCGCCGGAGACGCCGCCCGCCACCGCACCGGCCGTGGCCGCGCGGCGTTCCAAGCCGTCCATGCGTTTGCCTAGTTTGTCCATCTTGGCATCAATGCGTTCAAGAAGCTCCAGCTCACGGGAGCAATCTTCGCCGAGGCCGTTACCCTTGTTCATATGGTCCCCCTGTTTCGCGGGTCAGGCGTTGCGCCAGTCTGTCGAGTTTGGAGTCGATGCGTTCAAGCTGGGACAGCACCTCGCCGCGCATCATGGTGTAGTCGTCACGGCGGACGCACTGGTCCGTCATACGCTCGCGCAAGGCGGCCAGTTCCTGCTTCAGGGCGTCCAGTTGCTGCCATGCGGCACGCAACACGAAGCCGAACAATGTGCCAGCCAGCGTCAGAAAGCCGTTGAGGATGAAGGAGACCAGCGCGGCCGTTTCCATGCGCTAACGCTCCTTGCCGGGGGTGCTGACGGTCTGCGCCCGGTAGCAGTCCACCGTGGCCTCAAGGCCCTTGGCGTAGCCGCGCAAGGCGTCGTCACGTTCAAGCAGTGCCCCCACGTTGGCCGGGCTGTCGAAGGGGAGAGTGCCGTCCAGCGCGGGCAGACCGGGCCGGGAAGGGGCCGGGCACACCACCACGGGGGCCAGCACCGGGGCCGGGGGCACTGTGGGAAGCGCTCGCCCGGCGCATCCGCTACCAAGGGCGATTAAGGCGAGCAGCAGCGGCCATGCGCGTCGCATCGTCGATAACCTCCTTCGCTTCCGCATCGGTGCGGGGGCGGGGTCTGGCGTTGGTCATGATGGTGGTTCGGGCGGCGAAGTCGGCGCGGGCCTCTGCCTCTCGCTTCAGGCAGGCGTCGGCATAGTCCGAGAGCGCGGCGGCCTTGGCGTAGGCGTCTTCGGTCAGGGCCTTCCAGCGGTCGCCCTCATGCACGGCATCAAGCAGGGCGTGGAGGGTGGCGTTATGGGCTGTCTGTTCGGCGGCAAGGGTCGCGCGTAGCGTGTTGCAGCGCACCGACAGGGCCAGCAGAAGAACGCTCACGAGCAGCAGCGCCAGCGCCCCGCGTATCCGCCACAGGAAGGACAGGATGGATGCCGGGTTGAAGCTACTCATGGCACATGCCCCCGCCCCAGCCCGCCGCCATGTAAGCGGGTTCGAGGGTCAGCAGGATGCGCCGGGGGTAGCCCCGGTTCTCGCGCTTGGCGTTAGCGGAGCGTCCGGCGTTGACGGTCTCCACGTTGTCCCACCACCGCCGGGCGTCCAGCCCGCGTGCGGCGGCAAGCCGGGCATCGCGCTGCACCCAGCCGAGGCCGCCGTTGTAGGCGGCTAGGGCAAGGGCCATGCGGTCGCAGGGCGTGACGGCCTGCACCCGCTGCCACAGCCAACGGTCATAGGTGACAAGGGCACGCAACGCCCAGCCGGGGTTGAACGGCAAGGGCTTGCCCGTGTCCGAGGCCACCGTTGGGAGCCACCGCGCCGTGGACGGCATGAACTGCGCCAGCCCCTGCGCGCCCACGGGTGACACGGCGTCGGCGTTCCAGCCGCTTTCCTGATGCACTTGCGCCGCGAAGGTGGCCGTGGGGGCAGAAAGCCCCCACTGTGCGCGGGCCTCGCGCATGAGTTGAGAACGGTACTGGATGGCCTGCATGGGGATAGCCGGGGCGGAGTGGGCGGCTGCCGTCCACATGAGGGCCAGCAACAACAGGCAACAGCCCATGCAGGGGGGCAATACGGGGTAAGAACGCGCCTTCATCACAGCCCCAGCCCCACGGCCAGCATCGCCGCCCCCATGATGATGGCCCGGCGCACCAGCGCGGCCGCGAAGATGCGTGCATAGCCCCGCGCGATGGGGTCATTGGCGTCACACGGCACAAAGCCGCGCTGCCTGCGCCAGTCTGATACGAGGTAGCTGTCGGGCCGTGCGTAGGGGAAGGCCCAACGGTCTATCCAGTAACCCGTGAAGGCGGCCAGAAGGATGAGCGACGCCTTGTACAGGATGACGGGCAACTGTTGCGGGGCGATGCAGCCCACGGCCAGCAGGAACAGAAGAGCGATGAACGCGCACCACAGCATCCGTGCATGACGGGCGGCGCGCACTGAACGGGGAATGTGCATGTGAAAGCCTCCTAGTGGTTTCAGGTCACGCAGGAGGCGGAAAAGGGGCCGCCCCCGGCGCTGTCAGAATGACAGCGACCGGGGGCGGTGACAGGTTGAAGGGGTTCAGTGGCTAGTATATTTCTTTATAGAGGCGCTCTGCCTGCTTTGTTGCGACAGCCTGTTCTTCAGGGGAGAGCTTGCCGCAATAGAACTTTTCGTTCTGTATGTCAGTAGCATCGATTCGTTGACTTCCCGAAAGAAGTATCAACTTGCGCCAAGCGCAGCCGAGCATCTTGTTCTCGACGAAGGGGTCACTGGACGTTGAAAGAGTATAAGCAAGGTTGCGTTGGTCTTGGTAGTCACCCTTCATGGCACCGATTTTGTGTTTTTCTACTCTCTCTGCATCATCTGCAAAAGCAAGCGTGGGCATTGTAACCAATAGAAGTACAAGGGCAAATAAACGTACCACTTCGCTACTCCTCTACAACAGCCGCCCTTGCCTGCGGGCGGGGTTGATGTGTTCCATGACGGCGAGGACAGGGACCTCTTTGAGTATCAGCCATATACGCCTGTCGGACAGCCTATACCGCAAGGCGAGTTCCGCGACAACCGCGCTAGCACTCTTCTCTTTCGTCTCACGGTCGAAGGTCGCCACGATTTCCGCATCACGCGCCTTGCGTAGGGCTTCGGCACAACGGGGCACGTACAGGTTGGTTCCGCCGTAGTGTCTGCACAACAGGTCGGCCGCCTCCACCCCCACCACGTCGGCAAGCATGAAGTAGCGCAGTTCGCCCACCTTGGTGGCGCGTTTGGGCACGGGGAACGTCGTGCCACCAAGGCGTTCCACCAGTTGCAGGGTCTTGGGTAGCCCCACCAGCGCCGCTATCTCGCGGGCTGCCGCAGGCAAGGCGGCTTCGGACAATGCAGGGCGCGACGGCATACCCGGCAGAAGGTTCATGCTTGCGCTCATGCCTTCCCCTTGCGGCGGCGGGCGTCCTTCACCAGTGCCACCATGACGCCGGAAATCTGCGCCTCGTCGCACCATTCAAGCTTCTCCACACCGTACATCCGCTTGGCGATGCCTTCAGCGTAGGCCCACGGCCTGCCATTGTCGGCAAGCAATGCCTCCACCTTGGCAAGCTGGGGCTTGGCCGCTCCCCGTACCTTGGGCTTGCGCCCGTAGCGCGGGGTGCTCTTGGGTTGCCACCCTTTGGCCCGCAGTTCGGCTATCACGGCCACCAGTTCCTTCACCGACAGGTCGGCACCGGAACGCTTGCCCGTCACGCCTTCCAGCATGTCGCGGTAGATGTCGTCCGTAAGGCCAAGGTCTTTCTTGGCTATATGCAGCTTGGCCAGCAGGGAGGCACGCGATTCTTCACGCATGGGGCACCTCAACGGTGTTTCAGGGTGTCGCAGGGCACGGCCACAAGCCCTCGCCCGTACAGCAGGACATGCACATGCCAGCGACCGTCCGCCGCTTGGAACGGAGGCGTGGCCGTGCGCGTGGCGTCGTACAGGGGAAGCCCGGCGAAGGTGTTGCCATTGGGCACGCGGACCGGCGTCCCCACCGGCAGGTCAGGGGCCGGGGCGGGTTCATGCCCGCACAGGAGTTGGGCCATGTGGCCGCCAAGGGCTTCGGGCGTCATGAAGTGGTACTTCTCGCCGCCATGCCCCCGCAGCCACTTGCCGCCCTGGCGCACCCGGAAAAGGCCCGGCGCACCTCCTGCGGCGGGCCATTGTTCCGCCGGGAAGCATTCCAGACTCACAGGGGGATTGCCGTCTACAGACAGCAAAAGCGAGGCTGTTTTCTTGCGCTGTTCTGCCATGTTCACCTTGCATTGTTCGGCTGCTCGTCAGGCCCGGCGCGCCACCGCCGGACGACCGCCCCGCATGGGGGGGCGGTTTCGCTACGCTTCTACTTCGTGCCCAAGGCACCCCTTTTCATAGGGGTCGAATCGGTCACAGGGCTTGAGAGGAAAAAGCTTCTTCCCTGCCGCCTTCTCCTCGCGAAGGTACTCGCGAACCTCCTCTGCACTCATCGGGACGCCGTCCCGCAGGAACTTCCCCGCCAACCTCTCATCAGGAAAAGCGGATTCATCCAAGAGGTAGTCAATCGCCACAGACAGGTGTGAGCTAATTACCGTCATTTCTCTTCCTTCGGCTGCTCGTCAGGCCGGAGCCGCCACGCTCCGACGACCGCCCCGCATGGGGGCGGTTTCGCAAGTCAGGTCGTCACACGCGCAGGATGCGCTTGACCGTAGCCTCCGGGTAGCCCGTCTCAATGAGCTTCGATGCCGCACCGTGCTTGATGGACCGGGCCACCGATGCCCGTTCCCGCGTGGAGAGCTTGCCGAATGCCGGGTTGCCGGAAAGCTCCGGCATGTCGTCAGGGGTCATACCGGGCGTGCGCAACACCCGTTCCGCGAACAGGGCCACCATGCGCCCGTGCTGCAACAGGTCGCGAGCCATACATTCTCCCTAGGCGGCCTTGTAGCTGACGGAGGCCTTGGCTTCCTGAATCCGCAGGCAGGAGGCCACGTCACGGGCCAGAGGGTGGTCACCGTCGGTGGCGATGGCGACCAGCTTGGCTTCGGGGGTGAAGTTCACCTTCTCCTTCACGAGGTCGGGGAAGCGGTCGCCCAGCAGTTCGCGCAGGGTCCCCACGTTTTCGATGGCCACCGCGTCACGCAAGGTCACGGTGCAGTCCACGCCTTCGGTGATGATGTGCAGGGTCCCCACGCCGTCCATCCAGCGGGGCACTTCCGCCAGAATGGCGGCGTTCACCGTGTCGAGTTCGGCCTTCAGTTCATCCATCATCATCTTGATGTCGCGCCCCTTGCGCACCAGTTCCACAAGGGTTGCGGGGGCCGGAAAGGTCTCGCGTCCCAGCTTCACCGTGCCCGTGGGCATGGGGGTGACGTTGGCCTGTGCCTTCTGAAGCTTCTTCGCTGCTGTCGCCATGTCTAGTTTCCTCCGTCGGTTGATGGTGTGGTTGATGGTCTGTGCGGGCACGCTTGGCACGCCCGCCAATGGCGGATGGCCGCCGGGCTTGATGTGGGCACCGGGCCGCTCATGCTGCGGCACTGCGCCGTGGTGATGTCTGCGGAAAGGTGCGGGCAGGCGATGCGGCCGTAGACAGCCAGAACGCGTGCGGCCATGTGGTCGGTGCGGCCGGGGTAGCGGCCTGCCAGAAGCAGGCTCACCGAAGGACGCGACACGCCAAGTTCACGCGCCACGGCCGCCTTGGTGCGACCTTCGACGGCCTTGTGCAGCAGGGCCAGCCAGTCAGGCATGGGGTGCCTCCTCCACGCTGTCGCGCTTGCGCGGGATGCGGAAGACCTCGCCCGTGTTGGGGTCTGTCAGGGTGCGTTCAGGCTTGTTCCACGCCGGGGCGTCCGGCCCGGTGTAGCGGTCACGGCGCAGGCGGTAGCGTTGCGGATGACGGCCGTTCCCCCGACGGGGAAGCGGCATCAGGTAGCCCGCCGCCACAAGGGCACGCAGGTAGTCCGTAAGGTTGCGCGAGGGGTCGCCTTCGCTGCCGTCGCACAACATGGTCAGCAGGTCGTCGAGGCTGAACCCCTCCAGCATCCGCATGGCCCGCCACGCCTTGGCCCGCAGAGTGCTGCGTCCGCGTGCAGGCGAGTTGCCCTTGCCGGGGCCGCTCTTAAGCGGCTGGCCGGAGGCCAGCATTTGCCATCCCTTGTCAGTGATATTCCAATAGCCATTGTGCCA
The DNA here is from genome assembly GCF_000195755.1 of Nitratidesulfovibrio vulgaris str. Hildenborough. Classification (NCBI taxonomy): domain Bacteria; kingdom Pseudomonadati; phylum Thermodesulfobacteriota; class Desulfovibrionia; order Desulfovibrionales; family Desulfovibrionaceae; genus Nitratidesulfovibrio; species Nitratidesulfovibrio vulgaris. The sequence goes on along the minus strand of NC_002937.3, from coordinate 2,804,457 downwards.
CTGGACATATCCATTGGCGCGCAGCCTTTTGCAGGCGTCACATACGGCAGGAGGCTTGATGCCAAGCGCGTCTGCCAGCTCCTGCTTTGTCCTCGAACAATCAGCAAGCAGCGTCAGAATGGCATTGCCGTACCACGCCATGACTAACGCCCCCCTGCCACCTGTGCCGTGGCGCGGGATGCACGCCCCGTCTGCCTGCCCGTGGCGACCATGCGCGGGGTGTGGGCCTGCCAGTCATAGGACAGGGGCACCCCGGACACATCGGCCATGCCCACTTCGGTCAGTTCGTTCACCTTCGCCACGCGCTCTATGGCGGCGATGATGTTCAGCACCTCGCGCATCCTGCCGCCGGAGAGGCGGTGCACTTCGCCCACCAGTTCGGGCGTCAGCCGCACCTCTGCCAGTTGCGCGCAGGCATGGGTCACGTCGGACAGCGTGGCGGGCTTGAACTCCACCACCTGTGCGATGCGGCTGTTGATTTGCTTGTGGCGGGCGATGTTCTGCTGGATGCGCTCCATGCCTATGAGCACCACGGTCACTTCGGCGCGGTCGGAAAGGTCGCGTATCTTCTCCAGCACGGCGGCGTTCTGGTGCAGGGTGAACTCGGCCTCGTCGATGACCAGCGGGGCCTGTGTCTCCACCACATGCTCAAGCAGGCGGCCGAACAGTTGCTGCGCCGTGCCGCGCGGGTCGATGCGCAGTTCCTTGGCCAGTTCCACGAGGAAGTACTTGGGCGTCCAGTCCACGTTGGCCCGCAGGAACACGGCCCCGGCCTCTATGGCCCAATGGTAGACGATGTGGCTTTTGCCGAAGCCCGGCGCACCGTGGACGAGCATCATGCCCGCCTCGGCCGCGCCCCGCTGTTCCACGGCCTGAATGCCCGCCGTGAAGCGCGTGTAGTTCTCCGTTCTGACGAATTGCTTTAACATGGCGTCTCCTAATCCTTTTCGCTGTCGGTTTCGGCCTTCCAGCCCGGCCATGCGATGCCTTCATGCACGTAGCGTTCGTGGTTGTCGGCGTAGTCGATGGTGTCCACATGGCGGCGCAGCCAAGGTTCGTCCTTGTCCAGCCAGCGGTCCTTGTGGTGCATCAGCCATTCGTAACGCTCATGCGCGTGCGCGAAGCAGGGGCGGCGTTCCGGTTCGGTGGTCTGGGGGCGAAGGGGGGTCACGTCCACGGTGACGGGGGCGGCGGCTGTCTCTTGCGCCGGAAGCTGGTCGCGGGGCGCGAGACTGTCGGCCATGAGCGGGGTTTCACGGGTGCGGCCGGTGGCCACGGTGAGGAATGAACCGGGGGCGATGGCGGCCGCCTTGCGTTCAAGGCGCTTCAACTGCGCCTGCTCGCGCTTTTCACGGGCCGCATCTATCTGGCTCTGCTGGAAGTATGGCGTGCTGTTGGCGTCCAGAACGGCCTCGCAGATGCGGCGGCCATCCATCGTCCACACATAGACACGCGAGGCGTCCCACACGTCGTAACGCACCATCACCGCGTCGCCGTGGTACGGGGCAAGGTCGTGCGAGAAGTACACGCCACCGCCGAAGCGCACTTCGCCGGTGCGCACGATGCGGCGTTCTGCGGGCATGAACTCCTCATGGGAAATGTCCGCCGGTACGCTCACGGGCCGCCAGCCGTTGTCCTCGTGGTACTTCCACGCATCATCCGGCGACATGTGGCGGCGTCGGCCGTTCTCGTCGGTGATGACGGGCAACGACCGGTGCGGAGTGGTGTTGTACTCGACGATGCGCTCAAGCATGGCCGTCTTGAACTGCTCCCACGTGGGCAGCAGCGGCGAACGCCCGCCGCGTTTCAGGTCGGCGCGGGTAATCTTGTAGACCTTCTTGGCCGCGTCGCCGTCCATGTCGCGGTGCGAGCATGTGGGCATGGCCTTCGCCACGGGTTCGCAGATGGTCTTCACCGCGCGTTCCATCAGGCCCTTGCCCTGCGGTCTGCCGGGAATGGAGGCACGCCGCTCTATGCCAAGGCGCGCCAGCATCCCCGTGCCGGGGGCGTTCAGCAGGCGGTTGTCGTAGCCGGGGCCGTTGTCCGAATAGAACATGGCGGGCACGCCGCCATACAGGCAGGCCATGCGCAGGGCGTCGAGCACCCCCTGTGCGTTCTCCGCGTAGTTCAGTGACACGCCCACGCAACGGCGCGTGGCCACGTCCAGAACCAGCGTGATTTCGGGCTTCATCGGCTTGCCGTTGTACGGGTCGCGTATCTCGGCGTCGAAGGTGGTGCCGTCCGCCGTGTAGCAGTCGCCCGGCAGCATGTGCGCCGTAGACCGCCGCTGGTGCGGCTGCATCTTGAGCAGCGCGTTGCCGGTCTTGCGTCCACGCTCAAGGTCGGGCCGCGCCACCTTGGCCACCCACCGCCGCACGGCGTGGATGGAGGGCGGCGGTCCCGCTAGTTCACCCAATTCACCGGTCGCGTAAGCCTTGCACAGGTCACGGTGCGCCCGTGCGATGGACGGCTTCTGCGGCCGCTGGAACAGGGTCATGAAGGCGTCCGCCCACGGTGGCACAGAGAGGTCGGGCGTGGCGTGCTTGGGCACCAGTGCCTCTTCACCCATGGCCAAGTAGCCCGCCCGCCACGCATACAGTCTGCGCCGCGACAGGCCGCGCTTGCCGCCGTCGCCGTAACGGTCGTTGGCTGCCCGCACCAAGTCCATCAGATGCGGGGGCAGCGCGCCGTCGCCAGCGTCCTGCACCAGTTTGTTGATGGCGGCCTCCACGCCGGTGAGCACCGAAAGACGCTCAATCTCGCGGATGAAGGCCAGCCGGGCGAAGGCCACTTCGCGCTGGCGCTGGGTGTAGCCCGAAAGCGACGCCATGCGGGCCACGATGCCCCGGCGAGGGTCTGCCGGGTCGATGGGCGGCAGGGCCGGGCGGGTCTCGGCAGGGGCCGAAGTCGCGGGAAGCGATGCGGGGGCCGATGTGCGCAGAAGGCCGTCTGCGATGGCCTCGCGGGTTGCGCGGGGCATGGACGCCACAAGCCACTCGTTGCCGCCGCCACGCCCCTTGCGGGGGCGAGAGGCCCAGCCTTCTCGCTTGGCGCGAATCTGAACAGCACGGGTTTGTATACCCAGCAGCGGCACCAACTCTTGCGTGGTGTATGCGTCAGGCGTCTTTGCCATCGTCAGTTCCTTTGACCTTATGCGGCGTGGCGGGATGCCATGTCAGAAGGCAAGCTCAAGAACGTGACGGGGCAGCCTCGCTCCACAAGGACGCGGAGAACGCGCCTGTTGTTTCGGCGGCCGCGAATGGTGTCAGAAACCAGCGTGCAACTGATACCCAGTTCTGCCGCGATGGAGCCTTGCTTGATGCCCTTACGGTGTAGCCACTCAAGGATGCGGAATGTCTGGCGCTGCTTACCTGCGCCCGTGCGAAAGTCCATGTTCAAGCTCCAGTTCCAGTTGACGGGCGGCCTTGCGCCGCCGCTTTGATTCCCAGCAGACCTGCCCGTAGTCGCGCAGCCGTCTGTCTTCGGCTGTCATCACGCCGCAACCGTGCAGCCCCAGCAGTTGCGCCAAGGGCTGCACGTTGTTCACGGCAAGGCAGAAGACATGGAGAGCCAGAACGGAAGGCAGGTGCTCGCGGTCAGCCGGGTTCAGCCATTTGTCGAGCGTCGCCAGCGAAAGCTGGTGGGCGTTGCCCGTGGTGAGCTTCACCCCCGCCTGTTTCGCTAGCGTGTTCATGCGGTCAAGGACCTGCTCCCGTGACAGCCCACTTGCCGCAATAGTGCGTTGCATGGCTGTCTTCAGGGTGGCGTTCAGCCCGGCAAGGCGTGCCGCGCTGTCGTCAAAGAGGGAGAGCGTCACCGTGTTCACCGTTACCGTCCGTTCATTTGTGAGGTCACCGTCCAGACTCTCTAACGCTCTGGACGTTGACCGGGTGTGCACGGGCAGATAAGGTTAACTTGTCACGGTTGTTTTTCTACCGCCCGCAAGCCACTTCTACAGTCTTAGGCTTATTGTTTCAACCAAAAATTTCATTTCTAAGTTTAAAATGCGCACTAAATATGTAAGTCTTGCATTTGTATAAATAAAAAGCTTATCGCTTCTAGTTTGTTAATTTCGGAGTTCAACATGGAAAGAGCGAAATCGTTTGAAGCCGTTCTAGAACGACTGATGGTCGCCTCTGGAGCTAAAAACGATTCTGATTTAGCAAGAATACTGGGCATAACGCCGCAGTCGGTTAGCGGTGCGCGCAAGCGTGGGGAAGTTCCCCCGGTGTGGATACAGTCTTTTGCTGAAAAAACAGGAATCAGCAGTGATTGGCTCTTCTTTGGAAGACAGCCTGAAGCTGTAGCAATGGAACCCGTCCGCGTGGGAATGCTTCGGGCGGGCGACCCCATAGCTCGTGTCGTTACAAAGTCTGAGTCTGCGCAGGAAGAAATGACGCCCCCCTTGGCTCATGCCGGAAAGGCGCACGTCATCGAATGTGACGACTGCGAAATCATGATGCTACCTATGGTCGAAGCCCGCTTGAGTGCAGGCAATGGCAGCTTTGAGACTGGGGCTAATATTGAGCGTCGCTATGCCTTCCGCACAGACTTCTTGCTACGCAAGGGGCAGCCTTCGCATATGGTGCTGATGCGCGTGGATGGCGATAGTATGGAACCCAATATAATGAACGGCGACGTGGTTCTCATCGACCAGAGCCAGAGAGACCCGCGCGCGGGCAAAGTTTATGCTGTTGGCGTTGAGGATGTGGTCTATCTGAAGATGGTGAATGCAGCGCCGGGAAAAATCGTGCTTTCAAGCTATAACGCCGTGTATCCACCTCTGGAAATTGACGCTCGAGGCGACCTTTCCAATGGAATACGCATTATTGGACGTGCGGTGTGGGTTGGCAGAGAATTGAACTGAAGCGCAAATGCCACACCTGCGCAGCAAAATGCAGTCCTTTTTCTAGATAGCTTTTTTGCTGCTTGCACGAAGCATCTACATAAAACAAACGGGCGACCCGACAGGGCCGCCCGTTTTCGTTCTAAAGTGGGGTTGGTCTGTGCCAATCCGCGCGCGCTTTTCTTCCATTTTTTCACATCCGCATCATATTTTGCGTAGCGCGATATTTGGCACAAGACTTCATTGTAAACCTTTGTGCGTCAAGGCAAAACACCTGACGCTCTCGAACTCACGCCTTGTGCCAAACTAAACGCCTCCCCAGTGTGCGTACCTAGTGACCACTGCGGCGAGGCTTGGGCCCATGACATGGCACTGCGTGGGCATCGGCACGGAGATATGCGGCCGACTGCCATCGGCAGCGTGTGTACTCCCTTCGTCTGTTGGTCGTGTGTTGCCCGACACGGCAACACTCATGTATGCTGGTCGTGTAGTGTGGCATCTGTGCCGTGCGTAACACGAGCCCCCGTATCGGTACCCGGCGGACTGGCTGCCGTGTGCAGGACGTGGCTGCGGAGGAAGGGAGACCTCATGAATCAAGGCAGACCCGGTGTGCATGTCCGTGTGTTCGATGCCCGTGTCGGTGACCGTGTGGTGGTGGAACCGAAAGGTGTGGGCGACCGCTTCATGTCGGTCTTTGTCGGCTGGGATGCGGGCCGTTATCTCATCGTGAAGATGCCGTCGAACCTCGCGCTCAAGGACCACCTCTACCCGGACAAGCCCGTCGTCCTGCGCTACCTCCATTGCACCGGTGAAGTGCACGGTTGCGAAACCACCATCGAGACATCCGTCGCGGTGCCGCACCGGCTGCTCTTCCTGCGTCATCCCGAATCGGTCGAAGCGGTGAGCCTTCGCAAGGATGCGTGGGTCAACTGCTCCGTTCCGGCATTGCTCCGCCACGAGGCGGGCAACATGGCAGGCTACCTGCTCGATGTGTCGCGTGGTGGATGCAAGGTCGCCTATTTCGAGGAGGAGGGGCTCCCCACTCTTGCTGCGGGAACGGAGGTCCAGTGCTCCTTCAGGTTGCCCGGTGGCGAGCAGCCCGTGGAAGTGGGGGCCGTTGTCCGCAATGTGGCGGGTGAGGGCGGGCGCATCGTGTGCGGGCTCGAGTTCAGGGATGCACCGGAACCCGTCGTCGCCGCCATCGGCGCGTATGTGGACGCCGCCGCGTTTCTCGTGGGCACCAGTTGCGCCGACCGTGTCGTGCGCTGATGCCGGACGGGGACGCGGGCAGGGCATCACTGGTGTGCGTGGCCAGGAACGGTGACAGGACATGGCATGTCTTTCGGGCCGGGGCGTCATGCACCGGCCTTTGATCAGTGGAACCCCGCGTCAGACGCGGGGTTCCTGTTGTCGGTCGCTAATAGGCCCAGAACATGGTCATCACCGAACAGACACCCGTGATGAGCATGGCGATGACGAAGGCCGGGCGAATGGCCTGTGCCGCGTCACGGATGCGGTCGATGCTCGCCGCTGCGTTCTGCAGTTTGGCGGGTGATATCACGCTGGCGAGTCCGCCACCGATGCCGCTGGCCGCTGCGACCAGCAGACCCGAGGCCCCGATGGACTCCGAAGTGGAGAGGTGCAGTTTGGTGAGCATGGCGATGGACGACGATTCGGAACCGCTGATGAAGCCGCCCAGAAGCCCGAGGTAGGGGGCCACCAGCGGATAGAACTTGCCGAATGTCGCCGCCGAGGCATCTGCCATGAGGTAGACCATGTTGTGCAGCTTGTCGGCCAGCACCCAGTCAGGCGTCTTGCCCGAATGGTTCATGACGTAGGCGATGGCGAAGAACACCGAGGCGGACATCATGGGTCGCAGGGCGCGTTTGCCAGCCTTGCCGAGGGCCGAGGTCACCTGCGCCTTCGTGGCCTTGAGGAAGGGCAGCGCGGCGAAGGTGCACACGATGACCCAGAAGTACGCCTGCCAGAAGAGGCGAATCCTCTCGGGCGAGCGCGGGATGATCTCCACGGGCATGGAGAGCTGTTTGAAGGTGAAGTCGAAGAACGGCAGGAAGGGCGCATTGAGCACGAGCGAGACCACGGTCAGCAGAATCCACGGTGAACAGGCCGCCGCCAGTGACAGGTGGCGTTCCGCCGCGAGGTCGTTCTCGGCAAGCAGGTTCCTGTCGCGGAGGGGCTTGCCCGTGAGGCGGATGTACAGCATCAGCACGGCGATGACCGCAAGGCCCGCTGCGATGCCCGTGATGGTGACCAGCCCGAGGCGGGCCATGAATATGGCCGTGAAGCCCGCCGTGAGGCCTGCCACAAGTGCGGGGACAAGGCCCTTGCGCACCATCTTCATGCCCCCGGTGAGCTGGAGCATGCCCAGTGCGATGCAGGTCGAGATGACGGGCATGTACCGCGCGAAGTAGCCGCCGACCTCGTTGACCGGCTGGCCTACGAAGTTGGCGTACACCACGGCGGGAATGCCGAGCAGGGCATAGGTGCACAGGGCGTCGTACCCGATGGCGGGCAGCAGGATGGCCGTCATGGTGGAATAGCCCAGCGCCAGCATGATGGGCGGCAGGATCGACACCGTCACCGCTCCCAGTGACGTCAGCAGGATGCCGAAGCCCACGTTGATGAGCATGATCTGAACGGCCTGCTGGCCGGGGGCGATGCTCTTCATGAGCGCCACGACGCGCGCCACCGCGCCCGTCTCCTGCATCACGGAAATCTGCAGGATGCTCGCACCCATGACCAGCGTGATGGGCAGCGAGGCCACAAGCCCGGCCGCGCTTGCCAGCAGGACGACCTGCACGGGTGTGTCGAACCAGAAGATGGCCACGAGGGCGGCGACACCCCAGCCGATGTAGCCCGCCGTATCCGCTGCGACGCGATACACGAGCAACAGCAGGAAGATGGCGACCACGGGAAGAAAGGCCAGTAGGACTGAAGCTGTGTACATGCGTTGTGCTCCTCCGGTGCGGTGGTGGCTGCCGGGTGATTGCCTGACGTCGTGGGGCGTGCCCCCCGGAACATGCGAAAGGGCCGGGACACTTGCGGTGTCCCGGCCCTGAATGCCTGCGACGGGGTAAGTCCGCTCGTGTCCCTAGGTGATGGAACGATACCAATAGCCGAAGGTAAACGAACGGAAAACGAAAAAGGCCCCGCAGGGGGCCTTGCACGACAGGGAGATGCCGACGGAAGAGGACGCTGACGAAACACACGCCACGTCGACCGGACGAGCGGTGCGGCAGGTTGCGGTGTCGTGTTGCGTTCTCATGGTCTGGCCTCTTGTGGCGACGTGGCAGGGCATCCACCCGGAAGCCCCTCTATTCGTTACAGGTGGTACTGTAGGGGGCAACGGATGAAATGGCAAGCACCAAATGATGTAGCGCTCTGATAATCTGGTGTGCCAGACAGAGGGCGATGTTGCGGGAGCATATCCGGCGGTTGCATAGTGTGACTTTTTTCAGAGTCCCGACAGTCCAGCAGGGTGAACGTTCGCGGGCGGTCCGGCAGGAAGTCCGGCGACGGGGCGGCGACAGGCATCCGGATGTCTGGACTGGCGGTCTGGCGAGGCCGGTGCGGCAGCGGAAGCACAGGTGCACCCGTGCCTCATGCCATGGCGTTGCAACGGGCAGGTCACGACGTCGTGCCGCGGGGGATGCGCGGCGACGTCCGATACGCTTGTGCGGCCAAAGGGCTTGGGATAGAGAGGGGCGCGGACACCCGCAGGAGGAAACCCGATGGAAATGCTGACGCATCTGATAGACCTGCTGCTTCACGTCGACAAGTACCTGTTTCAACTGGTCGGAGAGTATGGGACGCTGACCTATGCCATCCTGTTCTGCATCGTCTTCTGCGAGACGGGGCTGGTGGTCACTCCGTTCCTTCCCGGTGATTCGCTGCTTTTCGCGGCGGGGACCATCGCCGGGGCAGGGCATCTCGATTACCCCACGCTCATGGGCGTGCTGCTGGCTGCCGCCGTCGGCGGCGATGCCGTGAACTATGAGATAGGCCGTCATGTGGGGCCCGCCATCTTCGAGCGGGAGACACGTTTTCTCAACAAACAGCACCTGCAACGGGCACATGACTTCTATGAACGACATGGGGGCAAGGCCATCGTGCTGGCGCGATTCATCCCCATCGTGCGCACCTTCGCGCCCTTTGTCGCCGGTGTCGCCACCATGTGCCCTACGCGATTCTTCATGTTCAACATCAGCGGCGGCATCCTGTGGGTGACCTCGCTGGTCTCCGCCGGCTATTTCCTCGGCAACACGCCTTTCGTGCAGCGCAACTTCAGTGTGCTCATCTATGCCATCATCGTGGTTTCGGTGTTGCCCATCGCCGTCGACCTCGTCCGGTCGCGGATGCGGCGGCGGGGCTGATTGCGGCGGCATAGCGCGAACGATACGTTCAGTAGGAAGCCCCCTGTACCACTACGGTACAGGGGGCTTTCCGTCTGGAGGCGAGTGCGGTCAGGGAGGCGGACCCTTCTGGTGAAGGAACCGCAAGAAACGACCAGAACGGCGCTTGTGTCTCTTCGGCGATGCTGGCCGAGGTATGCCGCCCGCGGCTCAGCTGTACAGCAAGGGGCCTAGACCGCGAGATGTCCGCGGCTTGTCCGGAACGATCCGTTCTCCCCCGACCCTTTTGAGGACACGCTGCACCGGGGACGTTCCCGTCGCGAGCGTAGCGAGTGCGTCAGCCCCGCATCCTCCCGGCATCAGCTAGCATCAGCCTAGTATCAGGCGAGTACCAGGCGGGTATCAGACGGGCATCATCCCAGCATCAGCGATGTCACGAGGATTTCAAGGGCGATGACAGCGGCGAAGAAGGGCAGGCAATCACGCATGGTCGTCCGTCCTCTGGTGCGCTTCCTCTCTTGCGGCGTGCACCTTTTCCTCTACCGCATGTCCGGCAGGCGCATCTGGGCGACGCCCCCCCGAAAGGAGGGCGGAGCGTATGCCCCGGCCGAAGGCCCTGCGTGCTTCGTGCAGTGAGGATATGGAACTGGCGGTGGTCATGGTGATACTCCTTTGCAGACTGTATGCAGCGAGGGCCGTCATGCGTCACGACCCGGTTGTAAGATATGGCCGGGGAGGTGAGGTCGCCCGCGTGTGACTAGATGGCGCCCCTCACGTCATGCGCCCAGCCGACGATGTCGTCCCGGGCGGCGCGGGGGTCGCCATCGATGCGAAGACCGTCCTGAACGATTTCGGCACCGAGGTTCTTGAGCTTCTCTTCGATGGCGTCGACAGCCCCGCAGAAGTACTCGTAGGAACTGTCGCCGCAGCCGAAGCAGGCCACCTTGCGGCCCTGCGCCCCCGTCTCTTCGAGGGAGTCGAAAAGGGGAATGAAGTCGTCCTGCAGTTCGATGGAGTCGTCACCCCACGTCGAGCATCCGAGAAGGACGAGGTCGAAGCCTTCGAAGAGACCGCCAGCCTCGACAGAGGCCGCGTCCCGGCTATCGACTTCGTACCCTGCATCGGCAAGTTCACGTGCGATGGTTTCGGCGGTGTATTCCGTGTTGCCTGTGGTGGAACCGTAGACGATGAGGGCTTTGGGCATGGTCTGCACTCCTGGGTGTTTTCATGCCGCCGTCCCGTCAGCGGGGCGACGGCGGTGTACACCGGCAGAGGGTGGGGCATGGGGTGGTTCGGTCGTTCTTCTGCATCGTCATCCTGTCCTTGCTGTGCCCGGTGTGGAAAGGGCGTGACTCGTGTATATTGAAATTGATTTTTGTTTTCAAGATAAAAATGCACATCACGCGGGGGCGCAATATCATTGCGGGATGCTTTGAGGTAGGTATGGTCACAGATGGCCGAGATGGCGGCTTCGCCTCATCGATGAGTGCGCCGTACCTGAGGGCAGCACTTCGTACGCGCAGACTCCGGCAGGGAGGTGGCATGGCGCGACGTAAGGACAAGCAACACCGTGCCCGGATGGTACAGGCCGAGAGCACCATCCGGACCCTTCGTCGCGAGAGGGTGTTGCACGATTCGCAGGTGGAACAACTGCGGCGTACCGGGGCACTCTATCGAAGCGTCTTCGAGCGCATACCCGTCATGGTCTTCGTGTGGCGCGTCGCACGTGATGTGGGGGCATCACGCCTTATCGACATGAATCCCCTTGCAAAGGCCTATCTCGAGAATGTGCCCCGCAATGGCGATGACGGTTCGCCCGACTTGCCCGAATCCCCCGATTTGCTCGGTTCGCTGCTGCCATGGCTTGTGGAATCCCCCTTCGGGGAGGCCCTGCGCCGGGTCCATGCGGAAGGGGGAACCCTCGAGATTCCGGCCCTGCGACATGGCGCAGCCGGTGGGGGACGATTCTGGCGGTGCATCTTCTGCAGACTGCCCCTTGGCGATGTCATCGCCATATCCGAGGACATCACGGCCGCGCAGGAGACCGGGGCGGCACTCGTAACCAGCGAGCGCGGATACCGCACGCTGGTGGAGAACATTCCGGACATCGTGGTGCGCTTCGATGCGCGTGGACGGCTGCTCTTTGCGAACCCGGCGTTGCGTCGTTTCGTGCGCAGCAAGCGACTGCCCTCTGGTCACGTGACGGGGCAGCCACTTGGGCAGCAGCCTGCGATGCTGCGTGAACTGCGGGAGAGAGTCCAGCTGGCGATGTCCTCCGGTGAGGTGCAGCGGGCGGAGTTGGAAGAGCGCACGCGGCAGGGGCGCCGGTTCTTCGAGTGGCGTATCGTTCCCGAGCCCGCCCCTGATGGAGGGGACGCCACGGTATTGTGCATAGGCCGCGACGTGTCGGCCATGCGCAGGGCAACCGAGGACTACCGTGCCCTGTTCAACGGCATGCTGAGTGCGTTCGCACTGCATGAGATCATCTGCGACGGGGCCGGAGTACCCGTCGACTATCGTTTTCTGGCCGTCAATCCGGCCTTCGAACGTATGACCGGGTTGCTGGCGTCCGAGATGGTGGGGCGCACGGCGCGGGATGTACTGCCGGGATTGGAGAGCGAGTGGTTGCAGCGCTACGGTCAGGTGGCCCTCACGGGGGTTCCTGTGACGTTCGAGGCGTTCAACCGTGATCTTGGCAAGTATTTCAAGGTGTCGGCCTATCGGCCTGCCGAACGCCAGTTCGCCTGCATGTTCCATGACGTGACCGACCGGGTGCGCGGGCGCGAGGAGCGACGCAGCAATGCCCGGCGTATGGCGGCGTTGCAGCGCATCTTCCGCATGAAGGAGCCGGAGGAGGTGGTCGCGCGGTATGCGTTGACGCAAAGTATGCAGCTGACGGGGGCACGGGTGGGCCGCGTGGTGCTCCATGACCCCGAAACGCGGGTCATCAGGCATATCGTGGACCATGGGGACCCGCTCTTCGGGACGGAAGGCTGGCAATGGGCCTCCGTGGCGCATGGCGGTGCCGGGGGGGATGATACCGATGGGGGCGCGGCAGGTGGCAGGGGCCCGGATGAGCCCGAGGGCATCGCAGGGCCGCGACGCGTGCCGCCCCAGCCCGATGCCGGACATGTCGCGGAACCCGACCGGGCCCGTCTGGACGACTTGATGACCCGGGCGGCGGCAGGCATGGGGCCGTTGGCCAGTGAACTCACCCATGGCAGGCACGGGCCGCACGCCCGGCATCTTGCCGTCCCGGTCAGGCTCGACGGCAGACTTGGGGCTGTGGCCGTATTGCTCGACAAGCCTACTCCCTTCACCCGTGCCGACATCAAACAACTCGACCTGCTCATGCGCGGGATGCTCGAACACCTCGAACGTCGTCGCTCGTTGCACAGGCTGTCACTCGCCAAGGAGCATGCGGAATCGGCCAACAGGGCCAAGAGCGAGTTCCTTGCCAACATGAGTCACGAACTGCGGACACCGTTGAACGGCATGCTGGGGATGCTCCAGTTGCTGGAGGCGGGCGACCTCGACCGTGACCAGAACGAACTTGTGCACATCGCCCTCGATTCGGGGCGCACGCTTCTGCGGGTTCTCAGCGACATCCTCGACCTGTCGCGCATCGAAGCCGGACGCATGGAATTGCGGCACGACCGCTTTTCACCTGAAGAGGCAGTGCGGCAGGTGTACGACATGTTCGCGCAGGACGCGCGCATCAGGGGGCTTCGCCTGCGGTGGCGTTGTGACGAACTGCCCTGCGAGGTGTGGGGAGACGGTACCAGGCTGCGGCAGATACTCTTCAATCTGCTCGGCAATGCCATGAAGTTCACGCACGAGGGGACTGTGGGGGTCGAGGTGTGCGCCGTGAGGCGTACGGAAGAGAGCGTGCGGCTGTTGTTCTCCGTATCCGATACCGGCATAGGGATTCCCCACGACCGGCTCATGTCCATCTTCGAGCCTTTCACGCAACTCGACGGTTCGACGACGCGCAGATATTCGGGGACGGGGCTCGGGCTTGGCATCGTACGCCGCCTCGTGCATCTCATGGGCGGGGGGCTCAACGTCGAGAGCGCTCTGGGAGAGGGCACGGCGGTGCATGTCTGCCTGCCGTTCAGGCTTCCCTCCGGTGGCGGGGTGACCTGCGACGTCATGGACAGCACCCCTGCGCTGCGTCGCCCTCTCAAGGTGCTTGTCGCCGAGGACGAGGCGGTCAACAGAATGACCCTCAGCCGTTGCCTGCATCATCTGGGACATGAGGCCGTCTGCGTCACCAACGGGCTGGAAGCCGTCGAAGCCCTGCGGGAGGGCCGTTTCGACTGCGTACTCATGGACATCCAGATGCCCGAACTGGACGGACTGGAGGCCCTCGCGCGCATTCGCGCCGAAGCCGGCGAACAGGCGCGTGCGTTGCCGCCGGTGGTGGCGCTCACGGCCCACGCCATGGAGGGCGACCGCGAGCGCTTTCTCGCGGCAGGCATGAGCGCCTACATCCCCAAACCCATCGAACTGGGCGAACTGGAGCGGGTGCTGTTGCGTCTGGCGGCAGCCATGCCCTGATGCGGCAGCGGGGTCAGGGCCTCTCGTCGTCGAGGAGGATGCGCCGGGCGGCAGCCGCTGCGGCGTCGGGCAGGCATTCCAGCCATGAAGGAAGGCATGCCGCCGAGAATCCCGGCAGGGTGATGCGGCTGTGATGCAGGAACAGGGGCATCCGCCCCGGAGGGGGCGATGCCGGGGCCGCATACACGTCGTCGCCCAGCAGGGGGTGGCCGATGTGAGCCATGTGGGCACGAATCTGGTGGCGTGCGCCCTTGCGGATGCGGCAGCACACCAGCGTGACGGTCTCATCGCATGCCGGTGCACCTGCTGTGTCGTCGGTGATGAGGTTCGCGAGGTCGCCCAGCCTGAAGTGGGCAAGCGGCACGACCTCGGTGTGGCGCAGCCTGTCGTCCGTGTCGCAGGGCCGGACCCGCGTCACGGTGCGGCGTGCCGTGTCCAGCGCGGCGCGGACGACCGTGCCCCTCTCAAGCCGCCCTGTGCAGACGGCAAGGTAGGTCTTGCGTGTTCCGCCCTCATCCTCCGCTTTCCGCCATTGACGTTCACCCGCAGTGTCGCCCGCCAGCATGAGGATGCCGGACGTGGGGCCGTCTAGCCTGTTGAGAAGCTTCAGGGCTGGCAGCAGGTTCTCGGCATTCGGCGCACGCCCTCCCGCGAGTGCGGCAGAGTGCAGCCCCCCCGGCTTGTACACGGCCACCAGACGGGGAACCCCGCCCGTGGGGGGAGGAGAGTCTGTCGCACCGTCAAGGGGGAGGATGAGGCGGAGTCCCGCAGCGTGGGCCTCTCCTCCGGGGCGAAGGGGGGCGAGCGGGTCTTCGCCTTTCGGGTGACCTGTCGGGTCGGCAACGGGGCCGGGTGCGGGTAGGAGGGCTTCTGCGTCACACGCAGTCCCCTCCGGCGATGTCGTGCCCGCCGAGGTGCGGGCTGCCATGGCTGCTTCGGCCGTATCTGTCCCGGTCGTACTCGGCCCGGTCGTACTCGGCCCGGCCTTGCCTTGCCCGGTCGTGCCGTCTGCGGCGTCGACCAGCACGACCTCGTCACCGGTGGCCACATGATGTCCGGGGCGGCGGGGGTGCCCATTCACCAGAACAAGCCCTTCGTCGCACAGCCTGCGTCTGCCGCGCAGTCCCATGCCGGGGCACAGAGGCGCGAGAACGGCATCGAGGCGTCGACCCGCGTCGTCCGGTGCGATGGTGATGCGACGGGCGTCGTGCGTCATGCGGGAGATGGCGTCAGCGGAAGCGAGACATGGAAGGTGGCACCGGAGGCGGGGGCGTCGTCCACCCATACCGAACCGCCATGGGCGGTGACGATGCGGTTGACGATGGTAAGCCCGAGGCCCGTGCTCGATTCGCCGCCGGTGGGCCGTGCGGAAAGCTTGCGGAACGACTCGAAGAGCAACTCGCGTTCCTCGGCCTTGATGCCCGGCCCTTCGTCGGACACGCTGAAGACTGCCTTGTCTCCCTCCCTGTGCAGTGCGACCCGGACGGCACTGTCGGCGGGAGTGAACTTGATGGCGTTGGACAGCAGGTTGTCGAACACCTGTGCCATGCGCCGGTTGTCGTAGGCGCAGCCTTCGATGTCGTCGATGTTCTGGATGATCTGGATGTTCTTGGCCCCGGCTGCCAGCACCGCGAACGAGATGCGCTCGCGCACCAGTTCCTGCAAGGGGCCGGGTACGATGTCGAGTTCGAGGGTGCCGCTTTCGATGACAGTGACGTCGAGCAGGTCGTTGACGAGGAGGAGCATGTCATTGCTCGCCTCGTGCACCGTGGAGAGGATGCCGCGCTGGTCGGTGTTGAGCGGGCCGAGGATGCCGTCGAGCAGCATCCGCGTGAAGCCCCTGATGCCGTTGATGGGGTTGCGCAGGTCATGGGCCGCCATGCCGAGGAACCGGTTCTTGAGGTCGTTGAGCTCGATGAGGCTGCGCGAGCGTTCGACCATCTCCACGTTCATCACGGTACGGCAGTAGAGTTCTTCACGGTGGAAGGGCTTGGTGAGAAAGTCGTTGGCCCCGTTCTTGATGAAGCTCACGGTCAGGGGCATCTCGGACTGCACCGAGACCCCGATGACGGCTACGGTCTCGCGTCCCCAACGGTTGCGGATGCGGCGCGTGAGCTCAAGACCGTCCATGCCGGGCATGAGATAGTCGGTGATGACCACGGCGATGTCAGGGTTGCGTTCGAGCAGTCGCAAGGCCGTGGCCCCGCTCGATGCCTCGAAGACCTGAAACATGTAGCGTCGCAGTTCGTCCTTCAGGAACGTGCGCATCGAGGTCGAGTCGTCCACCACCAGAATCCGGGTGTTCCGGTTGCGCCACAGGCGCGAGACGGCTGCCGTAAGGTCGCCGATGGCGCATTCGTTCTTGATGAAATAGTCGATGACGTCTTGCGCGAGGATGGAGTGCCGTGTCGCTTCGTCGAATTGCGAGGT
Organism: Nitratidesulfovibrio vulgaris str. Hildenborough; assembly: GCF_000195755.1. NCBI lineage: Bacteria > Pseudomonadati > Thermodesulfobacteriota > Desulfovibrionia > Desulfovibrionales > Desulfovibrionaceae > Nitratidesulfovibrio > Nitratidesulfovibrio vulgaris. The sequence goes on along the minus strand of NC_002937.3, from coordinate 2,788,248 downwards.
GAAGACCACCACCGGGATGTCATAGGCGCGTACGGCGGCCACGATTTCGCCGTCGGATGCGTCGGGAAGCACAAGGTCGAGAACGGCGAGAAAGAAGTCGGGCCCGTGATGATCGAGCACACTACGCGCTTCGGCGAGTGAGCCCGCAGTCAGCACGGTGAACCCCAGTTCGGTTTCGAGGGCGCGACGCAACTCGCGCAGCGTAGAGGGGCTGTCTTCGACGATGAGTATGCGTGGTGACGACATGAGGCGACCCTTGCATGGTGGCGTTGGAACGGCGCAAGGTTGCTTCAAAAAGGCCGGGTTTGCAAGACCTGTCTTCGCCGGAGGCCGTAGCCCCCGGCGAAGACAGGCGGCATGGCGGACAACCGGGTCAGTCGCAATGGCGCAACTGTCCGTCACCCTCGCACGGGGTCACCTTGTACCCCAGTTCGCGGGCCATGTATTCGAGCGCGGCAACGTTGCGTGTCACCTTCATGATTTCCAGCAAGGTCTCTGCCCCTAGTTTCGCACTGTGGTCGAAGGGGTTGAGCTCGCGCATCATGGTCGGATAGGGTTTTCCTATACATTCTGCGATCTTCTTCGATTGACGCGCGCCAAGGACCATGGACTGTGTGATGCTCGTGATCGACTGCCGCATGATACCCTCCCATCGGTTGTAATGCAGCTGGCAGCGTTTGATCGCCCCGCGACGAGGGCTTTTCCTATTATATCTACAAGCATGGATCGCGGACCCATGTAAACGGGCCGCTGTAAGTAGATGATGGTTGGCGTAGACAGTATTTTTGTGGTAGGTTGATACCTATATCTGACAGGCGTTCATGTCGGCGCGTTGGCGCACCGTACAAGACGGTGCATGGGTCGTATTGTCCATCGTAACGGGGGAAAGTGTGGAACCGGGAGGCAGGATTCTGGTCGCGGACGCGCAGCCGCTGGTGCGCGAGGGGCTCAAGGCGTTATTCGGCGTGATGGACGGGGTGTCCGTGGTTGCCGAGGTGTCCAGCGGGGGTGGCGTCCTCACTGTGTGTGACAGGGCGCGCCCTGACCTTCTGCTGCTCGACTGTTGCCTGCCGGAGAAGGATGGTGTCCTTCTCGCCCGCCTCATCAGGGCCCGCGGGGGGGGCGAACGTGTACTCATCCTGTGCGGGCATGGCGGCGACTGCCTCGACCCTGCTGTCGCGGCAGGGGCGGATGGTCTGTTGCTCAAGGAGGCGGACCACGAAGAGGTGCGCTTCGCAGTGCGCAGTGTCCTCGCAGGTGGTTTTTTCGTGAGTCCTTCGGTGGCGGGGCGACTGGCCACACGGTGCAGACAGGGGTGGGCCCTTGAAGACAGGCGGACCGGCGGGTGGGAGGCACTCACCCCGCGTGAGCGCGAAGTGTTGCATTACGTGGCCGAAGGATTCCGTAACCGGGAGATTGCAGACCTTCTGGTGGTGAGCGAAAAGACGGTGGAAAAGCACCGTGCCAACTTCATGGCGAAGCTTGGTCTGCACAGCGCTGCGGAAGTGAGGGCGTTCGCCCAGCGGCAGGGTTTGCCGTTACGGCTGCGGGACCACCTTGTGGAAAAAGGGTGACGCAAGGCGCGCTTGCCGCAACGCTGTCGGCCTTCGTGTACGACACGTGAAACCCCAGAGCATGGGCCGCTTGGGGCTGGCGTTGCCGACACAGCGCATCGACAGTCGGGCCGGATACATCCTCGCTGCGCCCCTCCTTGGCGCGAGGCAGCAGCGACACGTTGCGGCCCATGCGGTCCCCTTTCGGGATGGCAGTCCGGCTTCTCTCCTCCTCTTTTACGTCATTCCTTGCGTTCCCGCATGCGCCGCAAGTCCATGATGGCGCGTGCGGGATAGACGCCGTTGGGACAGGCCCTGCTGCAGGCGAGATGCCGCTGGCAGTGCTGTTCACCATGGGGGCCGAAGGCAAGGGCCGCCAGTCCCTCGGGCACATCCGGCCCGCGCCCCATTTCCCTGCGCACGGCGGCGAGTACGGCAGGCCCGGCGAAAGACGTTCCGTCGCCGGTCTCTGTGCCGGTGACAGGGCAGGCCGAGACACAGCAACCACATTCGATGCAGTTCTCAAGACGCGTGAACCGCTCGATTCCGGCGGGCAAGGCAGCCTGTGCCCGTCCTTCTGAAGGACGCAGGGTGCTCCAGTGCTCGTCGAAGTGCCTATAGAAGGCGCGCATGTCCACCATGAGGTCGCCTTGCAGGGGGAGGCCCCGCAAGGGTTCCAGCGTGACCGTGCCTTGCACGGACGACTCCGCTGCGGCTTCGTGGGCCGGGGTTATGCAGGCAAGACGGTCGCGCCCGTTGATGCGCATGGCACATGTCCCGCAACTGGAGTGGTGGCATGAGTGGCGGTAGACGAGCGTGGGGTCGATATCCACGCGGATGGCGTCTAGTGCGTCAAGCACGGAGGCGTGACCGGGGACGGCGACCTCGAAGGTGTCGAAACGTGAGGCTTCGCCACCGGGGGCGCAACGGAAGACCTTGAAGGTTACCGGGGTGTCGGGCATGTCAACTCCTGTAGAAGGCCCTGTAGGGCAGGAGGGGCGTGGTACGCGTGCGGCATGGATGCGCTCCGGCATCGAGGCCGAGACTGGCGCAGATGACGTCGGCGGTCTTCTCCGCCATGGCGCGCAGGGTCATGGCCTTCCCCCCGATGATGGAGAAGAACCCGCGTACGCCGTCGCGTTTGCCGTGGTCGTAGCAGTCGAAGGTGCGGCTGATGTCCTGCAGTCGGGAGGCACCGGGGTCGCGGATGAGCGGACGCGCGGCACTCCATGCAGAGCGTCTGGGCCTGTCGGCACAGGCTGGTACCATGTGCGAACAGTTGTCGACCATGCGCTGTACGTGTTCCTCGGGGATGGACAGCCGGTCGGGGGCGTCCGCAAGCCATAGCGACGTGCCAAGCACCGAGAGGATGCGCTGCGGCACGATGATGTCGCCTTCACCGGGGCGGCGCAGTCGGTTGATGACCATCTCCGTGACACGGCCCTCGATGGCGACCAGAACACCCGGCCCCGGCTGGATGGGGACTTCGATGCCTGCCAGTGCCGCGATGTTCCCGGCCCATGCCCCTGCGGCGTTGATGACGACATCAGCTGCCACATCGCGTTCCGTGCCGAGTCGGATGTCGCGTACCCGCAGCCCGTGCACGGCCCCGGCACGGGTATGGACGCCGACGACTTCGGTGAAATGATGGGTCTGTGCCCCGTTGGCGCGCGCCGTGGCGAGGAAGGGCAGCGGAAGCCGCCATGCATCGAAGGTGGCGTCCGGCACCTGCACGGCGGCACGTACGGATGCGGAGAGGGCCGGTTCAAGCTCACGGGCGGCGTCCCCGCTCATCTGGCGAGTGGGGATACCGCATTCGGCGCAGCTTTCGACGAACACGGGAAGGTAGTCCATGTCTTCGTCGTCCATGGCGACGAAGAGTCCGCCGTTCTGTTCGATGGCTTCGGGTACGAGGGTCCGCAGCAACCTGTTCTCTTCGATGCACTCGCGGGCCGCTTCCTTGTCGTTGACGGCATAGCGGCCTCCGCTGTGCAGCAGGCCATGATGCCTGCCGGTGGCCCCGGAGAAGAACTCCCCACGTTCGAAGAGACTGACGGCGAAGCCCCGCAGCACGAGGTCGTGGGCGAGGGCGGCGGCAGTGCCACCACCGCCTATGATGGCGATATGTTCCATGCGTAAGACTCCATGGATGATTTAGGACCTTCTACCACGGTGGGGCGGGCATCGCCACAGGAAGATGAAACCGGACGGCATGTTGTGCGGCTGCTGGCGTGAATGCCCACCGCGTACCCCGGCATGTGATGGCCCGGCACTGAACGTGCGGTGATGCTGCGTCGACGAGGTGGCGGGGGGGCAAGGGACGTAGTAGGGACGCTGCAAGCTGTGTCCGTTGCATGAAAAACGGTGGCGTACGCGGCGCTGTGCGCGACGCCGGTGTATGTCCGAATGCCGTGCGATGAAAGCCGTGTGTCGGAGGTGCGTGCAGGGTGGCGAGTGGAGGAGGTGCCCCGGCCCACAGGATACTGCGGTGACCCCAGACTCACCGGAAATGGTGCCAGTCGTCGGGCCTCGCGCGGGTCGGGTTGTCTGCACTGGTGACATCGGAGGCTGCCCCCATGTGCCCCGGCGGGGTGATGGTGGCGGGGGAGAGGGCTGGAATGGGACGGTGGTGTCTGGAATGCGCCGCGCGTCGTCCCCGTTTGGGGAGGCAGCGGCGTGTGGTGCCGGTCAGTCGTCGTCATCGACGCGCGGGATGCGCGGAAGCCTCATGCGCAGCCATATGGCCATGAGTCGCAGCCCGGTCGTGACAGCGGCGCTTCCGGCGAGTTGTTCCAGAGGGGGTCTGCCCAGTGCTGCCAGCCCAAGCAGCGCCACTGCGCCGAGGATGGACGCCGTGGCATAGAAATCCGTGCGCAACACGGCGGGCACTTCTCCCACGAGCACATCACGGATGACGCCGCCGCCCGTGGCGGTGAGCACGGCGAGAAAGACCACGGGGAGTCCGCCGAGGCCGAAGGCCATGGCCTTCGCACCACCGATGGCGGTGAAGACGCCAAGCCCCACCGCGTCGGCATAACGCACGAGGTTGCGCCGTGCCGCGACACCGCGCGCGAAGAAGAACACCAGCAGTCCCCCGGCGAGGCACACCAGCAGGTAGGCGTCGTTGTGGAACACCGCCGGAGGGCCGTAGGCGAGCATCATGTCGCGTACCATGCCTCCGCCCACTCCTGTGACCGTAGCCAGCACAAGGACGCCCAGTGCGTCGAGTTCGTGGCGTGCTGCCTTCAGCGCCCCTGCCACGGCGAAGGCGAACGTACCGAAGATGTCAAGGGCGTACAGCATGTCCTGCATGGGCTATCCGTCTGCCGTCGGGGGCTGTTGGGGCTTCGTTATGGAAAGAGCCCGGCCTGATGGCCGGGCTCTTGTCGCGCATTCTCAGGGACGGCCGTTACTTGGCGTACCCCACGGCCCTGCGTTCGCGGATGACCGTGACGCGTATCTGGCCGGGGTAGGTGAGGTTCTTCTCTATCTTGGCGGCGATGTCCTTGCAGAGCATGTAGGTCTGGTCGTCGTCGACGTTCTCGGAGTTGACCATGACCCGTATCTCGCGGCCCGCCTGAATGGCGTAGACCTTGGAGACGCCTTCGAAGCCCGTGGCGATGTTCTCGAGGTCTTCGAGACGCTTCACGTAGTTCTCGAGCAGTTCCTTGCGGGCCCCGGGACGCGCTCCGGAGATGGAGTCGGCGGCCTGGACCAGAACCGCCAGCGCGGTCTTGGGGGGCTGGTCCTCATGGTGCGCGGCGATGGCGTGGATGATGTCCTTGCCTTCGCCGTACTTCTTGGCGATGTCGGCGCCGATGAGGGCGTGCGGACCTTCGACCTCATGGTCGACGGCCTTGCCGATGTCATGCAGCAGACCTGCGCGCTTGGCCTTCTTGATGTCCATGCCAAGTTCGGCGGCCATCATGCCGCACAGGGCTGACACTTCGAGGGAGTGTTGCAGGACGTTCTGCGAGAAGCTTGTGCGGTAGCGCAACTGGCCGAGCAGCTTGATGATATCGGGGTGGATGCCGTGCACACCCGCGTCGAAGGTGGCCTGTTCGCCGACTTCGCGAACCTGCACTTCGAGTTCCTGCTCACATTTGCGGACGATGTCCTCGATGCGGGCAGGGTGGATGCGTCCGTCCTGGATGAGGCGTTCGAGGGCCATCTTGGCGACCTGACGGCGCAGGGGGCTGTATGCGGAGAGGATGACCGTCTCGGGGGTGTCGTCGATGATGAGGTCGACCCCGGTGGCGGCTTCCAGCGCGCGGATGTTGCGCCCTTCGCGACCGATGATGCGGCCCTTCATGTCCTCGCTGGGCAGGGTCACGGCGGTGACGGTCTGTTCACCGACGTAGTCGCCCGCGTAGCGCTGGATGGCACTGGCGAGGATTTCCTTGGCCTTGCGGTCTGCGGTCTCGCGGGCTTCCATCTCGATGACGCGTATCATCTTGGCGGATTCGTGGCGTGTACGGGCCTCGACCTCCTCCATGATGCGCGCCCGTGCCTCTTCGGCGGTGAGGCCGGAGACTTCTTCGAGGCGGTGGTCCTGTTCGGCGATCTTGCCTTCGAGTTCCTCTTCGAGCGTGGCGAGACGACGCTCCTTGCGGGTGAGCTCCTTTTCTATGGCCAGCACCTCATGTTCCTTCTGGGTGGCCTTTTCGAGCTTCTCCTCAAGACGTTCGCCCTGCTCTTCGAGTTTGCGGTCGCGGGCCTTGAGCTCGCGTTCGCGTTCCTTGAACTCGTTCTCCAGCTCGCGCTTCTGGTTGAATATCTCGTCCTGCCCCTGAAGGAGTATCTCCTTCTTCTGGGCCTGGGCCTCCTTGCGGGCCTCTTCGACGATGCGCTTTGCCAGTTCGTTGGCGTCACCGATGCGCTTTGCGCTGACATACCTGTGCAGCAGGTAACCCGTACCTGCGCCAAGCACCGCGCCGATGGCGATATATGCGAAAATCATGAGCCCCATACCTCGAACTCCCGTTATGGTGTCGGACGTGCGTCCGGTTGAAGTCGACCGGCAATATGCCGACCGTACCCCGAAGACGGAAGACGGGATTCAGGCAAGGTGCTGCCGCGTCGCTCCGGGCCGCTCCGCGCACTCATATGCAAACGCGGATGCTGTCGGGCGTCGTGACCTGCGGCGAAGGGGCCAGTGGCCCCGGAGAGCCGTGTGACATACCAAAGCAGGACCTGGTGTTGACCAGGGGGGCTTCTCGGGCGGGCCTTCAGGCTACCCGGTCATGCCGGGCGTGCACACCGGTCCACCGTACCGATGCCCTATTTCAAGCTTGTGAGGTCAGCGATGGCATATCTATCACGCACACTCCAGGGGTACTGATGCCAAGGCGCGACGGGAATCACGCCAATTCTTCTATCTTGGCCAGCACAGCGGCGATGCGCTCGCGCGTCTCGTCGTTGCGCCGGTTAGCTTGCAACAGGTCGTCGGCCAGTCCCAGAACCAGAAAGGTCAGCAGCTTCTCCTTGCTCAGCTGTCTTCCATGAAACTTGAGCCTGTCGAACCGTTCTTCAACAAGGGCCTTGGCGCTTTCAACGCGCTTGGGGTCGGCCTCCGCCTTGAAGGAGACCTCTAGCCCCAGAACGGTGAGGTTGAAGCTGCGCATTCGGACCCGCTGGCGCGCCCTAGGCGTCGCCAGTTTTGTCCTTGAGCGTTGTCAGCAACGAGTCGATGCGTCCGAGGACGGCATCCTTGACGCTGCGTTCCTGCTCAAGGGCTTCCTTGAGGGTACGATTCTCTTCGGCCAACGCCGCAAGGCCATTGTCAACCTCTTCTCGGAGGGTGCGGTTTTCCTCGCGCAGGGATTCGAGCTGCGCAAGAAGCGACGTGACGCGGTTTTCTAGCAGGTCTAGCAGTTCCATGAGTATTCCCTAGCCCTTTCAGGGCGCGAAATCAAGCTTTGGGCTTGCGCGGAAGGTTGGTCTGGCGGCCTCTGGCAATGGCGAGGCTGGCTTCGGGAACGTCCTTGGTGATGACCGACCCGGCCCCCACGAGACTGCCGTCGCCCACCGTGACCGGGGCAACCAGTGCCGTATTGCTGCCGATGAAGGCGCCTGCGCCTATCACCGTGCGATGCTTGTTCTTTCCGTCATAGTTGCAGGTGATGGTCCCTGCGCCGATGTTGGCTCCCGCCCCCACGTCGGCATCGCCGAGGTAGGTGAGGTGTCCGGCCTTGGCACCCTTGTGCAGACGTGCCTTCTTCATCTCCACGAAGTTGCCCACGCGCGCCTCTTCGTCAAGGACGGCACCGGGCCGAAGCCGTGCGAAGGGGCCCACGCTGCAACCCTTTCCCACCGTGGCGCCTTCAAGGTGGCTGAACGACTTGACCTCGCTGCCTGATTCCACCTCGGCATTGCGCAGCCAGCAGTGCGAATGCACCACGGCACCGCGGGCGATGCGGCTGGTGCCGTAGATTTCACATGGGCCGTATATCTCCGCACCGGGTTCGATGGTGGCGCGGGGGCTGATGCGTACCGTCTCGGGGGCGTGGATGAGTACGCCTCCCTCGATGTGTCCGATGACGAGGCGGGTGCGGAGCAACGCCTCGGAACGGATGAGTTCGGCAGGGTTGTTCACGCCAAGCAGGTTGGGGTCTTCACCGCACTGGATGCCGAGCACGTTCATGCGCTCTGCCACAGCCAGTCCCACAAGGTCCGTGATGTAGTATTCGCCACTGCGGTTGGCGTTGGTGAGACGCGGCAGGAGCGATTCGACGGCGTCGAGCCTGAGGGCGTAGATGCCGGTGTTGATCTCACTGGGTTCGGGGCCGTAGAGGGCCTCGTCGTAATCCTTGGCCTCGACGATGGCAGCGACGTGGCCGTTGTGGCGCACCACTCGACCATAGGCACCCGGGTCGGGCAGGGTGAGCGTCATGAAGGCGATGTCCGCCTCGGCGCTTTCCTTGAGGAAGAAGTCGATGGTCTCGGTGGCAAGCAGCGGCGTGTCGCCGTTGACGACCACGACGCGGTCGAGACCGGCTGCGCGCAGCGACTCCCAAGCCATCTGCAGGGCGTGGCCCGTGCCAAGCTGCTGTTCCTGCACCACGAAGCGCGCGTCTTCGCCTGCGAATGCCGCGTATATCATGTCGGCCCGATGGCCGACCACCGTCCAGACCCGGTCGCCGAAAACGGGGGCCAGTGCATCCATGACGAAGCGAAGCATCGGTTCGCCAAGGATAGTCTGCAAGACCTTCGGCTTGTCGGAATGCATGCGGGTGCCTTTGCCCGCTGCCAGTATGAGAGCGCCTGTCGTTGACGCCATGATGCCTCCGGATGAGGGATGTTGTTCGCCCGTTGCCCCGCGGGGGGGGGGAGGGCCTGTTCGCCGCTACGCCAGTAATGGCGAGCCTTGGCGGGTGGTCGCACACTATCCCCCGACGGGGCCGCTGTCCAGATGCACGACACTGCCTGCCCCCTCCTGATGGGGCGTGAGAAGGCCGGGGGCTCTAGCCCGGCGAGGCACGGCCTGTATGCACTGCGAAGAGATCGGGGTGAGGTCGCACGCCGAGGAGGCGCCGGGGCGCCTTGGCCGTCCCGCGTGACGGCACCCCGTGCGCTTTCGGCGCGCCTTATAGCCCGTGGCTATCGTTGACCGCTTCGATCATAGAGTCTTTCGATTTGTCCATGCTGTCGGTGAGCGGGTACTGTCCCTGCCTGTACCCACCATCAAAGCTGCCCGCAGGGCTGTAACGCGATAAGGAGTCGTCATGTCACGCGTCATCTCCACCCGTCTCTCCACGTACCGCGACCGTCTCGTTCGTGCCGCGGGCCACGCCTTCGTCGTCTGCGCCTTCGTCGTCCTTGCGCAGGTTGCCCATGCCGCCTCACCGCTGGAAGCCTTCAAGGGCATGTCCGGCAATCTCGATATCGCCGGAGGTACGGCGCACATCCCCGTCATGAAAGAGGCCGCGAAGCGCATCATGACGCAGAATGCCGCCATCCGGATTTCCGTCGCGGGCGGCGGGTCCGGCGTCGGGGTCCAGCAGGTGGGCGAGGGCCTTGTGGCCATCGGCAACACCGGGCGTGCGCTTTCGGAGGCCGAGGTCGCCAAGTACGGTCTCGTCTCGTTCCCCTTCGCCATCGACGGCGTGGCCGTGGTTGTGAACCCCGCCAACCCTGTCGGCGCGCTCACTGCGGCACAGGTACGCGACATCTACGCGGGCAAGGTGACCAACTGGAAGGCACTCGGCGGTGCGGACAGGGCCATCACCCTCTATACGCGTGACGAGGCCAGCGGCACGCGCGAGGTGTTCGACGGCAAGCTGCTTGCCAAGGGCGCCGTCGCAGCCTCGGCCAATGTCGTGCCCTCCAATGGCGCGATGAAGACCGCCGTGGCGCAGGATGCCGGGGCCATAGGCTATGTGGGCATCGGCCACATCGACACTTCGGTGAAGGCCCCGGTGCTCGACGGCATGGTGGCTACGCAGGAGAACGCCGCCAACGGCAGTTATACGGTCACCCGCAAGCTCTACATGAACACCAAGGGTCAGCCCACCGGACTTGTCCGCGCCTTCATCGACTATCTGTTCACCGACGAAGGTGCCGATATCATCCGCGCCAGCGGCTACATCCCCACAGGCCGGTGATGCTCCGCCGCTGGAAGGGCGGCGTGGTCACGACCGTGTGTGCGCTCTGCGCCGCCTCGGTCGCACTGGCTCTTGTCGCCATCTTCGCCTTCCTGTGTCTCTTCGCCCTGCCCGTCTTCATGGACGGGCAGGGTTTTGCCGTCATAGCGGGTGACTGGAAGCCCGCCACAGGCTCCTATGGCGTTCTCCCCATGCTTCAGGCTTCGATGGGGGTGGCCGGAATCGCTCTTGTCATCGGATTTCCTCTTTCATTGGGAATCTGCTGCGGCATGAACGGTCTTGCCCCCAGTGGTGTGGGGCAGATGTTCAGGGGGCTGGTGCGTTGCCTGACCGCCGTCCCGACCGTCGTCTACGGTTTCGCCGCCCTGTTCCTTCTTGTGCCACTCGTGCGCGAGGCTGCGGGACGTGGTACGGGGCTATGCTGGCTTACGGCTTCTCTGGTGCTTGCCCTGCTGGTGGTGCCGACCATGGTGCTTGTCATGGAGGCGGGCATGGGGCCGACAGTTGAACGGGTGCGTCTCACGGGGGCGGCCATGGGGCTCAATCGCGGACAGGTCATGGTGCACATGGTGCTGCCTCTGTGTTGGCGGCATATGGCTGGTGCAGCGGCGCTTGGCTTTGGCAGGGCGATGGGGGACACGCTGCTGCCTCTCATGCTTGCCGGTAACGCGGTGCAGTCACCGGGGTCACCTCTGGAAAGCGTCCGGACACTTACCGCCCACATCGCACTCGTCCTTGCGACGGATAGCCGCAGTGGAACCTACGGTTCGTTGTTCGTGGCCGGGTGTCTTCTGTTGCTTCTGAATCTCGCCGTGCAGCTCGTCTTGCGTGTTCTTGCGCGATCGGGAGCGCAATTCAGGGGGCGAACTTGAGGCGTTGCGCGAATCTTGCGTTATGGCGCATCTTCGTGATGGTATCCATGACTGTCACGCTGGTGGGCGTTGCGGCCTTGCTGGGCGTCGTACTCATGCGTGGCCTGCCTGCACTGGGACCGGCATTGCTGTTCGGTGACGTGTCGCCGCTGGCTGCGATGACCGGGGCCGTTCCGGTATGGGATGGCATCTGGCCCGCATGTGCCGGAACCTTCGCCCTGCTCATGGTGGCACTTGGCCTTGCCGTGTTGCCGGGAATAGGCTGCGGCATCCACCTCGCGCTGTTTGCAAGCCCTCGCACGCGAGTCCTGCTGGGACTTGCCGTCGACCTGCTGGCGGGGGTGCCATCCATCGTCATGGGGCTGTTCGGATTCACGTTGTTGCTTGCCTTGCGGCGCACTGTCGCGCCTGACGCCTCGACAGGCCTCCTGCTTGCCTCGGTGTGTCTGGCGCTCTTGGTGTTGCCTGTGCTGGTGGTGACCACGCGAGGCGCACTGGAGGCGTTGCCTGCGCAGTTGAGACTCACCGGGGCGGCGCTTGGGCTCGATACGTGGGGGAGGCTGCGGCATCTGCTGCTGCCCGCCGCCGGGCGGGGCATCCTGGGGGGCGTGCTGCTGGCTGCCGGGCGCGCTGCCGAAGACACCGCCGTCATCATGCTCACGGGGGTGGTCGCCAGCGTGGGCTTGCCCGCCGGTCTTGGGGAGCGTTTTGAGGCCCTGCCCTTCACCATCTTCTATCTGTCGTCGCAGTACCGTGATGCCGTCGAACTCCAGCGAGGTTTCGGGGCGGCAACGGTGCTGCTCGTGCTGTCGCTGACGTTGCTGGCAGGTGCATGGCTGTTGCAGCGGGTTCTTGAACGGAAATGGCGGGGCGTGCTCCCTGTGTCACCCTGTCAGGGAACATCAGAGGACATCAGGTGAGTATCAGGCGAGTATCAGGGGAGGATAGGCCATGAAGGATAGCATCATGCGTGCCGTTCGAGGTGTTCTGCAGCGGGCGACCTCTGGGCGTGTCAATGGACGCAGCCCCGCGGAACAGTCTGCGGCGTGTGCGCTGCCGGAAGGCCTCGCGGCACGACTCGCCGGGGTGCGGGTGGCGTTCGGTACGCGGCAGGTGTTGCATGATGTGCACCTCGACGTGCCGTCCGGCATGACCACGGTGCTCATCGGGCGTTCCGGGTCCGGCAAGTCGACCCTTCTCCGGGTGTTGCAACGTCTCAACGAATGCCTGCCGGGATGCACGACGACGGGGCGTGTCCTGCTACGGCTGGACGGGCGGGTTGTCGACGCCTATTCCGGTGCCGTGGGCGACCCGTCATGGCTGCGTGCGCGTATGGGGATGGTCTTCCAGTCCCCCGATGTGCTGCCGCTTTCCATCCGGCGCAACATGGACATGACCTTGCGTCATGTCCTCTGCCTTCCCGAGACGGAGGTCGCCCCTCGCATGGAGGAGGCGTTGCGCGAGGCGGCATTATGGGATGAGGTGCATGACAGGCTGGACGAGAACGCCCTTGGCCTGTCTGGCGGGCAGCAGCAACGGCTGTGCCTCGCACGGGCGCTGGCACTTCGCCCGGCCTTCCTGCTGCTCGACGAACCTACGGCGTCTCTGGACATCGCGTCTGCACGGGCGATCGAGGAGCGCATCACGTCTCTCGGTCACACGCGCACCGTGGTCATGGTCTCCCACGGGTTGCGGCAGGCGTTGCGCCTTGCGGACAATCTTGTCCTCGTCGATGCGGGGCGTGTCGTCCGTGTTTGGAACCGTCACGGTGCGGGACTTCCTGATGTGGCTGAACTCGAACACCATCTTGAGGATTGAAGATGCTTGAATATGTCATTCCCGGTGTGAAAACGTTACGCCTTGAGACACTGCTCCTCGACTATAACGGCACCATTGCACGCGACGGACGGCTTGTGCCCGGCGTCGCCGAACGTATCGGCCGTCTTGCCGGGGACTTGCGCGTTGTGGTGCTCACCGCGGACACACACGGGACCGTGCGCAGGGAGATGGCGGCACTGCCCGTTGACGTGGAGGTCCTCGAAGGGTGTGAAGGGGCACAGGACAAGGCCAAGCTCGAAGCCCTCATGCGGTGCGGGGCTGGCACGTGTGTCGCCATGGGCAACGGGCGCAACGACGAACTCATGCTGCGCGACGCCGCCCTGTCCGTGGCTGTGATGGGGGATGAAGGTGTTGCCGTAGGCACGTTGGTCGCCGCACAGGTCGCTGTCCGTGACATCAACGATGGGCTCGACCTGCTGCTTGAGCACGGCAGGCTGGTGGCGACACTCCGGTGTTGAGCCCGTGCGGCGGTGCGTCGCCCGTCAGCGCATGACCTCTTCGGCGGCGATGGCGTCCTGACGGTTGGCCTTGAAGAGAAGGTCGATGGCGTCGTTAAGCCTGTCTCGAAGGTGCACGTTCTCTATGCTGCGGGGCAGGGCCATGTGAATGGCACGTCTGTCCAGCGTCGGGCCTATGTGGAGTTTGCGCGTTATGCCCAGTCGTTCTCCTAGCCAGATGGCCGAAGCGCGCGCCACGATGGTACAATCGAGCCTGCCGCCAGCCACCTTCAGCAGGTTCTGTTCTTCGCTTCCTGCGAATTCGGGCCGGAACAGCCCGCGACGTCTCGCTTCATCGAAAAGGTCGCCGTAACTCCAGTTGCTGACCAGCCCGACGCGAAGCCCCGCAAGGTCTTCCATGGTCCTGGCTTCACGTCCGGATTCGGCGGAAAAGACCGCCAGCAGTTCTTCGTGGAAATAGGCCTTGGTCAGCAGGAAGCGGCTGTCACGTTCGCGGGTGTAGTAGAGACCGCCGACGCAGCCCCGGCCAGCCGTGAGTTCTGCATATAGTCTGCCCCATGGGAGTGCGGCCACTTTCGGTGTGCCCCCGATGATGGAGAAGGCCTCCCCGATGAGACGAGGGTAGATGCCTGTGACCGTGCCATTGTATTCGTACATGAAGGGTGGGTTCACCGTGTCGAAGAACACAAGCGGCTGAGCGACGCCTGTACGGGGCATCGTCAGTACGAAGGTCATGATGATCAGGGTGAACGCACGGCGCATGATACTCTGCCTGTTGTGGTGTTCCACGATGTCTTTCTTAAATCGGCGCGCAGTGTCTGGCCGTCCTGTCTCCGGCGAGGGGGGCCGCTTCTCCGTCTTGCTGGAGGTGATGCCTGCGGCGGCATGTGGCACATGTAGGTATCTCATGAGAGTAGGGGGCAGTGTTCGTGCTGTCAACGAGTGAGAGGCGGCAGGACGATGGTGCGCCGTTGCCCTGCGTCGAATGCGTCGAGGCGTGCTGCCCCGAAGACGAGGGGAATGGCCGCCGGCGCACGGCGGACGCTGAAATCGAGCGAGATGCGGACCGTTTCGCCGGGCCATATGATGACGGTGTCCTTGAGTCCCTCATCCGCAGGGTGTCTCCCTTCCGGGTGCGTGGCACGCGCCTGTACCGCTGGTGGTCCGCCGCGACGCGTCAGGACACGGAAGGCAAGGCCGCCGCAGTACAGCGGGTAGGGAACGCCGTCTGCGGCGTTGCTGAACTCCCATGTTTCGCGCTGTCGATGGGGCAGTTGCAGGGGAGTGTCGGTCCATGCCTGACCGTCGATGGCATGAAGGCCGTGGGGCCAGACGATGGAGACCCTGCGGGCCGGGCCGCCCGGGGCCGGTAGAGGGGCGAAGGGTTCCGCAAGTCGCATCGGTGCTGGCGTGGTGATGCGGGACCCGGTCGGTGCGCCGACCCGGAGGCGCAAGAGCGCGAAGGGTGTCCCTTCAGGCGGTATGGCTGTCCTGCCAGGAAAATAGGAGGACGGAAAGGCGCGACTGACGATGTAGATGTCGGTCCCGGCAGGGATGTCCCTGAGGTCTGCGAGGTATTCAACCCTTTCTCCGGGGCCGAGAAACGATCCTTCGACTCGTTCAGTGAAGGGAAGCAGTCCGCAGTCCGTGCCGATGAGCGTCACCGGCAGGTCTTTTCCGGCATGTTGCAGGGCGACATCGAGAATGCGTGACGCGCAGCCGTTGGCAAGCCGTAGCCGGACGAAGGCGGCAGGTACGTCGATGACTCCGCCTATGACTCCGTTGACCAGCAGGGCGTTGCCGAAGGCCGCTTGCGTCGTCGCGTATGCGCCCAGCCCGTCCAGAGTGCAGTCGTGGATGAGCAGCGGGAGGTCGGTAGTGCCGAGGTGCAGGTCGTACTGGCGGGCGAAAAGGCGTTCGGTGGCGTCTTCGACGAGCATCAGGCCGCACAGCCCCAGTTGTACTTGCGGGGCGGCCATGCCGGGGGTCAGTGCCTGATAGAGAAGCGTACCCGCCCTGTTTCGCACGGTGGCGGCATAGGTATGCTCTGCGCCGGATTCGAGAGGGCTGGCGGGCAGGGGCGTCTGCCAGTCTGCCAACAGGCCCCGCCAGAAGGGGGTGCAGGGTGTGGTGAGTTTGTTGCTGACACGGGCGCGGAATGTGCAGCCGGACTGGAGACGCAGAAGCGGAGAGCCCGGATGACTGCTCTCTTCAAGGGCCGCGGCAGTGTTGCGGGCCATCGTGAAGGCGAAGGGCGCTGCGTTGCCGCCCGGGGCCCCGGGGCCGATGGAGACGGCAAGCGGCTGGCAGGCTTCGAGCATGGCAGGCCCGTCGGGTGTACCGTGCAAGGGGACAGGGGTGTCGAAGGTGCGTGCCCCGAATCCGGTGACGGGGAGGCGTTCGGATGCGACCGCCCAGGCAAGAGGATGCGTTGCGAGAGAAAGGAGTCCGGCAAGCCCGTAACGCAGGATGTCGCGGCGGTGAAGTATGCGAGGGGGCATCGCCTTCTCCCGTGGTCGAAGTGGCATGTCTGCGCCTGACCGTGGCACCCGTTGCGCCTTGGTGCGTCATGGGGCCTCAAACGTGAGTCATTGCATAGGTCGTTTTGTTTGACAATGCAAGAACGACAGGCATTTGGAGTGAGTTCGCGTTGCGTCGGTACAAGAGTATCACATCGGCATGTGTGGCTTTACAAGTCCTTCATGGCGGTATAGCCAGATGCGAAACGTGCGTCCGGTGACATTGTCATGCCTCGTAGGGCAGCGGAAGGCGGAAAGCGACTCCGGTCCGTTTGTCAGGTCTGTGCTTCCACCGTATGGCCCGCATCTTCCACCGGCGTAACATCATACATACAATTCATCGATACTGGAGAACCAAGATGCCTTCTTGCGACGGCAATGCCCTTGTCATCTTTTCCGGTGGGCAGGATTCCACGACGTGTCTCGGCTGGGCCCTCAACCGTTTCCGCACCGTGGCCACCATCGGCTTTCATTATGGGCAACGGCATGATGTGGAGATGCAGTGCAGGCAGGACGTTCTTGCCGCCATCGGCGACGTCCGCCCCGGATGGAAAGCGCATCTCGGCACGGACACCGTCGTCGAGATGGGGCTCTTCCGCGAACTGGGCGAGACGGCACTGACGCATGACGTGGCCATCGAGATGGGTCGCAACGGGCTGCCCTCCACATTCGTGCCGGGGCGCAACCTCATGTTCCTGACGGCTGCGGCAGCATGTGCCTACAGGCAGGGCATCAGGCATCTTGTCCTTGGTGTGTGCGAGACGGATTTCTCCGGGTACCCCGATTGCCGTGACGATGCCATGAAGGCGATGCAGGTGGCCCTGAATCTGGGTATGGAGTCCCGCTTTGTGGTGCACACGCCGCTCATGTGGCTGACCAAGGCGCAGACGTGGGACATGGCGCGTGATGAGGGCGGGCAGGATTTCGTCGAACTGGTGCTCGAGCGTTCCCATACCTGCTACAAGGGTGTGCGCGATGTCCGGCATCCGTGGGGGTACGGGTGCGGCACATGCCCCGCCTGTGAACTGCGGCGCGCAGGCTGGGATGCGTACGTCGCCGGTCATGCGGTCCATGGGGAAGGGCGATGACGTATCGTGTCAAAGAGATTTTCCACACGTTGCAGGGCGAGGGGATGCGCGCAGGGCGTGCCGCCGTGTTCTGCCGTTTCTCGGGTTGCAACCTGTGGACGGGGTGGGCGCAGGACAGGCCCGCTGCCGTGTGCCCCTTCTGCGATACTGATTTCGTGGGTACCGATGGTCCGGGCGGGGGCGTCTTCGAAGATGCCGCGACGCTCGCCGCAGCCATCCTCGCCGCCTTTCCCTACAAGACCGGAGAAGGATACCGTCCGTATGTCGTCTTCACCGGCGGCGAACCTGCCTTGCAACTCGACCGTCCCCTGATCGACATCCTCCATGCCCACGGCTGTGAAGTCGCTATCGAGACCAACGGCACCGTTCGCCTGCCGGAGGGCATAGACTGGGTGACCGTGAGCCCGAAGGCCGGAACCCGGCTTGCCGTCACCTCCGGGGATGAGCTCAAACTCGTCTGGCCGCAGCAGGGCATTTGCCCTGAATCGTACGAATCTCTCGCTTTCACCTACCTTCTCATGCAGCCTAGAGACGGACTTGGGGATGCAGGCAGAGGCGATGCAGAGTCGGAGGCTGTGCGGTGGTGCCTTGCACATCCCAGATGGCGACTTTGCCTCCAGACGCACAAGTACCTCGGAATCCCCTAGCCGGGGCGTTTTCAACCGTCCCGGTGCATGGTATCCGGTACGGACAATGGTCAGGCGGGGTGTCCCATCCCGCGGCATCGGCACGTGATAATGCCGCCAGAAGCATCCCATGCCGGATAGACGATGCCCTGTCATGGGCCATGTCTGTTCGTCCTCAGGCAATCAGAGTGCGCAGCCTTCTGAGATGGCACGCTGTTTTCCCGGGTGGAAATCCATCAATCCGGTCGCCCGGTTCGACCGATATCATACGTCAGGAGTCGTCATGGAACTTTTCGTCACGTTGTCGTTCGACGCGGCACATCGTCTGCCTTGTGTTCCGAAGGGGCACAAGTGCGGCAACCTGCACGGGCATACCTTCAGTGTTGAAGTCCACCTTGCCGGGCCTCTCGACGGAGACAACGGCTGGGTGATGGATTTCGGAGACGTCAAGCGCGTGGCGCGCCCGGTCGTGGACCAGCTAGACCATGCCTACCTGAATGATATTGAAGGACTCGAGAACCCCACAAGCGAGAACATCGCCCGCTGGCTGTGGGAACGCCTTGTGACATCCCTCCCGCTGCTTTCCAAGGTCGTCGTGCGCGAGAGTCCCACATCGGGTGCCGTCTATAGGGGGCATTCCGCCTGACACCCCGCAGACAGATGTTTGCCCTGCTGGTATCCATGGGTGAATGACACGACAGCCCCGGCGATTGCGCGCCGGGGCTGTCGTGTCTTGTTGCCGCTGTCGCCTTGTTCGCACGACAGGGGGGCTGAGACTCAACCTTGCTGAAGGGCAGGCGCCCGAGGCGTTCTTCGGGCAAGAAGCATGGAGTGGAGGAGAGGCGGCACCATCGAGATGTAAGCCTGCACCAGCACGCAAAGCGTGGGGCATGACCGCTACGAGGCTGCCATGAAGTGCGGAAGAGCGTGAATGGACATCAGGCTGACCGGGAGAGAGAAAAGAGAAGACATCGTGCGGGCCGGGGCGTGTTCCGCCCCCCGCCTAGCCCCGTTTGTCTGTGCGTTCGGCGCGCTGTACGGGAGTACGAGGCGGTGCTGCCGTCTTCTTGGTCGAAGCGGCGGTGGCGGGCTTGGACCGTTTCACGGTCGTTTTCGTCTCTGTCTTGCGGGCGACGGCAGCCTTGCGGGCCTGCTGCACCTTGGTAGCCCGGACAGACTTGTTCGAAGGAACCGCCTTGGCTTTCTCTCGCCGCACTGTGGCGACAGCCTTGGATGTAGCTGCAGACTTGTCCGGAGATTTGCCTTTGACGGCCTTGGATGATTTGGAGGACTTGCTGACCTGCGCCGAGGCGTGCTGCTTGGAGCCAGTCTTGCCTGCCCGCAGTTTGCCTTTGCGGGCTGCGATCTTCTTCTTGTGTTTGCTCACTTCGGCATAGGCGAGAGAGTTGGTCTTGTGCAGGTCGATCCGATAATCGGCAGGCGAGAGGCGGGGCAGGACGGCAGCCACTGAAGGCCCCTCACCCCGTAACGACCTGTAGCCTGCGTCGATGAGCCTGTTCATCTCCTGACCGCGAACCTGACTGTTCTCCGCGCCGAGGACGACAGCAACAAGGCGGGTGTTGCCCCGTTTGACAGTGGATATGAGGTTGTAGCCCGACGCGCATACCCAGCCGGTCTTGAGGCCGTCGGCCCCTTCGCAGTTGCCGAGCATGGGATTCTTGTTGGTCGTGATGACCTTGTTGTGTCTGATGAAGCGCGTTGAATGGTAGCGCAGTGCCTGCGGATGGGCAGTGAGATAGCTGACTGCCAGCTTGCCCATGTCTCGCGCTGTCGTCTTCTGCCCCGCTGCAGGCAGTCCGTTGACGTTGCGGAATGTCGTTTCCGTCATCCCCAGTGCACGTGCCTTGGCGTTCATCAGTTGTACGAACCGGTCGGTACTGCCCGCGATATGCTCAGCCACTGCAACACTGGCGTCATTGCCAGAGGATACAGCCATGCCCATAAGCAGTTCGTCAAGCGATACAGTCTCTCCGCGGGTGAGAAACATGCGAGAACCGCCTGTTCGGGCCGCACGGGCGCTGATCTTGACCTTGTCTGCGAGAGAGGCCTTTCCGGCCCTGATATGGTCGAGGGCCACATACATCGATATGACCTTGGTGAGCGAAGCGGGAGGAATCTGCGCGTCAGCGTTCTGTTCGAAGAGCACACGTCGGCTGTTCTGGTCTATCAGGAACGCCGATACCACATTGAGCCTTTCGGAGGCATGTGCCCCGCAGACGCTTGCCACAACGAAAGTCAGCACCAGAAGGACGATGCCTAGCTGGCCGGGAAAGCGTTTGCCATGTCCGGGGATGCTCTGGTGTGCCATTCTGCCTCTCGGTGCAAGGTAGCAGCTTGAGGATAGGGGTTGCGTGGTTGTGAACTGACTTGAACATGCCGACCTTACTGCACCGCCTGTGTGCTGACAAGAAAAAAACGGTTCATGGTCCGTCATCGGCGGGCATGTATGCTGGCGCGGCTGTACGGTGAAGGAATACCCGCCAGGTCGATGGGACTGTTGCATGGAAATGGTCCTGTTCTGCAGTTTCGTGGTGTGAGGTTGCAGAAGTCCGACGATGATCTTCTCAAAGCCCAATCAGTCTTGATGTTTGACTTTTTTTAGAGTTTTTCGAGCTTGTCCGGTGGGCATGCGCGATGCGGGCAGGGGCTGCGAAACCCTTTTGGGAAGAGGGGTGTAGCCGTTCGATGCAGTATCGAACTGTGGATGTTTGCCGACTGTTTTTCTCTGGACGCAACAGTTGTAGTGCATTGATGGGCATGACCGGCAGTGAGCATGGTCGAATGGAGACGAGAGGGAATGGGCTTGCGGTATGACGAGGCACCAGCGACCTTCTTCTATCCCGTCTTGTCGTCGTGCCTTCCGGATGATGCGACGTCTGGACCGTCCATCATCATGAAGGGCTCATACGGCGAGCGCACTACCATGCGCCTGTGTCCTCCGGTCTGAAGGCTGGCAGGGTGATAATTGCGAAAAAGCGCATGCACCATGCTATGTCTTTCGCGAAGAATATGAGCTTTGGTGGGGCGTAACCGCGCAATTTCCCGCAGACTGGGTATTGCACGGAACAGGTGGCGACGCTTGACAGGTTGTGAAAAAAATAACTATGCTTTGTTCGCAAGCGAGTGCGGGGATGTGCTGGCAGATGCGCGATCCCTTATTACGCAATGGCACAGTGTATGCTCACTTACGGGCAGAATAGCTGGTTCAACATGACGCAGCCTTGCAGGCCCGGCGGAAACAATCTGTAGTACGAGAGGGAATCCATGAACATCATCTTTGAAATCACTGGTCAAAGCTGTGACATCGCTCTTCATCCCGTTTCTCCGCAGACCGCCGAGACCATACGTAAGCGCGGGCGGGCGATTTACGCGGAAAAGTATATGAACTGGTGGCGCAAGGGTAACACTCGCACCTTCGGCATGCGCGTCGGGCCGGACAGCATGGTGCGCCTGTACGTTGACGGAAAGCAGACCCCGTTCGACGACCAGCTTCTTTACCGCGATGTGCATGCCGTGCGTCGCCGGATGTATCTGGAAAGCCGCGCCAAGTATCTCGCTGTTCTTGGATATGACGATGAGTGGTGCAATTTCAAGTGGATATGGAATGATGTTCAGGACTTCGACCCGAAGAACTTCCGCTTTCAGGTTCTCAACTGGGATCGCGTTCTCCGGACAGAAGGCTACAATGTCGTCGACTCCGTCTTCTACAATGGCAGATGCGCCGATGATGATTCGTGGTGCAATCCCAGCGGGTTCACCCTCATCGACCCCATTGTTATCGACCTCGCCGAGGTGCGGCGTGAGGTCGAAGCCGAGTCGCGATCTTCTTCGAAGGTACCTGCCTGATGGCATGAACAGGCATTCGCCTGACTGCATACCCTCCCTTCCCAGTCTTCAATGATCCTCCCTTCCCCCGGAGAGCGACGACCACACGTCGCTCTCCGCCTTTTTTTGGTATGTGCTGGCCCCATCGCGCGGCGCAGCGTTGCAGGTGTTTCTGGTCGCCGATGGTAATGGCAAGGTTTGAAAACGATGTGAATGCAGCATGTCATATCTGGATATCCGCCATGCATTGGCGATCTGTCGCTGGTTGCGAAAAGGCGCGGCGGGAACGGGAAAGGAGGCTTCGACCGGCTTGATCAATTTTTTCACAACTATGTGCGCAATCAATGTTGGGTGCTTCGTAAAATCGACTTTCTGCTACAATCCTGTTGACTGTTTGTGCCGACTGAGGCAAAGTGAGGGCGTCTTGGTTGGGTGACCAACCTGCGAAAGCTGAGCCGTGCCGTACCTGATGTTGTAGCGTCGTTGCAACCGACGCATGTGGCTGTTCACCGGAGGCTCTCACTCGCAAGGCCTGGCAAATCTTGCCTCAGTGCAGGATTTTTTTAGAGATCATGTGTTGTTTGAGAGGTCAATCAATGGATATCGTCCTTACTTTCACCGGTAGCAGCTGCGACCTGGCTCTGCATCCCGTCTCGTCACGTACTGCGGAAAACATCCGCACCAACGGCCGCAAGATATACTCACAGAAGTACATGAACTGGTGGCGCCGGGGCAACACTCGGAATTTCGGTATGCGTATCGATGCAGCGACAACTGTTCAGCTGACCGTGGATGGTCAGCCGGTACCTTTTGACACCAAGGCTCTGATGGCAACGGGAACGACGCTGAATCCTGAACTCTTCCTTGGTTCGCGTGCCCGGTTCATGGCTGTCATGGGTTTCACCGACGAACGTTGTACCTACAGATGGGTGTGGCGCAATGTCGATTCCTTCGATGCCAATGCCTTTGCCGCACGTGTACTCGACCTGTCACCGTGTCTGACGGAAGGGTTCAGCGCCCTGAGTGACGTGACCTACGCAGGGCGTGCCGCGGATGAGTTCAACTGGTCGAACCCCTCCGGTTTCACCCTCATCGACCCTGTAGTCGTAGACCTCGACCGCGTGCGCCTTGAAGAGCGCGTGGCGTAGATATTTTCCGGTACGTCGTAGCCGCAATGCGGCGTCCGGACTCCTCGGACCATCCCCGCAAAAAGAAGCGGAGGCACCAGCCTCCGCTTCTTTTTGTCATTGGCGCAGCCAGTGACCAGGCACAGTGAGTCGGCAGGGTTCACCCCTGCCGGAAGCGAACGCCTGCCGTGTCCTTTGCACCGGAGATACCGTCATTGGCGTCCGGGCTCATTCGTCCTGCGCGAGTGCGTCATGTCGCGGAGGCACCAGCCTCCGCTTCTTTTTGTCATTGGCGCAGCCAGTGACCCGGCACAGTGAGCCGGCAGGGTTCACCCCTGCCGGAAGCGAACGCCTGCCCTGTTCTCTGCGCCGGAGATACCGTCATTGGCGTCCGGGCTCATTCGTCCTGCGCGAGTGCGTCATGTCGCGGAGCACCAGCCTCCGCTTCTTCTTGTCATTGGCGCAGCCAGTGACCCGGCACAGTGAGCCGGCAGGGGTCACCCCTGCCTGAAGCGAACGCCTGCCGTGTTCTCTGCGCCGGAGATATCGTCATTGGCGTCCGGGCTCATTCGTCCTGCGCGAGTGCGTCATGTCGCGGAGGCACCAGCCTCCGCTTCTTCTTGTCATTGGCGCAGGCAGTGACCCGGCACAGTGAGCCGGCAGGGTTCACCGCTGCCGGAAGCGGGGCGCGTGCTGCTTTTGAAGAATGCTCACTCTGCCGTATTTTACATAAATTCGGATCATTGAGTTCATTGTACCGGGGGGCAGGGGCGAGGCAAAGCCGTGGCACGTTGAGCTCTCGCTTCGTAACGACCGCAGTCTTCATCCCGTCGGCAAGCCGAGGACAGGGGCATGTGAAGAGGCCAGTAGCTCCCGGTGACAAGGGCCTGAAAGCCAGATGACCTTGTCATAAAGGAAAAGCCGGGAGGTCATGGATACGCTGTGGCAGGCACCACGCCTGCCAGACCGAACGCTGCCTTGGGCCTCGTCCAGAGTCGTCCGGCGGCAGAGACAGTGAAATACTGCGGGCACAACCCTGAAGGTGTCGTCGGTACACTGACCGAGGTCGGGCACGAGCCCTTTTCTTGAGGGCTCATGCCATCGCGCTGATGCCGCATCGAAGTTTTTCCGTTGACACTTGTGAAGCAAATCACGTAAGGCGGACTTGTGACGTTAAAAATGTCGACATTTATACAGTCGACAAAAAACGGAGTAGCCATGACAGCCAAAAAATCCATCAGCACCACAAAGGCACCCGCCGCCATCGGCCCCTATTCTCAGGCCATCAGTGCCCAAGGTCTTCTCTTCGTCTCAGGGCAACTGCCCATCGACCCCGCCACCGGCACTCTCATCAAGGACGATATCGAAGCGGCAGCGCATCAGGTCTTCACCAATCTTCGGGCCATTGCAGAAGCTGCGGGCATCACGCTCGACCATGCCGTCAAGACCACGGTTTTCATGGCGGACCTTGCGGACTTCAAGGCTGTCAACGCCGTCTACGCACAGTACTTCGCAACCCCGTTCCCGGCGCGCAGTGCCATTCAGGTGGCAGCCCTGCCCCTTGGAGGAACCATCGAAGTAGAAGCCATCTTCGCCCTCGAAGGCTAGGTGCGCCATAAGGCCGCACCATTCAATACAACCGACACACGGAGACACCATGAATCTCGCTGTTTTTCCCAGACGTGGCTATGTCAAGGACCCCACCCCCATCGAATCGTGTCCGGCTTTTTCGAAGGCTCTGGGCGGCAAGGTCAACATCTTCATCAAGCGTGATGACCTGCTGCCCGGCTGCGCCGGGGGCAACAAGACCCGCAAGCTGGACTTCTGCATGGCGGATGCCCTCGCCAAGGGCGCTGACACCATCATCACCTGCGGGGCCGTGCAGTCCAACCATTGCCGCCTGACCCTGTCGTGGGCTGTCAAGGAAGGGCTCGACTGCCATCTCGTCCTTGAGGAGCGTGTCAAGGGCAGCTACAAGCCCGAAGCTTCGGGCAACAACTTCCTGTTCAAGCTCATGGGTGTGAAGAGCATCACCGTCGTGCCCGGCGGTTCCAACATGATGGGGGAAATGGAAGCACTCGCTGCACGCCTCAAGGAAGCAGGGCGTACTCCCTACATCATCCCCGGTGGAGCATCGAACCCCATCGGGGCCACCGGCTATGTCTCTTGCGCGCAGGAGACCCTCCAGCAACTCTTCGACATGGGACTCAAGGTGGATCACATGGTGGTTCCCAGCGGTAGCGCCGGGACCCATGCCGGCATCGTCGTCGGCATGGTGGGCAACAACGCCAACATCCCTGTCTCCGGCATCAACGTGAGCCGCACCAAGGCCGACCAGGAGGCACTGGTGCGCAAGCTGGCCCGCGAGACGGCGCAGCGCGTGGGCATGAGTGGCGAGTTCCCCGATGAAGCGGTGACCTGCTTTGACGGTTATGTGGGCCCCGGCTATTCGCTGCCCACCGAGAGCATGGTCGAAGCCGTGCGTCTTCTGGCCCAGACCGAAGGCATACTGCTCGACCCGGTGTACTCGGGCAAGGCCATGGCCGGTCTTGTGGACCTCGTGCGTAGCGGCTACTTTGCCGAAGGTTCGAATGTGCTTTTCCTGCACACCGGTGGATCGCCAGCGCTTTACGCCTACCTCGATACGTTCAAGTAACCCCCGGGCACCACATGCGTGGTGCCCTTTTCACATCACGGTTCGCATAGAAGGAGCACATCATGGAAAAGCGCCTTGAAATGCACGGTGGCATACTGGGGGGACTCGTTCCGCTCATCACGCTCGTTGGTGGGCTTGTATGGCTGTCCGTAGCGGAGCGTGGAGGCACGAAACCCTTCTGGGCGTGTGCATGGATTGCCATAACACTGGGGCTGTTCTTTGCCCGCAACAAAGCCGATTACTGCAAGGCCGCCATGCGTGGCATCGGCGACAAGACTGGTATCGTCATCGTCACTGCGTGGCTTTTCGCCGGAGTGTTCGGCAAGCTCATGGTCGCAGGGGGGCTTGTGGACGGCCTGCTCTGGATGGGCATGACCACAGGCGCACAGGGTGCCGTATTCACACTCATGGTGTTCGTGGCCGCCATGCTCTTTGCCCTTGGCACCGGTACGAGTACGGGCACCTGCATAGCCCTGACTCCGGTTCTCTATCCTGCCGGGCACTTCCTCGGGGCAGACCCGGCCATGCTGGGCCTCGCCATTCTGTCGGGGGCGGCGTTCGGCGACAACCTCGCACCCATCTCCGACACCACCATCGTCTCCGCCTACACACAAGGGGCGACGATGCGTGATGTTGTCCGCAGCCGCTTCCCGCTTGCCATGGCAGCCGCCACCATCGCGGCTGGCGTGTTCCTCGTCTTCGGGGGGGGCGGAGCACTGCAACCCCTGCCCGAGATACAGGCACGCATGAACCCGCTGGGTGCGTTCATGCTGCTTGCCCTTGTCGTCGTCGTGGCCGCGGCCCTGTCAGGGCGGCATATCATCGAGTCACTCATCTACGGCAACGTGAGTGCTGCCGTCATCGGCATGGTCACGGGCAACCTGACGCTTCAGACGTTGTTCAGCATACCTGCCAAGCGCGGCATTTCCACCGGCATCATCGAAGATGGCATCAACAGTGTCGTGGGTGCCATCATCTTCGCCATCCTCATCCTCGCCGTGACGCAGATACTCGTCGAGACAGGCATCATGAAGCGCATCCTCAACGCCGCAGAGGGAGCCATCGTGCGCTCTGTCAGGCAGGCGGAGTTCTTCATCATCGGCGTCACCGTCGTCGCCTCCGTTCCGATATCGGCCAACGCGCCTGCGGAACTTCTCGTGGGTCCCTCGCTCGTGCGCCCTGTCGGCGAGAAGTTCGACCTGGCCCCTGCGCGCAGGGCCAACCTCATGGACTGCGCCGTCTGCACCGTGTTCTTCATGCTGCCGTGGCATATTGTCGTCGCGGCATGGTACGCCGCCGTGGTGAGTGCGGGTGAAGCCTACGGCATCAGCGTTCCCCCCATCAGTGCCGCCCTGTACAACCCGTATTCATGGGCACTGCTCGCCGTACTGGTCTTCTCGGCCTACACGGGCTGGAACCGCAAGCTCGGTGGCAATGCCGAACCCCTCTCGGAAGCGGCCTAGCCGCTCGCGCCTCCCCCCACCGCTCGATATGAAAGGAGGCTGCATGAGGCAGCCTCCTTTCATATTGGGTCATGCAGCCACACGGCTTGACCCAGGTCTGGTGTGCCGATATCAGCACGAAGAACAACAGCACAGAGGAACGCATGCAGGGCATCACCAAACAGACCTATTCGCACCAGATTACCGAATATATCAAGGAGCGCATCCTCGCTGGCGAATTCGCACCGGGTGACAAGGTCAACGAAGTGCTTCTCGCCTCGCGCCTTTCAATCAGCCGTGCGCCCATCCGTGAAGCGTTACAACTCCTCGTACAGGAAGGCCTCATCGTTTCCACACCACAGCGCGGCAAGTCCATCGCCACGTTGACATCGAAAGAGATACGCAACAGCTATTTCACGGGTGGTGTGCTGGAAGGGGCTGCGGCTGCCTCCACCATCCACATGTTTACGGATGACGACTTCGCCAGACTCAAGGCCGTTGTCGACAGCATGGCAGACTGTGTGGCCCGTGATGGTGACATGGACGAACTTGCGACACTCGACACGGCCTTCCACGACGTCATCTTTTCGCGCACGGACAACCAGCTTCTGGTCGAACTTTCGCGTCGCGCCTGTCAGGGCATCTCCAAATTCCTGCTGTTCCGTTACTGGCGCACGGCATTCACCCCTGAAGAGGTTCTCCGGCGTCACAAGGTCGTACTCGAGGCCATGCTCACACGCGACCCGGTGTTCATCGAAAGCACCATCCGCAACCACTATGTGGACTCTGGCAGGCGAATGGCCCGCTGGGGTACGGACATGATGCCCCATCCTTGAGCCTGCCCCTTACGTGGCGAGCATCCATGCGAACGCCGGGCCCTTACGGTGTCTTGATTTTCGGGGAGCACACCCCGTTTTGCCGAAGGCAGGGCCGCCCCTTCCTTGAGGCATGAGGCATGACGCATGACGCAGGGCTTTCGCCCTGTCAGACCGCAGGCTGCTTCGGGTCGTCACGAACCTGAAGGACCATGAAACGACCGGAACATGGGGCCACTGCCTGCCCCGGCCCATGCACCCATAGACATTCGCCGAGTGGCATGGTTCGCTTGGCGTGTGTGCGTCATGTCGCGGAGGCAGTAGCCTCCGCTTCCTTTTGGTCATCGGCATGTGAGCGAAAACGGCCCCGGTTCTATACCGGGGCCGTTTCGTGATGGATGACGGGTCAGGAACAGAGGTTAGAGGCCCCGTACCGCCTTGTACCAGTCTCCGGACTTCTCCATGAGTCGATGCATCATGGCCGCAAGTTCATGCGGGTCCTTGAGGTAGCCGTCAAGCATGAGGCTGGTGGCGAACAACTGTCGGGTCGTGTCTTCCACAAGCGGGTCGGATGCGTCGCTGGTGAAGACCTTGAGCAGGTTGCGCAGGATGGGATGGTCGCGGTTGACCTCGAACACCTTGCGCGGCACCGACTCGTCCTTGTGCAGCACCCGCAGAAGCCTGTCCATGGACGACGTGGAGGCACCACCGGGTTGTACGAGGCACGCAGGGCTGTCGGCAAGGCGGTGAGAGATGCGTACGTCTTCGACGGCATCACCGAGAAGCGCCTTCATGCGTTCGATGAGTCTCGCGAAGGCGGCGTCTTCGTCTTCGGTGAGCGGGGTCACGTCCCTTGCCGGGCCGGTATCCTCGAATTGGGCCAGCTTCTCTCCATCGGCGTGTTCGACGGCCTTGAACGAGAAATCGCTGTAGCTGTCAAGGGTCTCCAGAACGAACTCGTCGATGGGTTCGAGGAGATAGAGGACCTCAAGCCCCTTGCGGCGGAAGACTTCCACCCGCGGGTCGAGTCGGGCCGCTTCACGCCCCGGCGCGGCGATGTACCATATCTCCTTCTGCCCTTCACGGGCGCGGGAGATATAGTCGTCCAGCGATGTGAGGCCTTGCGCGTCGTCATGATGCGACGAGTTGAAACGCAGCAGCGGCGCGAACTTCTCGCGGTTGGCGTAGTCGCTGTAGCCCAGCTTGAACACCTTGCCATGCTGCCGCCAGAAGGTGGCATAGGCCTCTGCGTCGTCGGCGGCGAGTCGGGCGAGGTCTGCAAGCACCTGCTTTGTCAGCGTCTGCCCTATCTTGCGCACCACGACGTTCTCTTGCAGCGTCTCGCGTGAGATGTTGAGGGGAAGGTCTTCGGTGTCGACGATGCCCTTGAGGAAGCCGAGATACTCCGGAAGCAGGTCCTTGTTCTCTCGCTGGATGAGTACACGCCGTACGTAGAGGTCGAGCCCCCACCGGTCGCGTCCCATGGAGAACACCTCCTGCCCGTGCGGTGGTACGAAGACGAGTCCTGTGAACTGCACTGGAGCGTCGACACTGACATGCAGGGTGCGAAGGGGCGCTTCGGTGTCGAAGGTGAGATGCTTGTAGAAGTCGGCGTACTGTTCGTCGGTGATGGAGAACTTGGGCTCGCGCCACAGGGCGGGCGTGGTGTTGACCTGTTCGCCGTCGACCCGGATGGGGAAGGAGATGAACTGCGAGTGCTTACGGAGGATGCCCTCGATACGGTACTTTTCGAGGAACTCCGCGGCATCCTCACGCAGGTGGGCCTTGATGACGGTGCCGCGTTGCGGGATGTCGCCCGTGGCTTCTTCGACGGTGAACTCCCCAAGCCCGTCAGACGTCCATGTGTGCGCGGCTTCGCCTTCGATGTATGAACGCGAGGTGACCTCAACCCGGTCGGCGACCATGAAGACCGCGTAGAAGCCCACGCCGAAGCGACCGATGATGGATGCCGCGTCCGCATCCTTCGCGTTCTCCGCCGCGGCGAGGTCGGCGACGAACTGCTCCGAACCTGAGCGGGCGATGGTGCCGAGGTTGTCCATCAGTTCCTGTCTGGTCATGCCGACACCGGTATCGGCGATGGTCAGGATGCGTGCCTCCTTGTCGACGGAGATGTCGATACCGGGAGCGAGGTCGGGGGCGACGACGGCATCGCCGCGGCTGCGGATGAAGCGCAGCTTGTCGAGTGCGTCCGAGGCGTTGGAGACCAGTTCGCGCAGGAATATCTCGCGGTTGGTGTAGAGCGAGTGGGTGATGATGTGCAGCATCTTCCGCACTTCGGTGCGGAAGGCGTGCGAGGCGGGTGCTGTTGCCATGCGTGTTCCTCCTTGTCCTTGGGGCCCTTGGGCGAACCCCTTGCGGGTTTCAAGTAGGACGCATCGGCACGGTGTCAAGAAGGGCGGCGGAATGCGTGCGACCGCCATAGACGTTCACACCCCTGTGGACGGCCGAGACGGCAGGTCGCCGATGCACAGCGGCAGGGGCGAGGGAGGGGGCTATGAAGCCGCGTCGAGTCTGAAGCGCAGTCGCAATACACCGTCGTTCAGGTCGTGCGAGATGATGCGAAGTGTTCCCACTTCGAGCGTGTTCGCCACGTGGGGGCCGATGCACGGGCAGGCGTCATGCTCACCTACGGAGATGACACGCACGGTCTCGCCCGCATCGGCGGGAAGGCGGGTCAGGTCGAAGCGGACGGCCGCCTCTTCGCGCGAGAGGAAGGTCTCGACGACAGGTTGCCCGCTTTGCAGGATGGCGTTGACCCTCTCTTCGACGAGGCGCGCCTCGGCATCGCTGAACACCCCGTCGAAGTGGTAGTCGCATTTGGACTTCTTGGGGTTGATGTGGGCACTGAAGCAGCGTCCGCAGCCGAAGGTGGCGACCATGACCCCGTTGAGGACGTGTTCGGCCGTGTGCATGTCGGTGGCGTAGTCCTTGCCCATGATTGCTCCTTGCATGAACGCGGTGTGGCGCACCCCGGAGAATGCGCCACACGAGTGTCGTACGGTCAGTTGGCGAGCGACTGCTCTTCGACTCGCCTGTCCTCGTGCACGCCCCCGGTCGGGGCGGGGCTGCCGGGCGGCAGCGTCACCTGGTCGCCGGGGGTGGCGTCCACATAGGGGTGTTCCGGGTCGAAGCCGAGAACATCCTTGCGCGCCTTGCCGGTGACTAGGACGCAAGTGCCGTCCTGACAGTCGTAGATGGCGATGATCTTGGGTTGCAGTACCCCTTCGGCCGTGACGTTGTCGACCGCAAGGTAGTAGTCGCGCGGGCCGTTGCCCAGCAGGGGCTTCACCCGGCAGACAAGGAGCCAGTCGTTGACCCCGTCGCCGTTCCAGTCCGTGACGGCGATGATGGAGACGGTGATGATATCCATCCCCTGCGCCATGACGAAGCCGCCCTTGCCGATACGGACATCGTCGCGCGGCGAGGCCGAGGCGGCGAATGTCTCGGGGGTGAGGCCGCCGGTGGCGGCGTCGGGCATCCTGAAACGGGTGGAGAGGCGCTTGTAGAGTTCTTCGCCGAACGAGGCCGGGCGGTATTCGCCGTGGCTGTTCATGGGCAGGCCCGGTTCATAGGCCCCGTTCTCGTCGAGGAGTCCGCGTCGGACGAGTTCGGTGCGCAGGCGGGTTGCCATGGTGGAGAACTCGTCGGGGCGAAGCACCTCGACGGGCTGCTGCATGGCGCAGCCCGACAGGACGAGGGAAAGCAGCATGATGGCTATGCGATGCGTTGTGCGCATGGGATGGCTCCGTTGAGAGGCTTACCGGGGGGCCGAGGCAGGACGCCCGGCCGCAGGCAGGATGCGGTCGTTGAGGATGCCCGCCACGTAGTCGCGAGCTTCCCCGGCGGGGATGGAACGGGCTGCCAGTCCTTCATATTCGTCGATGGCGAGCAACTGTGCCTGCAACAGGCCGCCCTTGGGCTGCGGGTCGGTGATGACGAGCCAGAAGGCCAGGCGCAGGGTACGGTCGTGCGGCGACTGCTGCGTATGCAGGACGAGCCAGTCGCGCACCCCGTTGCCGTTCCAGTCGGCGGTGGCGAACACCACATAGGTGCATTCGAGGTCGTCTGTCCGCCCGGTGTAGGCCGTCTTGTCGAGTTGGACGGTCTGCCACGACGGAGCGAGATGTGTGCGTTGCGAGTCGTTGGTGAAGCCGGTCAGCAATGAGGGGAACGAGCGCAGGTCGAGCCGTTGCCGCAGTGCCTGACCATAGTCGTCGGGACGCCAGTCACCGGCGGCGAAGGTCTGTTGTTCGGCACTCTTGAGCTGTGCGGGCGTGAGCCCCGCCTTCGCGCAGGCCTCGGCGTGGCGGCCCATGAAGGTGGAGAGCGTATAGGCGTCGAACACCTGCACCGGAGTGCTGTCGTCATACACACGCGCAGGTGCGGATGTCTCGAGATGGCGTTCGGGGCCGCTCATGTCGGCCACACAGGCGTTGAGAAGCAGCAACAGGCAGAGGGCCGCGACCCGGATGGTGCGGCAGTGGAGGCAGGAAGGCATTTCGTACTCCTCGATGGGGACACCTGACAGACGCGTGGATGCGCGTTGCCGCAGTGCCGGACGGGTGCCGGGACTTCTGCGGCGGGGTCATTCGCGTCTTATGTCTGCGCGCTGCGGGTGTCAACGGTATCCGGGGGTGTCCTGTCGTGCCGGCGCGTCATCCCGGGGGGCTTGGTCGCGTCCGTACCGGGGCTGGTCAGGCATGAGGGCGTCAGCACGTCGCCACGACGGGGTTTCGCGAAACGAGGCATCGTAGGCCGATGGCGGGTGGCACACAGAAACGCGGCCCGCCCCGGTCACAGGGCAGGGCCGCGTATGTCACGTCTGTCTAGGCCCAGGAGGCAGGAAGAGACTAGAGGCCGAGGGGGCGCAGGCCAAACGAGACGGGCTGCGCCGGGCGGGTGGGCTGTTCTCCGGCTTCGACCTGCGCGAGTATCTTCGCAAGCTGGTCGGGGCACGAGGTCGGCTTGTTGCCGCAGGTGATGCCGGAGAACTTTTCGATGACAGCCTCCACGGGCATTCCCTCAAGCAGACGCGAAATGCCTTCAAGGTTGCCGGGACAGCCACCGGCGAAGCGCACATCGTGGAGAAGGCCGTCTTCGATGGAGAAGCTTATCTGTTTGGCACATACGCCCTTGGGTACATACTGATGCATGGGAAAAGGCTCCTTTCATCTGGTTGCGGCAGTTGCCGCGTGAGGTGCATGGATAGGGTCCACAGGGCGACTTGTAAAGCCCCGGAGTTGGCTGTCCGCACGTCTCGGGCTAGCAAGACGGATAGAAAAACGGCATGATGCAGGGCGGTTGTAATGCCGTGCTGTCATGTCCTGACGATGAAAAGCGTGTGACATCCCGCAAGGGACGAATCGGGAGGAGCAATGGGTTTCATGCGCGTATCGCAAGATTCCGCAGGGGTGATGCGGCTGGTGCCCGGCCCCGAATACAAGGCGGCCCCGGGCATGGCGTTGCTTCTGTCGTCGATGTGTCTTGCCGGGGCGGGGCTTGTCATGGGGGAAGACGCCCTTGGCGGTGTCTTTCTGCTTGTCGCGTCGCTGATGCTGCTGCTTGTGGTCGGCCTGTTGCGGGCACGGATGCGCGACGTTGTCTTCGATGCCATTGAAGGGGCTGTCTATCTGCTTGGCCGCAGAAGGGCCGACGTGGCGCAGGTGCCCCTGTGCGAGGTCGCGGCGTTGCGCACCATGCGTGTCGGACGGGGCGGGAGGCACTGTGAACTTGCGCTGGTCTTGTGCGATGGTGGCTGGATAGGGCTCGACCGTGGTTCGCGGCAGGAACCGCTGACCCGTCTTGGCGAGTCGCTTGCGGCACATATGGGGCTTCCGTTCGAGGCCGGTGGAGGGCCCTCATCCGGGACGCCTCCGGGGAAGACGGCTGCGGCAGGGGGGGAGGCCGTCGGCGACGGAACCGTGGCGGCATGTCCCGGGGTGCCCCGGGAACCTTCTCCGGGGTCTGCATTGGCGCAGGACGCCAGAGGGCGAAGCTGGCAATGGTCGGTCTCGCCCGGAGGTGCGGCATTGGGTCTGATGGCTTTTGTCAGCGGTGCGCTTCTGTGCGTTGTGGGCTACGGTTTGTCGCTGATGCTTGCAGGCGGCTTTGTCGAAGGTCTTGTCATGGTCTTCGTCGGAGGCTTCTTTACCTATGTGGTCATGGGGCGCCTTTTGCGCGGGGTCTTCGGGGGAGGCTGGCTTGCCGTGCGCGGGCGACTGCTGCAGGCGGGCGAGAGGCTCTTCGACCGGAAGCATACGCTCTGGGAGCGGGAGTTCGATGATGTTGAAGGCTTCCGGGTGGCGATGCCGATACTCGGCCCGTCCCGCCTTGAGTGTCTGACGACGCAGGGCGAGGTGTTGCCCGTCATCGTCGTCACGCCGGGCCTCTCTGCCGTGACCCCTGGCGATGTCCTCTGGCTGGCGGCCCGCTTGCGCCAGATGGCAGCCCGTCGCGATGCCTGATGTCGTATTGCGGGCGTGCCTGCCACCTGTGCCCTTGCACGTTTCTTCTGTTTGAATCCCTGAGGCCGAAGCGGCCGGGGGCCACCGGCTTTTCGCGCCGCACTTCCTTCATCGACCGCTATCTGTCACAATGGGGTACATTCTGAACGCAATGGAGTGTACCCCATGTTCTCAGGCATACGCGGCAGGCTCTTCGTCGGATTTCTGGCCGTCTTTCTGCTGGCAGTGGCGGGCACGGCAACCTACAGCTACATGGGCATGCGTCGCGTCATGGACAGGGAGGTGCAGTCGCGTGTCGAGGATACGGCACAGAGTATCCAGACCGTGGTGCGACTTGCGGCCGACCTTTCCGTGACGAGTTACCTCCGGGCCGTTTCCGAGAAGGCCCTCGACATCGTCTCCACCTACGGGGCACTCGCGCGCACCGGCCGCATGAGCGAGGAAGAGGCCAAGGCGCAGGCCGCGCGGATGTTGCTGGCACTTCGTGTGGGAACATCAGGCTATGTCTATGTCATCGGGTCGACCGGCGTCATGCAGGTGCATCCGCAGGTGCCGCTGGTGGGGCAGAATCTATCAAACTACACGTTCGTCCAGGAACAGTTGCGCCGGCAAAGCGGCTATATACAGTATGAATGGCGCAATCCCGGCGAAAGTCGGCGGCGTCCCAAGGCCTTGTACATGGTCCGTTACGAGCCATGGGACTGGATCATCAGCGCATCGGCGTACCGTGATGAATTCCGGGATCTTGTGGATATCAATGCCTTCAAGGACACGGTGCTTTCGTTCCGCATCGGCGAGACAGGCTACGCCTACATGCTCACCGGGGGAGGTGAACTGCTCATCCACCCATGGCGGGACGAGCACACTGGGCAGGATTGGCGCGACGGTTCGGGGCGACGTTTCGTGCAGGAGATGCTCGAACGGCGTGAAGGGCGAATCCGTTATACATGGAAGAACCCCGGTGATGGCAGCTTCCGCGAGAAGGTGGCTGCGTTCACCTACATGCCCGAATATGACTGGATCGTGGTCGCATCGGGCTACATGGACGAGTTGCAGGCTCCGGTACTCGAGTTGCGCAACGTGACGATGGTGGCTGTGACGGGGGGCGGGGTCATGCTTGCGCTTCTGGGCTGGTGGTGCGTGGCGGCTGCCCTCGGCCCCCTGCGAAGGCTGGCCCATGCCGTCCGGCGAGGGGCGGAGGGCGATCTTGCCGTGCGCTTCGTGCCGGAGGGGCAGGACGAGGTGGGCCGCCTCGCCGATGATTTCAACCGGCTCATGGGCAACCTCGAGGCCCATACGTCCCGTCTTGAGGACAGGGTCCAGGAGCGTACCCTCGAGCTCACACGCCTCAACGCCGCCTATCGTGAAGAGATAGACATGCGTCGCGAGGTGGAGGGCAAGGCGAGGCATCGCCTCGAATTCTTGCGGTCGCTCATGAACGCCGTCCCGTGCCCCATCTTCTTCCGTAACAGGGAGGGGGCGTTCATCGACTGCAACGACAACTTCGCCGAACTGGTTCTGGGTGTCGACATTGCCGAGGTGGCGGGCAAGCGGCCCGAGGATTTTCCGGGAGTGTATCTGCCCATCTACCTTGAGGAGATGCGTCGTGGCGAAGAGCTTCTCTGGCGTGATGGCGGTGTGCAGAGCATGGATGTGCGCATTGTCTGCGGCGACGGGCTGGAGAGGCGATTCCGGGTGTCGAAGCGACCCTTCGTGAGTTCGGAGGGCGAAGAGGGGTTGCTGGGGGTCATGGTGGAACTCCCCCCGTGCGACGCGGAAGAGCGGGCATGAACCGTGCATCCGCCAGTTGTGTTGCCGTGTGGGCGGCATAATCTTCCTCCCCGGACGGATGCATGAGAATCGCGAATCTTCTGGCTGCCGGTGTCTGCATCGCAGCGTTGGCGGCAGGTGTATGGCACTATCATGACATGGGGCGCGTGGTGCTTGAAGAACCCCGTGTGGCAGGTGTGGTGCGTGTCGTCGACGCGCCGGCCGCGTCGGTCGTCGGGCCGTTGCGTGTTCGCGAGGGCGATGTCGTGGCCGCGGGCGACGAGTTGCTTCGGCTTGCCGTGCCCGCGGGAGTGGGGGCGGATGCCATGCCCCATGCCGCCGGTGCCAGCCATGAGATGCGTGAACGCGAGGCACATGCGGCATGGCAGGCTGCGTCGAAGGTGGAAGAGGGGGTGAGGCGGCAGCTTGAACTCCGGTCCACAGAACACGCCCGCGCCCTTGTCGTGTTGCGTGGGATGCGCGCCGATGCCTCGGTTTCGTATGCCGCTCTTCAAAGGGCCGAACGCGATGAGCGCGAGGCGCGAAAGGCCTACGACGCCGCCCGCAAATCGGCAGAAGATGCCTCGAACCTGCGTGCCGAGGCAGAAGGTGCGTGGCGTTCCCTGCGGGAGGGGCGACAGATGGCCGTGGCCACTTCGCCCGGTGCAGAGATGCGCCCGGTGGTGCATATCATCCGCGCCGATGTGGCGGGCATCGTGACCCGGACCCTTGTACGCGAGGGGGGCGCGGTGGCTGCGGGCCAGCCGTTGCTGGAAATAGCCTCGTCGAATGCCGCCGACCTCTGGGTCGTCGGACGTGTTCCGCTGGGGCGTGAGGCGTCCATACGCAAGGGGATGGTGTGCAGCGTCAGGCTTGAGGGTATCAAGGGGGAAATACGTGGGCGGGTGGTGTCTCTCGAAGACGGCCCTGGCGGGCGCCTGTCCGCGGAAACGTCCGCGAACTCCCGGTTTGCGGTGGTGCCCGGTGTTCCCGTCGCTCAAGGTCCCGTGCAAGCGGACGACGGGGGGGTCTCCCCCTCGCGCTCCGGTGCTGGTGCAGACCGCAGGGCCCGTGGGGGGGAAGGCAGCCGTGGGGCCGGGGTGTGGGCCCGTGTCGTGCCTGAACCTGCCGAGGTTTCGCAGGGGCGAACGGCAGGGACGACTTCACCGCAGTTGCGCTACGGGCTGGCTGTCGACGAGGCCGTGGTGCTGGTACGCGAGTCCTACCCGGACGTGACCGCCAACGCGCGCTGAAGCGTTATCCGTCCCGTTGTCCCGCCGTGCCGGCTACGCTGGCGAGGGCGACACGGCGACGCGCAGAGGGTGCGGCGCAGGGGCCGTTACGGCACCGGGCGGCGGGGCCCGGCGCAGGCAGGTCATCCGCGTCGGATGCCGGACTCCATCTCACGCTCTATCCGTTCCACCCATGCCGGTATTCCGGCTTTCACGTCTTCGGGCCATGCGAAGCCCTCCGTCCGTTCCTCGCTGGCAAGGGCTGCAAGGCGGGCCGCGAGGTCTGCCGGGTCGTCGGGCGCATCGGTCACCCATGCTTCGGGGAGGAAACGGCTTGAACCGTTGCGCGTGGTGGACAATGCAGGCGTGCCACAGGCGAGGGCTTCGAGCACAGCGTTGGAGCAGGCGTCATAGAAGGTGTTCAGCGCGAACACGTCGATGGCGTTGTAGAACGCGGGCATGTCGTCGACACGGCCGAGGAAGCGGACCCTGTCCGACACGCCAAGCTTTCGCGCGACATCCATGAAGGGCCCCGGATTGCGGCCGCCGGCCACCAGCAGCATGAAGTGGGGCGGCAAGAGGCTCAGGGCATGGATGAGGTGACCGACGCCCTTGAGGATGAAGTTCGAGCTCGCCGTGCCGATGGCGACGTGCCCTGCGGGGATGCTGAACCGCTCGCGACAGGCGGCACGCCCGGTATCCGGCGCGGGAGTGAACCGTTCCAGCTGCGGACGGTTGTAGATGACCTCGGGCGGTGTCGCCGCCAGGGACGGAAAGGCCTGAAGCGTCCATCCGCGCACGGCGTCGGAGACGCATATGATCTTGCAGTGCCCGTCATACTGGCGGCGCTCGATGATATGAGTGAGCCAGTTGTAGGGGCTGAGATGGCGTGTGAGGCACTTGAGCGTGCGCCGCGGCCCTTTGGGCCATGCCTCGCCGGAGAGTTGCCAGAATGTGGAGAGGGGGCCGCCACCCACGCGCAGGATGTCCTGTTCCCACGTCTTGCCGAAGCTCACCGTGAGGTCGTAGTCGCCTCGTCGGCGCATCCGTTCGGCCTGCACCAGATAGTGCAGGGCCTTCAGGACCTTGAGCCCGCCTTTCCGCCCGACCACCACGGGCCGGACTCCCGCCGGGGCTTCGCCCTCCTTGCGGGCGCAGATGAAATCCACTTCGTGTCCTCGCTGGGCCAGTGCCTCTGCAAGGTGCCATGCGAACTGTTCCACGCCGCCGTAGCGTCCAAGCCGCGGTAGCAGCAGGGCAATGCGTCGCCGGTTCACGATGTGTACTCCTTCGGTGGTTGTGCAGGGCCCCGCGTTCCAACTGGTCGACGGCAGCCTCAGCGCCGTGTCTGGCGGGGCCTTGCCGTGCTGCAGACCGGTCTGTCGGGCCGTACACGGTGCAGCAGGCTGCCGCTTCTCCTCTGCGGGTCATGCTATGCCCCGGCATGGCGATTGGCAACGGTGTTCATGGCCGTTCGACGTGCCAGAGTCTGTAAATCGCGGCATCGGCGTCGGTATCGGTGCTGGCGTCTGTCGCCCAGCGACAGGCATCGTCTGCCGAGGCGCAGGGCTCATAGTCCACCTGACCATGGATGTCGACGATGCGGATGACGAAGGGCGCCAGGGAAGCGTCAGCGGCAGGCAGCGGGAAGGCTGCGGACGGTGTGCTGTGCATGTACAATCCTCCGGGAATGGATGTCAGGGAGGTATTGCACAAAATGTGCGAAAAAGTCAGGGCAGGTCGACGGGCCGGTCACAACTCCTTGCCTGCCCAGAGTACGCGCCCGATGACCTCCCAGTCGAGGTTCTCGTCGCGCGGGTCGATAGAGATGTCCTGATAGGCCAGCTCACGGTTGTCGCCCCTGAAGTGATAGCAGCCGGGGGTGCGCGCGAACCGTTTGACGTAGATTTCGTCGTGCACCCTCACCACATAGACCCTGTCTTCCACAAGGTGCACATCGCGCTCGTTGACAAGGACGAGGTCGCCATTGTGCAGGGTGTTCTCCATGGAGCGCCCTGCCACTTCCATCATGCGCAACCCCTCGGAAGTGGGCGTCTTCTGCAGAACCCAATCCAGTCTGAACGCATAGCGGGTCTCGGCGCGGGCGCTTGTTTCGAGCGACCCGCCCCCGGCACTGGGACGCGCCTCCGCCTTGTCGACGAAGACGAACTCCTCGGTGAGGCGGTCCGTGTCGTCGGGTTGCTGTGGGGCATAGGAACCGGGCATCCGCTCACGCAGGGCCCGCCAGTGCGGTTGCGGTGCACTGGGCGAATAGCCCTGTCGTGAAAGGTGCTCCAGATGCTCCGAGAGTCGGTTCAGGTTCGTGCGACTGGGGAATCGCTCGCCGTTCTTCCATGCATAGACGGTGCGCTCGCTCACACCTGCAATGGAGGCGAGCGCACGCACTCCCCCGACGAGGGCTATGGCCTCGGCGATGAACTGCTGGAGCTCGTCGCCGTCGGTGACGGTGGCTTCGTGCTGGTTCATGTGCGGAAA
Source organism: Nitratidesulfovibrio vulgaris str. Hildenborough (assembly GCF_000195755.1). Taxonomy (NCBI): domain Bacteria; kingdom Pseudomonadati; phylum Thermodesulfobacteriota; class Desulfovibrionia; order Desulfovibrionales; family Desulfovibrionaceae; genus Nitratidesulfovibrio; species Nitratidesulfovibrio vulgaris. The sequence goes on along the minus strand of NC_002937.3, from coordinate 2,748,821 downwards.
GTACCACATTTTGTGTAGTTGTCCAGACAAAATCCCATAGCAAGACCTGTATCTTGACGTTTGTGTGCGAAATGTGAAATACGTGTGCGGACGACGCGTCGAGACGTTCGACCTGTTACCGCCTGCGGGCGCAAACGGAAAGCATATGGAATACCGTGGGAGACATGACGAGACTGGATGGGGGGAAGGCCTGCGCTGTGACGCGGGCGAGACCGGCAGGGACGTTGCCGGTATGATGCACATCGAGGTCGGAGAACATCGACGCCTGCTGGGCCTTTATTACGCAGTCTATGCAGAACATGAGGACCCGACACAGGAACGTGTCCGGGCGCGTATGCGTGCGCTGGAGGCGTGCAACCGGTACTATGAAGGGGGTGGGGCATGTCGCTCGTAACATGCAGGCATTGTGGGAGGAACTTCGATGTGCGCCCCGCGCGTCTGGCCGCCGGACGCGGTGTCTATTGCTCTCGCCAGTGCATGGCGGCACACAGGGCGCAAGAGACCGTCGAGGCGCATTGCGCCTATTGCGGGCGGCCCTTTCCCTCCGCCCGTCCGCGGCGGCGATTCTGTTCACGCAGTTGCGCGGGCAGGTCGGCGCATGCCGCGGGATTCGTGACACGCACCTGCAAGGTGTGCGGCCGGCCCTTCACGCCAGCTTCCATGCAGGACTCGTGCTGTTCGCCGTCCTGCGAGGCGGCGCATGCCCGTGCCTCCGGCCGGGGGGCCCTGTTCGACGACCCGTGGGCGTCAGGGGCCATTCCCCCTGACAGGTATGACCGCGATTTCTACAGGATACCGGATACTGTGCTCGGATTCTGATGCCAGACTGCGGAGGCATGCGTGAAGACAGCTGCGATGCGAAAAGTCAGAAGGAGGTCATGGAGATGAACAGCGTGACGCTGGTCGGGCGTGTTGTGACGGTTGCGACCGGATACACCCGTACCGGTGGAGGGGAGGCCATGTTCATGCTTGAAACCTCGGGGCAGGATGAAGGGGCTGGCTATCATGCCATCGTGCTTGATGCCGGACTTGAGTCCCGTTGTACCCATATCGTGCATGCAGGAGGCACGGTACGGGTCGAGGGGGTGCTGTGCGCGTGCCCACCCGGGCGTGTTCGCGCACGAATGGTGCTGGGTCTGTATCCTGCCGGTGGAGGAGACGGGCAGACCGCCCCGGCTACGGCCGCCTCCGTTGGGATGTGGCGGCAGGACGGGGCCGATGGTGCGGTGGGCGGTGCGACGGATTGGGTACAGTAGGGCTGTTCAAGGAGGAGGCGTGAAGCATGGACTATCGTGAAGGAACGAGGGAAGAGGCGAACCGCCATATGGCAGCACACTACGGGCGCAATGACAGGGGGGGCTATCCGTCGCCCATGCGCTCCTGCCGGCCGGGTGCGGCCGGGAGGGAACCTGTGATCCTTGTGGGGCTTGATGCCATCTGCGGCGCAGTGGGTGCAGGGCAGATAGCCGTCAAGCGCTGGATACGTGACGAAGGGTTTCCGGCGCGACGCTGTTCCGACGGGAAGTACCGGGCCGACCCGGAGAGCGTGCGAAAGTGGTTCGGCCGAGAGCGGGGCTAGCGCCTCTGGCGCTTCATGACGCCCGGCGAATCTGGGAAAGGCGGGGGTCGTCCCGCCTTTTCCATGCTTCGACGGCCAAAAGGCGGTCGAAAAACCCTGTCAGGCTGGTGCTCGCACACCGTGTGTGAACGGTCCTTCCGTGCGGTTGCGCCGGACGGGACGATCGTCGAAGGCTGCCAGCCGTGCCACTGAGGGCGTCATGCAGAAAGGCGGGATTCACTCCCGCCTTTTGTGTCGCGTTCAGTCGCCCCGCGGCGTGACATTGAGCTCTTCGTCGATGGTCACACGAGTGCTGGTGCTGATGCCCATCCAGCGGGCCGCTGCGCTGATGAGGTGCGGCAGGATGGGGTCGATGGCCGACCGCTGGCTGTCGCTGCTGACGACGACCCGCCAGAGGACCTCACCGCCGAACGGGGCAAGGCCTGCCTCGTCTGTTCCTGAAACCGTTCCTGAAGCGGACCCGGCAGGGGGAAGGGGGGTGACCGGCGTGCGCCCCCTGCTTGCCGGTGTCAGATTGGGCACGGGCAACGGCGGGGCATACGGGGGACGGGTGTAGTCGGGGGACTGCGACGTCGCCTCCGGACTGGCGGGTGTGTCGGTCGCAGTCGGGGGGATGTCGGGCTTGGTCTGGCTGCGGCGACGTGCTTCGAGGACGAGTTCATGCTGATAGACGTTCTTGATGGTCCAGCCCTCGCCATACCCCACACCGAATCCGCCGTAGCCTGCCCTGCCGTACGCCCCGGACATCTGGCGCGCCCAGCCGAACGGGCTGGACAACGAAGGCGTGGGGCGGAGGGGTTCGCGTGTCTCGTAGGGGCCGTGCGTGGCCCATGAGACCCTGACGGCCATCTCTGCCTCGTTCTCGTTCTCGACGGGTCTGAACCCCTTGCCTGCGAGGGCCGCTCGCACCCTTCCACTCGCCTCTGCGAAGAGAGAGGGCGGAATGCCAGCCATGCCCGGTCCGGGCAGGACGATGCATGTCTGCCCGGAGACGGTGTAGCCGGGGGCGGATACGGCAAGGACATCGGCCTTGACGCGAGGCGCGCAGCCCCATGCCGTGAGCATGAGGGCAACGAGCACGATATGGACGTGAAAGCGGATGGACGCGGCTTGCATGGTTCCTCCGTGGAATCATGACAATAGGCGCAGGTGCGGGCGGCGTCCAGATGGGCAAGCCCCTCATGCGAGGGTAGACGGCGGCGGGTCAGCCTTCGGTCGTCTGCATCCCGTGGGCCGCAAAGGGCTGGCCGGATGTCCCGAACAGCCCCACGTCGGCACCGAGGCGCGATGCCATGCCGATGGCAGGCAGGCGCAGCCAGTACCATTCGCTCACCAGCGTACCGTCGTTCGGGTGCCATTCGCCGTCTGCCTCGAAAGCGGTCATTACAGCGGCAAGCGGTTCCGGTATCATCTCCGGTCGACATGATACGGCATGTGCCCGCGCGAGGAGGGCCATATCCTCGAAGAGTGCGAAGAGTGCTTCTTCGCGTGGAAGGGAGCACAGTGCGTCGTGAAAGTGCGGCATGAACCACGCAGGCAGCCATGCTGCGGCCCGGTGTCCTTCAGCGCCTGTGGCCCAAGGGAGCATGGCCGCACAGAGTCTGGGGCGAGGGCCCGCAGATGATTCAAGGTGGCGCAACGCCGTATCGAGTGTATTCCCGGTGAGGTGAGGCGTGTGTGTCGTGTCCATGCGACATGAATAGCATGGTCTATATCCAATAACAATACTGATGGGTGCTTGACCATGCCGCCGCACTGTGTTCAGGGTCGACGCATATTCATGGAGGTTGCGGATGCCCTTTGTCCTGCGCTGTCTGCTCTGTTGTACATTGTTCGTTCTTGGAGGCTGTGCCGCCCACGAGGCACCGCTTGCCCCTGTCAACCCGATGGGCCTGTCGGGGAACGTCGCGCCCGAGGCGGAGAAGAACTACGCCCTTGCCCGCGTCCTGTGGGGGAACAGCGAAGTGTGCTCCGACCCCGTACAGGCGGTGGCCTACCTCGACCGTGCCATAGCCGTGCAACCCGATTATGCGGCCGCCTACCAGCGGCGGGGACTGGCCTACAGTGAGATGGGCCGGTACGAAGAGGCCTTCGAAGACCTCACCAAGGCGCTTCGCCTCAAGCCCGGTGTCGAGGCCTACACCTACCGGGGGCTGGTTTCCATGCGAATGGGCAATCTCATCGGTGCCCGCAAAGACCTCGACCATGCTCTGGAACTCGATTCCGGCTATCATCGGGCGTGGAACTTCAGGGCGGCGGTACGTCTGCAGCAGGATGACACGGCGGGAGCCTGCGCCGATTTCGCCAAGGGCTGCTCCAAGGGAGACTGCACCGGGATGGAGTCGGCGCGTGAGTCCGGAATCTGCAAATGAGGAGGACGGGGATGAAGCGGTTGGCGTCGCTGGCGGCAACCTTCGCGTTCTGTCTGGCCGCATGGCCGACGCAAGTCGAGGCCCGCGTTCCCGAAGACAGGCTCGCGGCATGCTCTGCCTATGCCCAGCTTGAACTGGCCAGCATGTACGGTGCACCTGTGTCGCTGACACTCTACAACGACGAGAACGCGCGGCTTGTCGAGCGTGGTGAAGTCGTGGACGGGCTCTATCTTCGGGAACAGGTGGAGATCGACGGACTTCTTCGGTTGCCGGACGGAAGCGAGCAGCTGGTGCACTGTACCTGCGGTCTTACAAGCCCGGGAGAACCTGTGGGGCTACGGTGTGTCCCTCGTTCGCAAGGTACGGTGCAGGGGGGGCAGAGGCGTTGAGGCGCAGATCGGAATAACGTGCAGAATCGCAGGTGCGCAGGGTTAGCCGTACCAGTTCTCGATGAGGCTCAGAACGCGCTCTTCTCCGAGAGTGCCGCGTAACAACGGCCCATGCCGACGGAAGCAGTCGAAGCAGAGCAGCCTGTCTTCGACATGGTGGAGTTCCCGGGCCCGTTCGTTGTCTTGCAGGTCGTTGTAGCGTCCGCATGAACAACAGGCTTCCTCTTTTTCCAATGACTTGTCGTACATCGTCTTGCCTCCTGAACAACAAAGCCGCTGCCGCGACGAGGCTGCGGCGGGTTCACTTCATCATACAGATGCTAGTGCCTCCTGTCTGTGACGACCATGATTTTCGAAGGGCCGACGCCTCGGCCCTTCGAGTCTTCTGGAATGCCGGGACGATGGCGCTTGCATCTTCCTGCGGCGTGCATCCGCTTCATGGCAGCGCGCCGTATACCCCCCTGTCTGCCAGTGATTCGCCGGTATCCGTCTCTTCGTCGGACGTGCCGAAATGCCCTGCATCTTCGGAACCGTACCCTGCATACATCGAGTCGATGCGCTGTCTCAGTTCTTCGGGAATCATGGGTACGGTCGCCCCGCCTTCATTCGCCGCCCCGCCGAACATGCCGAAGTGACGACCGAGCATTTCCAGTGCCTTGAGTTTCGAGTGCAGTTTGACGTGCACTCCTCCCTTGCCGGACGACGCTTCGCGGATTTCGGCGATCATGGATGCCTGTGCCCGTGTAAGCCGTGTGGAGTCGTGCAGGCGGATACCTTCGGCCGACCACGAGCAGACGTCGGAGAGGACACCGAAACCGATGGCGGCAAGCTCCTGTACGACCTGTTCAGGTGAGACGTCGGGCGTGCCGTGTTCCGGGGGGGCAGCCTCCACCCCTGATTCTGCGAGTGCACTCCGTATGGCAGGAGACTGCATGAGCCTGTGGCCCGTCCTCCTTGCCGTGGCGGGTGCGTAGCCTGCCTGTAACGCCGCCTTCTCGGGTGAAAGCCCCGACCGTACTGCCGCCACGAAGTCTTCCTGCCGTGCCCGAAGGTTCGGTGCGCGCTGCTTCATCTGCCGTCTCCGGTCATGCCTTTGCGCAGTTGCCGCATGTCATCCCTGAGTGCCGCCATGGTTTCCTGAAGTGCTTCAAGCCGGGCGTCGATGCGTGCGACATGAAGGCTGGTGGCGCGTGCGTCACGCATCTCGGAATCGAACGCCGCGGTACGGGCTTCGATGGTCTCAATCCGTGTTTTCAGCGTGGCGCCGAGGGTCGCGGCGCTTATGATGCCCGTGACGATGGCGAGAATGGCGGGCAGGGTGAGGCTTCTGTCCAGCCTCCAGTCGTGGTTGGCGCCGTTCACGAGTGCCTCCATGATAGTGCGCGGGTCGAGGTGCGAGGGGCGTTGCCCTGACATGAGTGTGCCGTCCGTAACGGGCGGGAGTCGGCGCAGTTGCCTGCCTCCGTTCTTGTGACACGCATGGCGTCTCCTGACGTGTTTGTTAGCGAGGATGATGGTGCCCTTGCCGTGCGTGCATAGCTACGGCATGGTGGCAGGTCCGTTCCGGTCGCAGCGAGGTCATGACGTGCCCGCAGGATGGTTCGGATGCTGTCGTGTAACGCTGGTCAGCATCCGGCAATCAGGTGTGCAGGACCTTGCCTGAGACGTGGCGAGGATGCCGTGGGAACGGTGTCTTGAGGCCTGTACAGGGCGGTGAGGGGGGCGGTTGAGTGTATCACGGCTACCAAGACCGACCTGCGGGAGGGCCGCTGTGGCGTCAGGATGGCAGGGCGGGGGCTTCGGCCGGTAATGTCCGGACAGGACGCGGACATGGAGCCCGAAGCGGACTGCCGCCGTAACACCAAAAAAAAGCCCCGCGGTGCGGGGCTGTTAGGGGCATGAGAGAGACGACTAGGCGTTGATCAACACCAGAGGGGTCGTGATGCTCACCGGGCCGCCTTCGTTGTGGAGCACCTTGTGCTGCGGGTTCTTGCTGGCCTGACGAGTCTGGGCTGGCTTGCGCACCGCAGTCTTCTTCTGTTTGGCCTTTGCCTTCTTCGCCTTGATCTTGGGTGTGTTGTGACCAGAACCGTCATTCTTGACGGTCTCATCACCAAGGCCGAAAGGGGTCCACTCGGAAGGGGCGATGTCCATGCGTTCGAAGGAGCGTCCAGCTGCATAGATGACCGGGATGTTGCCGGACGATGTCGAGGCGACGAGCATGGTCGCGTTGGGCATCGGAGCGGCTACGGTCTCTATGGGCATGGGGCCTGGTTCACCCTTGGCGGGCATGGGGCGGGCATCTGTGGCGGATGCCGCGCTGGCGACGAGATGAGGCTGCGGTACCTCTTCGGCCTTCGAAGAGGCGTTGCCGCCCCGCAAGACGCGCAGGAAGTCGCTTCCCGTCTCCCCAACGAGAGCGACCATGGTCGCCCCGCCGCGGGTGGTGAGCAGACTCACGGGAACCGTACCGCCATGGATGCCTATGTAGGCAGGGCGTCCCCCAGCGGGCATGGCCTGCCATCCTTCGCCAGCGTGAACGACAGGGGGCACGTCATTGGCTGCCTGTGCTGCCCCGTTCGTGGTGGAGACGGCATCAGCCGGACCACCTGCCGGAATGGCGAGGGTGATTATCGAGAAAAAGAAAGCAAGAAGCATGGACGGCCTGAATGTGGTCTGGCCGCAGCATTTGCTGAACATCTTTGCTACCTTGACATCTTGCATGAAGTGGCGCGTTCCTTCGTGCGGAACACTTGTGGCACCTTGCCACGAGAGAGCATCTAGTGCTTCGTCTTCTCCATGTCAAGCGGCTTGGAAGGGCGGTGGAATGTGTTTTTTTGTCGAGAGAAATCAGCGTGTTGTGGGACTTCGTCAGCGGGGTGCCCTGCCGTGGGCGACTGGTGCGCCCCGCCATGCCGGACAATGCGGATGGTCTGGCAAAAAGATTTTTCATTCTAGCATGTTATACATTCTCAGCTGCGGTCGTGTGTCTAGAGAATCGCGATGTCAGGGCAGCGTGGCATTGGCGCGAGGTTTCGGACGGGGCTTGGCGCGCTTGCCCTTGGTGGCGTTCACCGCGGGTGGCGTTTCCGGTTGTGCCGGCTGCACCTCGGGCGTGGGGGGCGGCGCGGGCTGTGGTTCTTCAACGGGAAAGAACGCAGGGGTGTTGCCGAGGTGAGTCACGAGAAAACGCAGCAAGTGGCCGTTGAGCGTCATGTGGATGCGCTCTCGTGTCTCGGGGGAGACCCCGCCGCACACTTCGGGAAGAATCCCTTCCAGCTGAGGGGGGCAGGCGGCCATGAGCGAGAAGTGGTCAGCCTCGGCGAGAATGGCGAACTCGGGCGAAGGGGTGAGGGCACTCCGGATGGCGTCGGCATGGAAAGGGGCTCGGTTGACCTCGTCCTGTCCCGCCTTGATGATGCTGACGGGGATGTTCACCGCGCTCATGCTGCTGCGCGAAAACAGCATGCCGTAGGCGGGGGCGACGGCGACGGCCGCGCGGACGCGAGTGTCGCGCAGGACCGGAAGCGTCTTGAGCGACTTGAGGTCGTCGCGCAGGGCGTCAAGCCGCGCACGGGCCCACGGCGAGCAATAAGGGTCGCCTTGCGACGCCCTCTCGCAGTAGTCTGTCCACCCTGCCCCGTCAGGTATGCCCCCTGCCAGCATGAGTGCTGTCGTTCCACCCACGCCGAAGCCGACGGCTGCGATGCGCCCGGGGTCGATCATCTCCAGCATGGCGGGGTCGCGCAGCAGGTGGTCGAGCAGCTGGCTGACCTGTCTGGGGCGCTGCACCAGTTGGCGCAGGGTGAACAGGGCGGATGTGTCGTCGATGTTGTCACCGGGATGGGTGATGGCCGCCACGACGAAACCATTGGCAGCGAGTTCTGCCGCAGTGTCGTGGTGTGAGAACCTTGAACCGCCCGTGCCATGCGAAAGAAGGATGAGCGGGAACCGTCCCGGCACGGGTTTGCCGTTACGGGACACCTCGAGCGTCCACTCATAGATGCGGAACTCGCTAGGTACGCGGATGGACGGATACCAGACGGCGACATCCATGCGCTCGTCAGTTTCGGGAAGCCATAGCCCCATCGTCTTGAAGCCGGGGTGCATGTTCGCCGTGGCGTGTGTGGGCGCATGCAGCAGCACGAGCCAGAAGGCGAGGGCCATGACGAAGCCGCGCAGGCAGTCGGAGGCGAGGCAACCCTTGCAGGACGATGACGTGATGATGCGCGCGAACATGGAGGGCGATGATGGAATACGGTGGCTGCTACCGTCCCCAGAGGGCGGCGCGGGGTTCTGCATCGGCGAGGTCTTCAAGGGGCATGTCCACATGCTGGGGACCGGCTGCCCATGGTGCGACCTGATACGGCTGGAAGTGGATGCGGATACCGCCGGGGATGAGCGCGATACTGGCGTAGTTGTCCACGTCAGGGGTGGTGCCGCTACGAAGCATGTCTTCGACGTGCATGTCGCCGAGTGTGGCAGAGAGGCGTGCATAGGCATAGGCGGACATGCGGGCGAGGGCTGTCTCCGGGTCGGCGAAAAGGTTCTCCAGCGAGAGTCGCCGGGCGTCGCGCAGGTCGTACGAAAGCGTGATGAGGTCGAGGTTGCCGTGTGCACCGCCGGTATACGTGTACACGTCGAATGTGATGCTGAGGGCCACGTCCGAAGGGTGTGAGACGGTATAGCCGACCTTGAGCGTGCTCTTGAAAGGCAGCGGCTGCTCTTCTTCGATACCGGCACGGAAGGCATCGACAAGGTGGTGGGCCCACTGGCGGATGTCGGCGGTCACGGCTGCATTGTCGAAGGTCGGGTAGCTGACGTCGATGTCGGTGCGCTCGTCATGGATGTTGAAGCTGCCTTCTTCCTGTCCGGGGGCCGCTTTGGCCGGTGGCTGTGCGGGCTGGTCCGATGGTTGCGCGAACGCTCGTACGTCGGGGAAACACAGCATGGCATGAAGCGCAAGGGCGGCGAGGCAGATGACGAATCGGCGCATGGAACCTCCGTAACGCATGACTGCGCTGCCATGCCATATCATGCCGCCCTGATGACGCCAAGTCTTTGCAATAATGAATATAACATTCTGTTATTGTTGAAAAGTTGTGGTGGCGCTCGCCGTGCCTCGTGGGCGTTGCCCAGTGTCGTGCCCGGCACCTTGCCAAGAAGATTCGGCTGCGGTCGTGCTTTCGGGGGCGGTGCGCATGAGGGCGGGTGAGGTGGAACAGGTGTTGTGGCGTCGGCTGGTGGTCATGCCGTCGGCGTCTGGGCGGTTATGGCCGTGCGGGGGGATTGCTCCCCCCGCACCTTACTGTAGGACCGTGAAGGGCGTCAGACCTTGAGGCCTTCGCGCAACTGCAACAGGCGGCCGGGGCGGTAGAGCATCATGCCGAGGGCAAGGGCGATGTAGAGGCCGCTGTACACGATGTGCAGCCCGTCGGGCATGTGGGGGATGCCAAGCAGGTTCTCCACATAGGGTTCATACAGCGGTGCCGCGAACTGGCCGATGAAAAGCGCCAGCAGCACGAGGGCCCCGCGAAGCCCGAGACGCATGCGCGCGAGGAGCACCACGGCGAAAAGCGACTGTGCGGCGGTGAGCAGCAACTCGTGCATCTGGTGGTCGTCCATGGGCATGGGCGGGTTGATGGACCCGGAGGATACGGCGAAGACGCCGGGTATCATGCCGACGAGCAAGGTCCACTGGTTGAGCTTCGACGAGATGAGGCTGCCAAGGGCCAGACTTGCCTGACCGCGGGTGGCGAACATGATGGCGACGATGAACTCCGGCGCTTCGGACGCGATGGGTGCGAGCCACTGCACCAGAAGGAACTCGTTGATGCCGAGCACCTTGCCGGAGGCCACGAGGCTTTCGCTGAACAGTTCCGCGTCGCAGAGGATGACACCGGCGGCAAAGAGGAAGAGCCCCAGCGTGGTGAGACGGCGCGTGTTGCGGGGCAGATGGGCGAGGGCTTCCGCCGGGCCTTCTACCTCGCAGTCGGTGCAGGGGCGCTTTGAGGCGATGCGGATGTACCAGACGTAGAGGCTGACGAGAATGACACCATCGTACCATTCCAGCGTGCCCTTGAGCGGGATGACCAGCGCGTAGGCGGTGGCAAGTGCGAGGAACAGCAATTCGGACCGGCGTTCCTCTTCAAGCTGCACCGCCTTGCGGAAGCGCAGCGCGTAGAGGATGGCGATGGCACTCCAGCCGATGCCGATGAGCAACCGGTTGGCCCCTGTCATGTTGGCGATGGCATAGTGCGCGTAGTTGCTTTCGGGGTGTTGCCCCGCCATCCATGTGAAGTACATGTCCACGGCGTACTCGGGCAACACGGCGATGAGTGCGACCACGGCTAGGGCCAGAGTCTGCGGGATGTCCATCTGGGCCACTTCGCAGGCCCACATGAGCATGAACGACGCCCCGAGAATGGCGAGGCCCGTGAGAGAGGCCATGAGCAGGGGACTGATGTCCGGATGGACGACGCGTAGCAGGATGCCGGGGATGGTGGCCGCGATAGCCACGATGAACGGAACGGATTCTCTGAAAGTCATTTCGCCACTCCTGAAAGTGAGTCTTCCGGAGGCCCGCACGCAAAAAATAAAGCGAGACCTCCGGCATTGCTGCCATGAAGGTCTCGCTAATCGTCAGAATCGGGATTCTTACGACGGCAACGCCAGACGGTCTCCCGTCAGGCTGTTGACGTTGCCTGGGCTAGCTACTCCCCTTGCGTGAATGGGCGATTACGCCCCCCGTGCCCTGTTGTCAAGCATGAGAAAGGGGGGGCCGTCAGCGGGCGACGTTGCCCGGAGTGCGACGCCGTCTGCCCCCTTCGCAGCTTCCACGATGGCGTTCGTGTGAGCGTCGGCAAAGGGTGCAGTGCCGCAGTCGGGGCTGTTTCAGGTGCGGGGGGACTGGGCGTGCCTCAGGGCCCTCTCCGGGTACGCAAGCGTATGGAAGAGGCTATCGCCTGCGCAAGACTCTCGAGTGTCGCCGGTTTGGTGACGTAGGTATCCATGCCGCTTGCCAGGCACATCTCCCTGTCCCCTTCCAGCGCATGCGCAGTCATCGCCACTACGGGCGTTGCGGCCCTTGCGGTATAGCGGCCATCGCTTCTGAGCCGTTGTGTGGCCTCTATACCGTCCATGATGGGCATCTGCACATCCATGATGATGCAGTCGAAGCTGTCCGACAGCGCTGCAGCCAATCCTTCCTGTCCGTTCGCGGCGATGGTGACGCGCGCACCCGATTTGCGGAGAAGGCCCGCAGTCGCCAGCTGGTTGACGGGGTCATCCTCGACAAGCAGCAGGTTCAGGCCGTGCAGCGCGGCTGGGTCCCCAAGCGCCATGGGGAGACCTGCCTCCGGTGTCTCGCCGGACGTTTCGGGCTTGTCGCCTGAATCCGGGGCGCAGGTGCGGAAGGGCAGCGACAGGTGGATGCGTGTTCCCTCGCCTTCGGCACTGTCAATGCACAGTGCCCCTCCCATGGCAATGACCAGACGGCGTACGATGGAGAGTCCCAGTCCTACCCCGCCCTGACGGCGCACGTGGCTGCCGTCCACCTGATAGAAGGGGTTGAAGATGTCGCGCATCGCCCCCTGCGGAATCCCGATGCCGGTGTCTTCTACGGATATGAGGAGCAACTGGCGCATGCCCCCGTGGATGGCAAGCTCGTCGAGTCGTACATGTATGTGGCCTTTCTCTGTGAATTTGAGCGCGTTACCCACGAGGTTGAAGAGAATCTGGCGCAGTCGCCCGCCATCCAGAAGGATGTGCTGTGGAAGACCGGGAGAGATTTCGAGAGCGAGTTCCACCTGACTCGACCGCGTGCCGAGGGTGAAGAGGTCCTTGATGGCGTCGAGAAGTTCGGAGGGTGTCACGCATTCATCGCGCAGCACGAGCCCCCCCGCTTCAATCCGCGAAAGGTCCAGCACATCCGAGAGAAGCTGGCTGAGCCTGCCGGACGAGGATATGGCGTTGGAGACATACTGTTTCTGCTCGTCATCGAGGGGGGTGCTCACGAGAAGCTGCATCATGCCCATGATGCCGTTGAGCGGCGTTCGAATCTCATGGCTCATGTTGGCGAGGAACTCTGTTTTCGCCGCGTTCGCAGACTCTGCCGCTTTCTTGGAGCGTTGCAGCGCCCGCATGGTCTCGGACTGGACCGTCACATCCACTGCGGCGAGCATGGTGATGTGCCTGCCATCCGGCATGGCGCCGAGTTCGATCATGCTCACGTTCCATGTGCGTAGCGTGCCGTCACTGCACCGGATGTTCTGCTCTCCGTCCGTGCTGCGTGCTTGCCCTGAAAAACGGCTCTCCGGGTCGATTTCGGGGTCTGAAAGATCTTTCCATCGATGGATGGTCGGCACTTGCGAAGGTTCATACCCCGTCAGAAGGCTCCACTGCCTGTTGAGCATGAGTACATCGCCCCGGGCATCATGCAGGAGCACGGGAAAGGGGGCTTCATCGAGCGCCGTCCTGAACCTGTGCTCGCTCTCGGCGAGTTTGCGTTTGAAACGGTATTGCTGGGTCACATCGGTGAACACCATCACGACGCCTGACATCTCGCCGGAAGCATCGTGGATGGGGGCGGCACTGTCGGCAATCTGGAATTCGCGTCCGCTGCGCGAGACCAGGGTGGTGTCGTTGGACAGGGAGACTGTTCGACCTGTCCGGAGTACTTCCTCCACCGGAGAAGGGAGAGATTGCTTCGTCGTGGCGGAGATGATGACGAAGACCGCGGAGACGGGCTTCCCGATGGCGCTGGATTGTGTCCAGCCCGTGAGCTTTTCGGCGACCGGGTTCATCAGGGTCACTCGTCCGTCCCTGTCGGTCGCGATGACGGCGTCGCCGATCGACGAGAGTGTCACGGCAAGGTTTTCGCCGCTGGCACGCGCAGACTCTTCCGAGAGTTTCTGGGCCGTGATGTCGGTGTGTGTGCCTATGAACCGGACAGGGTTGCCCTCCGCGTCACGAGCGACGACCCTGCCTCTGTCGAGTATCCAGCATGCCGTCCCGTCCTTGCGCAACATGCGGTATACGTGTTCATACTGGTCTGTGCCTCCAGAGAGGCACCTGTTGATCGTCGCTAGTGCCGTATCGATGTCTTCAGGGTGGGCAAGGGATCGCCACGTCTCGAAGTCGTTGACCAGTTCGTCGTCATTGAAGCCGAGCATCTCTTTCCATTTTCGGGAAAGAAAGAGGGTTCCCTTCGCCAGATTCCAGTCCCATACTCCATCTCCCGCCCCTTCGAGCGCGAAGTTCCAGCGTTCTTCACTTTCCCGAAGTTGTTCGGCTGCAGACCTGAACCGTTCAGCAAGCCCGTGCAACTGGAACCCGAGGAACATCACAACGACTATCCAGAGCGACATGAGCCCTATTCCGGACTGCATCAGGCGTTGGGCCCGGCTGTCGAACGCCTTGTCGAAGCTTCTCTGGAGCTTCTCGTAATTGACATGGAGTGCATCGAAGTCGTTGCGTTGCGAGATGATGCGCATCGTGTTCGGAGTCGATGCGTCACGGATGCGCGCGTACGTGGCGGTGCTGACTTCGTTGATGGCATCGACGAACGCGAGGGCATCGTCCTTCGTCTGTATGAGGCCTGTGTCGAGAGAGAAGAGTGCGCTCCTCGTCCGCAGTATTCTTACGGCGTCCTGGATACGTTCGGCAGCCTGCCTGAAATAGGCGGTCTGAGCGCCCGGACGCCCGCCGGATTCTCCGGCGAGAAGGCGTTCAGCCTCCATCTGGCCCCGGTAGAGGTCGGACCATGCCAGACGCATGTCCTGTGACAGCGGCGCATACTGTTGCAGTGTCAGGTACCACGAGCCGCTGAGCCACGCCATGATGCAGGCGGTCACGGCGAAGAGGGCGATACCGAGCCCCATGTTGCGTTTCTTGCCGCTGAGTATGGCTACAGGGTGTGCCATCTTTTTTTCCCGGTGGTTTATCGCGTCTGGGGTACGGCTGATCTGTCGAATCCGAAACGCGATATCATTTCGATGTGCTCTTGCGTCCCCAGATACCCGGCAAGTGCTGCATCGAAGGCCTGCCTCAATGATGTGTCATCGAGGCGGAACCCGAACGCGCAGTGCTCCTCGGGTGGGGCCTCTCCGGGGGTGAACCCCGCAATGGCTTCGAACTCGGATGGAGATGACGCGACCATGAAGCTCACGGTCGGCGCAGAGAGGGCGATTGCCTGTATGGCGTTGTCGTGTAGCGCGGTGAGCGCCTCTTGAGGTGTCTGCACGATGACCATGGCGGAAGATGAGGCCCCGGATGCCAGCAGATAGCCCTGTTCGACGGAGCCGTTCAGTACCGCCACCCTCACCCCCGAACCAGCTTTGAATGCCCCGTAGCCGTCTATCTTGTGCGGGTTGCCGCGCTGTACCAGAAGCCCCGGGTGAACCGTGGTGGTGGGCTGTGAGAAGGCGATGCGCTTTATGCGCTTCGGGGTGATGAACATGCCGGAGGCGATAACGTCTATTTCGCCTGCGACGAGCGCATCGATGAGCCTGTTGAAATCGCACAGGACGAAGCGGGTAGAGCGGACACCCGCTCTGCGGGCCACGATGCGCGCCAGTTCGGGAGATTCGCCTGTCACGTTGCCATTCTTGTTCACGAAGGCATAGGGAGGCTCAATGGCATACCCGATACGGATGGTGTCGCGCCATGATTCGGACTGGTCTGTATGGAGCAGGGGAAGCAGTGCTGAAGTCACGAAAAGCAGGCTCATGCCGCCGACTGCCAGCGCGAGCACCGAAACCCACCGAGGTACGCGTATTCTGGCGGGCATTCTCTCCTCCTGACCGATGTGCGATGCCGTTCCGCGAATCCTATGGTGAAGAAGCCGTGAGGGGCTATGATATGTTGTACCGACACTGGATACTGCATGGCAGAGGCCAGACGATTGCAGCAGTGGTGGGAGGCATGGGAGGGGGCGATGTATGCCATGGCATCTGCCGCAGCTGTCTGCGGATGGCAGCAGGCGCTTGATGATGCGTGGCGGCAGCCTGTCATCCCATATGCAATCGGATGGCATACCCGCAGGTCGGGGCGCGAGAGCCACAGATGGCATAGCCGCCCCCACGATGCCCACGAGACATCAGGTCGCCGGAACATGTCCGGGAGGTGCGCATGGCTGCCACGTGATGCGGGAAGCGCGTCAGGAGACGCCTGCCACGCACGCAACACACGAACGCGAACAATCCCTCCAGGTTGCCTTACAGAGGGCGTGCCTGCCGATGCTGCGGTTCCTGTTCGCATCGGGTTCCCGGTGCACAGGTGCCTGTACGACGTGTCGCTGCCGGCACATGGGGTGGGGGGGCGGTCTGTCTCAGGCACAAGGCGCACCCTGCACTGGCACCCCGCACTGGCGTACGGCCCTGGTGCACGGCCCTAGCGTGCTGCACGGATACGCTTCAGGGTATCCTCGAAGCTGCTGCGCTGTTCGGGCGTGGCGTGTTCGACGGCCCTTTGCGCAAGGCGTTCGGCTTCGTCCAGAGATCGATTCTCCTGTAAGAGCAACCACGCGAGGTTGTTGCACACGGTGGGGTCGTCGGGCAGCCCGGCAAGGGCCTTGCGGTAGTGAGCCTCGGCTTCGCGCGTCTCACCCCTGGAGAACAGCAGATTGGCGAGATACAGATGCCCCTGCGGAACGTCTCGTGCCGCTTCGGTGTATTCCCGGCGGGCAAGGTCGGTCTCTCCCTTCTGCTCATAGGCGAGGCCGAGTTTGAGGTGTTCTTCGGCGGTGAGGGGGTCTTTGTACACCCCCACGCGGGGCAGGGCGCAGCCGCCGAGCATGACGGTCAGCATGGCGACCAGCAGGAGGAGGGGCATCGGACGTGGCAGACGGCGGAGTGAAGCGGCGTTGTGCATGGTGCTCCTTGCTGTGAGGCTGGGGATGCGGCGGACGTGCGCCCCGTCAGCGGACCAGTCGCGCGGCATCGGGGTATGCTGAAGATGACATGGGCACTGGCGCGGGTGATGGCACTGCCAGTGCCAGGCGCTGTGCACTGTCCACGGAAGTGTATCGTTGCTGCGGGATGTCTTGCAACAGGCGCAAAGGCCTGTCGGGTATGGTCGCGCTGTCAGGGGCGTTCGACCCGTAGCGTCCAGCGGCCCGCCCTGTCCCATGTGGGGATGAAATCGCTCCATGGCAGACGCTGCCCCCGGGTGCGCCCGGAATTGACGATGACGGCGTCGGGGGCATAGCCCGCCACGACCATGAAATGATAGCTGCTCACCGGCCCTACGCCGTTGTCGACCATGACCACAAGGGGGATGTCGGCATCGACGGCAGCCATGAGGTCTGCAACGCTTCCCTCGTAGAAGCGACTCTTGAGGCCCACCGTGCGCGGATAGAGGGCAAGGTCGAGAGAGAGTGTGCCGTGCAGGTCCTTGCGGAAGATGGCGTCGGCGATGGTGTCGGGTGCGACCTCGTAGCCGAGGTGGTTCATGACGCCAGCCAGCGACGCCGGACCGCACTGGTAGGTCTCTTGCGGATGGAAGGGGAGCCCCTCGATGAGGTGTGACGTCGCAGGGCGATGCAAGTCGGGCGCGGGCAGTCTTGGCCCGGGCATGCAACCCGTGGCCAGAAGGCAGCAGAGAAGGCCGGATATGAGGGCCCGGAGGCCGTGGAGAGTGTGTGTCGTCATGCAAAGCACCCTCTGCGGGCCGGGGCCCGCAGAGGGGAGGAGACTCTTACTGGATGACCACGCGGCGGTCGGAGAAGTGCAGGATGAGCACGACCAGAAGAACCACGACGAGGATGGCGATGACGATACCCACGCCGTCGCCGCCGGGATTGAGGGCGTCTATCTGCTTGGCGACGCTGTGGACTTCGTCGTCGGAGAGCATGGCAAGGCGCTGGTTGACTTCATCGGCACTGTAGCCGAGGGCCTGCAGGCGTTCGGCCACCATCTTGTTCTCGAGTGCCTTCTGGATGGTGTCGACGTCGGCGGTGCGCTGTTCGGCCATCATCCCGGCGTTGGGCACGAACGCGGCCTCCACGCGGGGTACGAAGCTGAGCAGGCCCATGACGGCCACCATGACCATAGCGATGTGGCGCAACATACGCCAGTTCTGGATCATGAACATGTACTCCTCCATGGCGGGGGGGATTCACCGCGTTACGCGAGGCACCCGGTGCCTTGCTGCGAGAGCGGCTCTAGAAAGTTTCAAGACAGATAGCAAAGGTCGGGGCGTCTTACAAGACGTGCGCGGGGGAAATACGTGAGGTCTCGCCGGTAGATGGGAAGGGGCCGCCATCCATCTCCGGCGGGGTGCGTCCGGGGCCCTCGCGTTTCAGGTCGCATGCCCCGGCGTCAGATAGGCTCATCCTCGTCAGGCCCATTGGCGGCAGGTCCTCGTGCGATTCGTCTTCGGGGCCTGCGTGCCCGGTGATGTCGGTCATGTGTCCCGGCGCGGGGCCCTTGCCCTGTTGCTGTCCACCCCCGTTCCATCGTGGCGGGATACCTCTCCCATACACTTCCGGTCATCCTTTCACCTTCTGTTCATGATCACCCGGGGTAGCACCACGTCGGACGCACGGTCGGTTCATGCGGGGCGAAGGCCTCGCAGTGCCACCGCGCATGGTCGCCGCTGTTACGGCGTTGAAGGAGATGACATGCCGGAAAAGGCGCGTCGTCGTGCACGGGAGATGTACGACGACCTCATGGCCGAGGGAAGGGCGCAGGGTGAACAGGGGCTTGCCGGCGTCATGGCCGAACTTGGGCGGCGCGACCTGTTCTTCTTGCTGACACGCCTTCTCGGGCGTGACGACATGGATAACGACTGGGCCTTCGAGCGTTGTGCCGAAGTGCAGGCGGCCCCGGACGGTCGTCTGGACCTGTGGGCCCGCGAGCACTACAAGTCCACCATCATCACGTTCGGTCAGACCATCCGTGACATCCTTCTGGACCCGGAAGTGACGGTGGGCATCTTCTCCCACAGCCGCCCTGTGGCGAAGGACTTCCTCAATCAGATCAAGCTCGAGTTCGAGCGCAACGTATGGCTGCGTCGCTGCTATCCCGATGTGCTGTGGGACTCGCCCCGGACGCAGGCTCCGGTCTGGTCTCTGGACAAGGGCATCGTGGTGCGGCGGCGCGCCAACCCCAAGGAGGCCACCGTGGAGGCGTGGGGACTGGTGGACGGTCAGCCCACCGGGAAGCACTTCAGCCTGCTGGTCTATGATGACGTTGTCACCCGCGAGTCGGTCTCTTCGCCCGAGATGATCGCCAAGGTGACGGAATGCTGGGCCCTTTCGCTCAACCTCGGAGCGCGGGGCGGCAGACGCCGTATCATCGGCACCCGCTACCATTTCAACGACACCTATCGCGCCATTCTGGAGCGCGAGGCGGCCGTACCACGCGTGCATCCCGCCACGGAAGACGGTACGGCGGAGGGCAGGCCGCTTCTGCTCTCGCCCGACGCCCTCGCCGAAAAAAGGCGTGCCATGGGGCCCTATGTCTTCGGCTGCCAGATGCTATTGAACCCGGTGGCAGATGCCACACAGGGGTTCCGGTCGTCGTGGCTTCGCTACTGGCGCCGCCCCCCGTCCCTGTCCTCCTCCGGGGCCTCATCGCTGCCGGGAGAAGTGTCAGGCACCTCGAACATGAACCTGTATCTGCTGGTCGACCCGGCAGGAGAGCGCAAGAGGGATAGCGACTATACGGTGATGCTCGTGGTGGGACTCGGGGCCGACGGCAACCACTACCTTGTCGACGGACTGCGGGACAGGCTCAACCTCACGGGCAGGGCCGCCGCCCTGTTACGTCTCCACCGGCAGTACAGGCCGCTGAAGGTGGGCTATGAACGCTACGGCATGCAGGCCGATATCGAGCATATCCGCACGGAACAGGCCCGCTGCAACCATCGCTTCGACATCGTGCCGCTTGGGGGTGCCATGCCCAAGAACGACAGGATACGGCGACTCGTCCCCCTGTTCGAACAGGGGCGTCTCTACCTTCCGGACGTCTGTCCCTTCGTCGATGCAGAAGGGCGGGTGCGCGACCTTGTCAGGGAGTTCGTCGACGACGAGTTCATGGCGTTTCCGGTGGCGCGGCATGACGACATGCTCGATTGCCTCGCGCGCATCACCGACCCCGCCCTAGGGTGTGCCTTTCCTGTGTGGGATGCGGCAGAACCTGCTGCCATCGGCAATATGGAGTATCCGCTCTATGGTTGAGAACGGCAGTTGCGGCGTTGCAGGGGCGGAACGCGGGGGTGAAAGGGCCGCGGTCGGTACGGGACTTCGGCTTGTGCGCTATATGCCGGACGCCGCAGGCACCGCAGGCGACGGGGGCGGCGAACAGCCAGCTGGCCGCAAAGATCGTGGCGGACGGCCCCCCGGAGAGGACGGGCGCATCGTGCGGCTGCCCGGAAGGCAGGATGACGGCGGGACCGGTACGGCAGGCACCGACGACTTCGGCATCGACGGGTTGCAAGGGCTGTGGACGCGTCTGGTGGAGGACGACCTCGTGCGGGTCGTCTTCCACGATGGGGGCGTCACCGACTTTGGCGCCTTTGCGCGTCTGCTGGCGCCTGAAAGGGCATGGCTCTATCGTGTCGACGCACACGCAGTGCCGCAGGGCTTCTTCTGGTGCAACGGGTTCAGCGGCAGGGCGGCGCAGGTCCACTTCTGTTTCTTCCGGAACGGGATGTCCGCCGCACGCGCCGCCGGGGCCATGGCGCTGACGTTCCTTCTCGCGCCGCAGTGTGCGGATGCCCCGCTCGATACGTTGCTGGGCGTCACACCTGCCCCGTATCGCCATGCCCTGCGTCTTGCGGCAGACCTCGGTTTCTCTCGTCTTGGTGTCGTGCCGGCTGGCACGCGCCTCGCCCCCGGCACTCCGGGCGGGGGCGAGGCCGGACGTGTGGTCGATGTGGTGCTCACGGTCCTGACGCGCGATGCGTTCCGCACCATGACGACGTCATGACCGTGCTGTGGGGGTGGCGGCGGGGCGGCAGGCTCAATACACAACGCTGTAGGACATGACCTCGGGGCGGTGGAAGTAGAATTCCACCCGGCGGTTCTTGGCCCTGCTGTCCGGGGAAGTGTTGGGTTCGAGGGGGCGGGTGTCGGCGTAGGCGATGCTGCGCAGGCGGGTCGGTTTGATCTCGCCGTGGGTGATGATGTACCGCACGGCAGCTGCGGCGCGGGCACCGGAGAGTTCCCAGTTGGAGGGGTAGATGCTGTTGCGGGGTTCGCCGCTGTCGGTATGCCCCCGAACCACGAGGTACAGGTTGTATTCCTTGAGGATGCGGATCACATCATCAAGAACCTTGGCTCCTTCGGGGGCAAGTTCTGCGGAACCGGGGGCGTACATGATGTCGGAGTTGACGCGAAGCTGGACGCCCACGTCGTCGGCACTGATGCCGCTGGCACTCTGGGGCGTGGCATCCGCCATGAGCATCTGCCGCAGTTTCTGGGCGATGGCATAGTGCGAGCGTTCGACTTCGGTGATCTTGAAGTCGCGGGTGTCGAGTTTGTCGGTACTCTGCACGAAGGGGTTGTTGGCCACCGGCGAGACGTTGTTCGACTGCATCTTGGCCGCGTCGCTTGAAAAATACCCTGCAAGGCCTTCCTTGGTCTCCTTTGACGTCATGTTGAGAATCCACATGAGCAGAAAGAAGGCCATCATCGCCGTCACGAAGTCGGCGTAGGCCACCTTCCATGAACCGCCACCCTTGCCGCCACCCATGCCAGTCTCCTTGGTGCTTCAGGGCATCAGCCCTTCAGCTTTTCTTCCATTTCGGCGAACGTGGGACGGAAGGCGTGCGGAATGGCGCGTCTGCCGTATTCCACGGCGATGATAGGCGTGGAACCGCGTATGGCGGCTGCCACGCCTTCCTTGATGACGTTGTAGTAGGCGTGCATCTCGTGGGCGTGGTTCTCCAGTTTCGCGGCCATGGGGCCGAAGATGCCGTAGCAGAAGAGAATACCCACGAATGTGCCGACGAGGGCCGCGCCGATGTGGTGGCCGAGGATTTCGGGCGGTTCGTTGATCATGCCCATGGTGAGCACGACGCCCAGAACGGCGGCGACGATACCCATGCCGGGCAACGATTCAGCCATGCGGTTCACGGCCCCCGGCGCCACCATCTCCTCTTCGTGCATCGACTCCATGTCGATCTTCATGAGGCTTTCGATGTCGCTGGGGTCGCCGGTGGTGAGGTAGACGCGCAGCGTGTCACCTATGAAGTGCACGATATGCTTGTCCTTGGAGATGGAAGGGTACTTCGTGAAGATGGCGCTCGATTCGGGCTTTTCGATGTCCTGCTCGATGCTGATGACACCTTCGCGATGCATCTTCGAGAACAGCGAGTTGAGCAGCGCCAGCGTCTCAAGGTAGCGGGCCTTGTTCATGCCGGGGTCGCCGAAGATGTGCTTGATGTTCTTGATGACCAGCCCAAGCGTGTACTTGGTTTGCGACGCGAGGAAGGCCCCCATGGCGGCGCCGAGGATGATGATCATTTCTGCGGGCTGCACGAGCACGGCGAGGTTGCCGTTGGCTATCAGGTAGCCCCCGATGATGGAGCCGAAGACGACGACGAGACCGATTATGATGAACATGCCTGCGACCGTTGGCTAGCGTTTGTCGTCGGATGCCCTGCATGAGGCACCCTGATCTGCGATTTCCGAAAGAAGTTGCTCCATGTCGAGCCCCGGTGTTGCGGGTGGCAGCATGCCGCGTCCCATGCGGGTCATATCGTCGCACCAGCGTGTGAGTTCACGAACGCCGAAGCGGGCCACGTCGAACATGCGTATGGCCTTGGAGGTGCGTTCGGGGGTGCCGCGTTGCGTGATGCGCAGCCCCATATGCAGCCTGTCTCCGTGTTGCGCCAGATGCACCGCCCGTGCCCCGAGGAAGAGACAGTAGCGAGGATTCTCGCGGTTCACGGCAGGCGAATGCAATTTGATGTAGACATAAAGCGACCGGTTCCGCAACTGCTCCCCTCCGGGAAGGACCTGCGGGACGAATGAAAAACCGAGACCGCGTGTCGAGACGTCTTCGAGGCGCACCCCGTGCAGTTCACTTGATGCCACGAAATCGGGCGCGCCAAGGCAGTCCAGCGTCACGATTGCACTGGTTCCCATGTTCGGGCGTAGCCACAGGGCCACTTCGCGTAAAAAGCCCGCGGGCGCGTCCACCCGGTAGCAGGCGCGACGTTCCGGGCCACTTTTCGCAGTGGTCGACACGGCATCCATACGCATCTCGTTTCCCCCTCAATAGTTGAGCATAGACGAGATTCACGTTCGTGAAAAGTCATACGGACAGGGCTTTTCCGGTCATCTGCCCGCCCTTGCGATGTTGCGGGCCCTGTCAGTGCCCGTTGTTGACCGTCCGGCTAGGTTCTGGGGGTGCTGTGACGAGCATGAAAACATATTCATGCTCGTTTTTTTGCATGCGGTACAGGGCCACCGTCTCATCCGGGGCGGTGTGGCAGGGTACCCCGTCTTGCGGCCCTTCGCGGACATGACCCGGTCTTGCGACGGTACGCCGCCTTTCCCTGCCGCATGTGGCATCGTTTTGCAGCGTAATCCGGCTTCCTTGATCCAATCCCGCATCGCCCCGTGACTCGTCTCCTGCCTGCACGGCGAGGTACGGCCCTCCCCGAGTCATTTCGCACTGGTACCCTCCGTGGTGTCATCCGTGTGCACCCATGCCTCGCCGCCTGTCCTCCTCTTGTGTCTCTGCCCCGTCCACCCGCCTGACACCATGCCGGGAACATGTTCCGACCCCTCGCCCACCCGCACTCCGTCCATTTCCGCCAGATGGGAGTGGTAGGCCCGTTCACGTGACGCACACCGAAGCGGTCGGTGGCGTGACGGCAGAACGGACGGGGCCGAGGCATCGGCCCGCAGGCAAGGAGCATGACATGGGCGGAGGCGGCAAGTCGTATACCCCACCCGCGCCCCCGGCACCGCCGGTGGTCGACGAGTCGGGACAGGAGGAGGCCGAGGCCATCGAGAGGGGCCGCGAAGAGGCCCGCAAGGCGGCGTTGAGGGCGCGTGGGCGTCAGGGAACGCTGTTGACCGGGGCATTGGGCGTGCAGGGTGAGGCCGATGTGCGCCGCAAGACCCTGCTGGGGTGGTGATGGACGCCGTACTGCGTGAGGCGCGTGATGCCGCGTCGTGTGTCGAACGCGAACGCCGGGTGTGGGAACCGCTGTGGCGCGAGGTGGAGGACTTCGTCCTGCCCCGTTGCATCGACAGCCCACGCAGGGCCGACGAGGCGGGAGACACGGCGCGGCGCGGCCCGCGCATCATCGATGGCACGGCCACGCGGGCCGTACGCATCCTCGCGGCGGGGATGCAGGGGGGGCTCACCTCGCCCGCGCGTCCGTGGTTCAGGTTGCGCCTTGCCGACGAGGACATGGAAGAGGCAGGGCCTGAACGTCGCTGGCTGGATGTGGTCGAGCGTCGCCTCTACGCGGCGCTGGCGCGCAGCAACTTCTATGCGGCCGTGCACGGGCTGTACACTGAACTGGCGGCCTTCGGGTCGGCGGACATGTACCACGAGGCCGACCCGCAACGGGTCATGCGCTTCTCATGCCTCGCCTGTGGCGATTTCGCATGGGCGTGCGACGCGGCGGGCAGGGTCGATACCGTGGTGAGGCGTCTGCGGATGAGTGCCCGGCAGATGGCCCAACGCTATGGCGAGGCGCGTCTCTCGCGCCGGGTGCGCCGGATGCTCCGGCGCGATCCCGAACGTTCCGTCCCGCTGGTGCACATGGTGCGCCCGCGAGTGCGTCGCAACGCCGGCGAAGCTGGCAAGACCGCCAGCGGAGGCCTCGGCGGGGTGAACATGCCGTGGCAGTCGCTGACGTGGGAGACCGAAGGGGCCGAGGGGCTGCTGCACGAGGGGGGCTTCGAGGAGTTCCCGCATCTGGCGGCACGCTGGGACGTGGCAGGGGGCGACATCTATGGACGTTCCCCCGGCATGGATGTGCTGCCCGACGTGAAGATGCTGCAGGAGATGGCCCGCAGTCAGCTTCTCGCCATCCACAAGGTGGTCAACCCGCCCATGCGGGTGCCCAGCGGCTTCAAGCAGCGCCTCAACCTCATCCCCGGCGGACAGAACTACGTCACCCCCGGGCAGGGCGAGTCGGTGGGCCCTCTCTATCAGATCAATCCGGACATCGGGGCCGTCACCCACAAGATGGAGGATGTGCGCCGTGCCGTGCGCGAGGGGTTCTTCAACGACCTCTTCCTGATGTTCACGGCCGAGGGGCGCTCCAACATCACCGCCGCCGAGGTGCTCGAGCGTGGCGAGGAGAAGCTCCTCATGCTCGGGCCCGTCATCGAGCGCCATCAGTCCGAACTGCTCGACCCCCTGCTGGAGCGCACCTACGGCATCCTGCGGCGTGGCGGTCTGTTGCCACCGCCCCCGCCGGAACTGGCCGGACGGTCGATGCGCGTGGAGTACGTCTCGGCACTGGCACAGGCGCAGAGGGTGGTGACGGCACAGGCCATACGGCGTTTCGCGTCGGATGTGTCGGCCCTGGCAGGGGTCGCCCCGCAGGTGCTCGACAAGGTGGACTTCGAACAGGCGGTGGATGAACTCGCCGCCATCGCCGGGGTGCCCGCCCGTGTCGTCCGCTCCGATGCGGAGGTCGCCACGTTGCGTGCGGCGCGGAACGGCCTGACGGGAACCGCCATCGCCTCGCTGATGTCGCTGCCGGTTCCAGCGTCTGCCGTCGGGGCGGCTGAACACGGCATGCCGGAGGACGGCATGGCGCACGGGCCTGCCAGCCCTGTCACAGGTGGCGGCAACAGCGGAACAGGAGAACCCCATGCAGGCTGACGCGACGTTGGCCCGGTTGATGGCACTGGACGGGGCGGGACTCACAGACCTGCTGGCAGAGGAGACCGAGGCCGCCCGACAGGTGGCGCGCGAGGCAGAGGTGCGGTTCGCCGCCTACCTCGAAGACCTGACCACCGTGCTCGCCATCGAAGGAGGTGCGGGTGTGCGGGTGGTGCGGCACTGGCTTGATGCCGCAGGGCTGGGGGCGCGTCTCGGGCGGTGCGGGGCCAGTCTGCGCGGGGCAGCGGCACTGCACGACTACGGGCGTGACCGCATGGCCGAGGTGGCGCTGGCAGACCCCGCAAGTCTACTGCGCATCCAGCTTGAGGGGGCACGGCAATGGGCAAGGGAACAACTGGGTGATGAACCTTTGAAGGGGAGAAGGAACGATGAGTGAGACGAGTGTGCAGACGGCAGGGCCGCAGGCACCTCCGACTGCGGCAGGTGGCGAGGGGGCCGTGTCTTCCGGTCACGCCGCGGCCAGTCAGGCCGGTCAATTCGGTCAGGTCGGTCACGGAAGCCCCGCGATGCAGGGGGCCGTTGCGGGCAGGTCTGCGACGCAGGCGCGTGGAGTGGAGGAACCAACCACGCGTTCGGCCTCGCAGGTGGCATCTCCCGCAGCGGCGGGGGAGGGCCCGGCGACAACGGGCGTTCCCGCGGCTGAAGTGCCGGACACGGCGGGTGGTCATACCCCCGGGGACTACAGCTTCGCATTCCCCGAGGGCGTGTCGGCAGACCCGCAGCTGACCGGCAGGTTCCGGGATTTCTGCACCGGGGCGGGGCTTACGCCGCAACAGGCGCAGGCTGCCGTGGGGTTCTGGCTGGATGAGAGCCGCGCCGGGCAGGAACAGGCCCTGACACGATGTGAAACCGCCCTGCGTGAACGCTGGGGCACCGCCTACGAGAACCGCCTCGATGCAGCGCGCGGGTCGTTGCGCGTGCTTGACGAACGCATGGAGGGCCGGTTGGCGACGCTGGCGCAATCGGGTCTCGGCAACGCGCCGGAGTTCGTCGAACTCATGGCGCATCTCGCCGAAACCCTCGGCGAGGACAGCCTCGGCGCGGTGCGTGGCGGTGGCGGCGGGCATGAGACCCCGCTGAGCACGGAAGAGTTTCTCAAGACAGTTGTCTTCAAACGCTAGGAGGAGAAGGTATGGGCAAGACTCTCAAGGAACTGGCAGCGGCCTTCGCGAGCAGACAGCCGCAGCAGGTGGACGGCCTTACGGAAGAAGCCCCCATTCTGGGCATCATCCCCTTCCATGAGGCCAGCCACGGCCTGTGGAACATGTACGAGGACGTGACCGAGGTGCAGGGCGCCGGCTGGGTGGCCATGAACGCGCCGCTGCCGGGCGTGGAGGTGACCAGCGACCTGCGCAAGGTCGACCTCTCCATCCTCGGCGGTGAAATCGAGGTGCCGGAAGACACCGCCAACATGTTCGGCGGGCGCGAGAAGTACTTCGCCCGCAAGCTGCCCAAGGTGCTGCGCCGTTCCGGCATGGCTGCCGAACAGCGCATCGTCTACGACAACTTCAGGGCGTGGGCGCTCGACCACGGCAAGGCCACCGACGCCGGTGCCACTGCCGACGGCACCTATTCCATCATCGCCGTCCGCTTCAGCGAGGGCGAGACCTGCGGCCTCTACAGCCCCGAGTGTTTCAAGCAGGGGGCGGTGCTCGACACGCAGCCCATCAACGGGGGCGACCTCTACAAGGCGCATTCCGGCCCGCATCAGGGGGTTCTGGTCTACGGGCTGCGTCTCAAGGCGTATCTCGGCGTGCAGATCGGCGACCCGCGCAGCGTGGCTGCCGTGGTCAACATCAGCCGCGACCACGTGCCCACCGAAGCCATGATCGACGACATCCTCGCCGAAGTGCGCGCCACCCCCGGTTCCACCTACCTCTTCATGCATGAGCGCACCCGCAACATGCTGTGCCGCTACAAGGCGGGGGCGTTGCAGATCGGCCCCGGCGGGCGTGACCTCGACAGGCAGATCACCCACTGGAACGGTGTGGAGATCGTCACCTCCTACAACTTCATGGACGGCACGGAACCCCGCGCAGCCCTGTAGCAGCCACAACAGCAAGGAGAATCTCCATGTACCGCAATATGTTGCGCATCCACGACACGCAGCCTGCCAGCAGGCAGGAGATGCCCCGCAACGCCACCGTGCAGGGCAACGGGGGAGCCCACCATGCCGGAGGGCTGCTGGGTACGACCGAGATGGTGATGGTGGCGGCGACGCCTGTCACCCTCGGCGATGGAAAGAGCCTCACGCTGGGACTGGAGGACAGCACGGACGGCATCGCCTTCGCGCCGGTTCCCGTATCGTTCAGGCGCACCTTTTCCGGTGGCCCCCGTACGTGGGAACCCGGTGACGTGCTTGCACGCCTGCCTGTGCCGTCGGACTGCCGGGCCCGTATCCGCGTGGTGTTCGGAAACGATGACCCCGAGGCGTCGGGCAGTGTGGACGTGCTGTTCGACGTCCAGCCCCGTTAGCCACGCATGACCTCAAGGCAGGTTGCGGCGCATGGCGTGGTCGTGCGTCGCACCTGCCCCCTGAAGGACGCAAGCAGGAAGCAGAACAGGTGCGCAGCCCCGTCGGGTGCGGGCGTGCCGGGGTTCAAAAGGAGAATATCATGGGAAGAATGTACCTGTGCGAGGCGTCGCAACGCCAAGGTGCCACCAAGGACGCCGACGGTCGCAAGCGCGCGGGCGACCAGAAGGCGAAGGATGATGCAGCCCGGGCAGAGACACCATGCGCTGACACGTCCGATGACGAGAGCGCGATGCGTCATGGTGCGGATGACAGGCCCGGCGAGGGAGACATGCGCCGTTTCGTCCGCGCCACCCTGCAGGCGCGCCTCGCCGCGATGGGCGTCGTCTTTCCCGCCGATGCGGACGAGGAGACGCTGCGCCGTCTGGCGCGCGTGGCAGGGCAGCGCCAGATGCGCCGTCAGGGGCGGACCGGTGTGTGCGGACGGGAACACGCTCCCACGGGGGCGTCCGGAGATATCGAGGGGGGGAGCGCCAGCGCGAGGCAGGACGGGAACGACGGAGAGGGCGAATCCCATGGGCAGTGACGTGGCCATATGCAACCGTGCCCTGCGCTACCTCGGTGCGCCCGAGATTCTCTCCCTCGACCAGCATTCACGCGAGGCCGACCTGTGCGCGCGTCACTATGTGGAGACTCGTGACGAGCTTCTCGAAAGCCATCACTGGAACTTCGCCACACGCTACGCGCGTCTCGCGCCCATGGAGAGTGCACCGCCCTTCGGCTACGCCCGCTCCTACAGGCTGCCGGGCGACTGCCTGCGTGTGCGGCACCTGCGCGCGGGCGACCCCTTCGAGGTGGTGGAGGACAGGGTGCTCTACACGGACGCCACACCTGCGGAAGCCGTGCTCACGGTGCGCGTGACCGACCCCGGGCGTTTTCCGGCCCTGTTCACCGAGATGCTGGCGCGGCGTCTGGCGTCGTCGCTGGCTGTGCCGCTCATGGGCAATGCCCGCCTTGAACAGACCATGCTGCAACGTTTCGCGGCGGCGTTCGACCTCGCCCGCATGGCCGATGCAGCCGAGGGGGCGGCAGACCCCGACGAGGGCAACCCGTGGCTGGAGGTGCGGTGACATGGCGCGCGCGACCATCGTCAGGAACAGTTTCAACGCCGGGGAACTCTCGCCGCTCATGGCCGCACGGGTCGATCAGGCGCGCTATCCCAACGGATGCGCCAGCCTGTGCAACATGTTGCTGCACCCCCACGGCGGGGCATGGCGCAGGCCGGGTTTACGTTTCATGGGCTGGCCGCAGACCCGGCAGGCCCGGTGCGCCTCATCCCCTTCGTGTTCAGCGAGGCGCAGGCGTATGTCCTTGAATTCGGGCCGCGTTCGCTACGCATATGGCACGGTGGTGGACTTGTGCTGGGTGGCGATGGCGAACCGTTCCGGCTTGAGACCCCATGGGCGGGCGAACAGCTGACCGCGCTGCGCTGGTGCCAGTCCGCGGACATGCTCTACCTCGTCAGCCATGCGGGGCCGCCGCGTCGGCTGGAACGTCATGGGCATGCGGACTGGCGGCTGGTGGATGTGTCGTTCCTGCCGGGTGTGTCGCCGCCTGAAGGCCTGCACTGCACGGTCAAGCCCGCAGGCAGCCGGACATGGACGTATGTGGTCACCGCCGTGCATCGCGAATCGGGTGAGGAGAGTCTGCCCACCCCTCAGCTACAGGTGACGGGGCCCGATGCCCTGTCACAGACGGCGAGTGTGACGCTGGCGTGGACGCCCGTTCAGGATGCGGGCGAATACCGTGTCTACCGGGCGGGCGGCGGCGCTTCGGTGTACGGTTTTCTGGGCAGTGCCGGGGCTGGCGAGACCTATACCGACACGGGGCGCACCCCTGACTTCGACGCCGGGCCGCCCGAAGCCCGCAACCCGTTCTCCGGCGAAGGCGACTGGCCCTCGTGCGCGGTCTTCTGGCAGCAGCGTCTCTGCTTCGCCGGAACGCGCAACGGGCCGCAGACCATATGGGCCAGCCGTTCGGGGGCCTACGGCAACTTCTCCGTCTCGCGTCCCTTGCGCGACGACGACGCCGTCACCGTGACCATCGCTGCCGATACAGTCAGCGCGGTGCGCTGGCTCATGCCCGCCCGCAGGTTGCTCGTGGGGACGGGGGGCGGGGAGTGGACGCTCTCCGGTCAGGGCGAGCAGCCGTTCTCGCCCCTGTCGTGTTCGCTCGAACGCCAGTCGTCGAGGGGGTCGGGCGACGTGCAGCCTCTCTCCGTCGGGGATGCCGTGCTGGCCTTGCAACGGGGGGGCGCGTCGTACGCGAGTTCCGCTACAGCCTTGATGTGGACGGCTATGCCGGAACCGACCTGACCATCCTCGCGGAACATCTCACACGCGGGCGGCGCATCATCGACTGGGCGTGGCAGCAATCGCCTTCAGGCACGGTGTGGTGCGTCACTGAAGACGGCGGGCTCATCGCCATGACGCGCATCCCCGAACACGAGGTGGCAGGCTGGCATCGTCATGTCACGGATGGGGCGGTGCTCTCGGTCTGCACTATCCCCGGAACGGCGGGCGACGAGTTGTGGGTCGCCGTGCGCCGTGAGGGCGGCGGCATGGTGCGGTGCTGCATCGAGCGTCTCGACCCGCCCTTCGATGGCGACAACCTTGGCGCGGGCTACGGCGAAGGCGACACCGCAGCTGTCGAGGCCTTCTTCGTCGACTCCGGCCTTTCATACCGGGGTGACCCCGTGGTCGAAGTGGGCGGGCTGGAACATCTTGAAGGGCGCACGGTGCACCTCCTTGCCGACGGTGCCGTCCATCCCCCGCAGGTCGTTGCGGAAGGCAGGGTGCGCCTCGACCGCCCGGCTTCGGTCATCCATGCGGGGTTGCCCTTCATGAGCGAACTCGTGCCCATGCCCTTCGGCGTTGCGGGGAATGAAATCGCCGGGGGCGGCAGGCCCATGCGGGCGACAAGGGCGCGGGTGCGCCTGCATCGGTCGCTTGGGCTGCATGCCGGGCCGGACGCGACGAGGTTGCGTGAGCTTTCGTTCCGCACCGCCCGCGATGTGACCGGGACCGCGCCGTCCCTGTTCAGCGGAGAGCGCGAAGTGACACTCGACGCCATGACGGGGGACAGCGCCACGGTGGTGTTGCGTCAGCACGACCCGTTGCCGTGCACGGTGCTTGCCGTGGCCTTCGACGTGGAGGCGGGAGAGATATGAGCGATGTCATCGCGGAATGCCGGGGCGTCCATACGGGCATGCGCGGCTACCGGGTGGTGCCCGCCCGCAGGTGTCACCTGCGCGAAGTGCTACCGCGGCTACGCAAGACCGATGCGTCGGAGATGGAACAGGCTTCGGGCAGGGCGGCACAGGCTGCGGCGGCACGCGCGTTCGCCCTTTCACCCGTCCGCTGGGCGATGCTGCACGATGGGCGGTGCATCGCGCTGGGTGGGGCACGGCCGTATGCGCAGTTTCCGGGGGTCGCCGCCGTATGGCTGTATGGCACGCCGGCACTCGACCGTGCAGGCCGGGCGCTGGCCCGGCTTGCGCCCTTGTTCGCGGCCCGCCTGCGTGCCGTGTGGCCGGTACTCGTCAACGTCCTGTCGCCCGCGCAACTTGCCGCGTACCCCGCCATGGAGCGGTGGCTGGCACGGTGCGGGCTTTTTCTTGCTCCTGTGCGCCCCGTGGGGGCGGAGGGGGCTCTCATGCATCCATGTATGACCGGAGGGGTGACGCCATGTGCGGAGATATTGGGGGGGCCCTCGTGGGCTCGCTTGTGCAGACGGGCATGAACCTGTTCGACGACAGTGCCGCACGTGCACGGCACCGTCAGGCAGAGGCTTACGGACGCAGTGCCGACGAGCAGGAGAACAGGGCACGCCTCATCGAGTCGGAAGGTGAGCGAAGGCTTAAGGCACAGCGCGACGAGGCGTCGCGGACGGCGGGGCGCACGCGCTCAATGCTGGCGGCGTCTGGCGTGGAGATGGCTTCGGGCAGCGCACTCGATGTGCTCGTGGACGCCTCGGAACAGGCGGGGGCCGAAGCGGCGGTCACGGAACATGAGACGCGACGCCGGGCCGCCGATGCCCGGTATGGTGCGGACATGGCGCGCTGGCGGGCGGAGTCGCTGCTCTCTCCCGCCGAGGATGACGCGGACAGGTTTCGTCGGGCCATGCGTACCGGACTGGTCATAGGTAGGACTGCGCGATGACGGGACAGGGCCGGACGAGGACAGGAACGGCGCCGGACTTCCGGTGGTGGGGGGCATCGTGCCGGATTCTTTACGCTGCCCTTATGGAGAATGAACGGCATACGGAGGTGTGCCCATGACGATCGTATCAAGGCCGACAGTCGAGCATTACAGGGGCGATGGCGTTCAGACACAGTGGCCGGTGGGGTTTGCGTTCTTCCGGCCCGAGCATGTCCGCGCGGGGCTGAGTGCCGACGAGGGTGAGCTGGTCCTTCTCGAGCAGGGACGGGACTATGTCGTCCGTTGCGATGAGGGTTTCGGCGGCGGCATTGTCGAGTGCTCCGTACCGGAAGGGCAACGGCTCACCATCTGGCTCGACCAGCCGTTCACGCAAGATGTGGATTTGCGGAATACCGGGGTGCTCGATGCCGAAGTGCTGGAACAGGCGTGCGACCGTCTCACACTCATGGCGCAGCAACTGCGTGACGAGTTGGCGAGGTGCATCAAGGTCGGCATCCATGCCGACGTGAATCCTGACGGTTTGCTCCAGAAGCTGGATGCATCCGTCTCCGCATCCATGACAAGCTCTGTGGCGGCACTTGCGGCGAAGGCCGAGGCAGAGGTCGCGCGGGCAGGGGCGGAAGCGGCGAAGACGGGGGCCGAGGCAGCACGGGACGAGGCGGCAAGCCGCATCCTGCCCATCCCTGTCGCCGAGGCCGCAGGCAAGGCCGTGGTTGTATCGGTGGGCGGCGGGTACGGGCTGGAAGGCGTGAAGCCCTTTCCCGCCGGAACGCGCCTGCTGTTTCAGCAGTCGACGGCCCCCACGGGCTGGACGAAGGACACGACCATGAACGACAGGGCGTTGCGCGTGGTTTCCGGGGCTGTGGCGAGTGGTGGCGTCACGGGTTTCTCTTCAATTTTTAGCCGTACGATGGTCGACTCGACGACGCTGGTCGCCTCGCAGATGCCGGGGCACGCACACGAGGTCATCGACTCTGTAGGCACCTATGTGAGGAGGGCCGGTAACGCAGGCGGCGGCATTCAGGTCATCCGCACCACCGACAACGGCACCGGGGCCACCAACTCGACGCAACTCGTCACCGGCACGCAGGGGAGCAACGGTTCACACACCCACGGCCTCGACCTGCGCCTCGCCTACATCGACGTCATCATCGCCACCAAGGACTAGCTATGCAGATGCAACGCAAGAACCTGTGCCCGCTCGCGGGCTTCGCTGAATGCAGACAACTGGACTGCGCCCTGTTCACGCAGTTGCGCGGCACGCACCCGCAGACCGGGGCGGACATCGACGAGTGGGGATGCTCGCTGGCGTGGCTGCCCGTGCTGCTCATCGAGAACGCACAGCAGGTGCGGCAGGGCGCGGCGGCTACCGAATCGCTGCGCAACGAGATGGTGCGTGCGGCAGAGGCGTCACAGGCCATCACCCTCGCCGCCCTCGGCGCGGACAACGCAGCGGGCGCGACCGCGCATCCCCGCACCATCGCCCTACAGGAGGTGCCCCATGCCTAGAGTGACCATCGTACCCGCCGACAGCCTCGTCATCGTGGATGGGCGGGGCCTCGACGTGAGCCTCACCCTGCCGGGGCACGTGCACGCCATCCAGTGGGACGGACGCACCGGATGGGTGGAACACACCGACGGCACACCGAACACCCCGGTGACCCAAGCCGAGTACGATGCACTGGTGGTGCCAGCCCTCGCCGCGTGGGAGTCGGCCCGTGCCGCTGCCGATGCACCGCCCCCGCCCCTGACGCTGGAACAGGCCAAGACTGCGAAGCTGGTTGCCATCCGGGCAGGGCACGATGCGGCCCTTGCCGGAGTGGTCGCCATCTCCGACCCCACCCCCACCACGGTGGCCGTGGAAGCCGCGTTGCTCGCTGCGACCGACCTCACCGGGCTTGAGTATGCCCGGCAGAAGCTGGTCGCGCGCCGGGATGAACTGCTTGCCGCCGTCGCCGCCGCAGCTGCCGTCGAGGTGCTGGATGCCGTGGTCGTGAGTTATCCGGTGTAGGGGAGATGGCATACTGTCGTCCGGCAGCGCATCGCGAGGACTCCGGTGCACGACAGGCCGGACCGCAGAGACGGAGCAAGCCCCTGTCACGCCAACATGACGATGGCGCGACAGGGGCTCTTCATCCGTTATCGGGGGCCGTGCCTCAATTCCAGTCGAGCAGCCTCCGCTGACCGCTGAGGGCCCGGATGTCCGTCACGTCCTGTGCGACTTCAAGACAACCGAGATAACGGCCTTCGTCGCTACGTACGGCGAAGTAGCGAATGTGCAGGAAGCGCCCTCCGAGTTCTATCCAGAAGGCGGCCTCGTCGCGTTCTCCGGTCTTGAAGCGGGCCAGGATCTCTTCGACCATATGTACCGACTTGGGCGGATGGCAGTTGCGCACGTTACGCCCGATGACTCCGGCGCTGCGGGGAAAGATGCGGTGCGTCGAGTCCGTGTAGTAGGCCACCCGGTCTTCGGCATCGACAAGGGACAGGTCGAGGGGAAGGGTGCGCAGCATGCGGTCGAGGGTCTCCACGGTGAGGGTACCCGTCCCCAGCGTCACCCGGTCAGGTGTCCCGGTAGCAGCCCCTTCCATCGTCAGGGATTCCGGAGTGTCCGCCGCCTGCGGCGTCCATTCCCCTTCGGGGGTCACCCACGCATAGCCGATTTCATCCTCGCCGTGCCTGACACGGCCCCACTGCGCTTCGGTCAGGCTTTCCAGTGCCATGGGGAAGAGCACCGTCTCCTCCTTGTCCACCATGTCTTTCACGGCAAGTGCCGCATCACGCGCCACGGTCGCGGCGGCCACGGGCGAGGGGCCTTCCACGGTCTCGCGGGCCTTGCGAAGCAGACTGCGGATATCGTCGTGCACCTCCCACATCACCTTCGGAGGGGCTTCGATGCCGTTCTCCTCGAGCATGGGGAAGAGTTGCATCTCCTTGCGCGTGTAATGGCGTTCGACATGGGCAAGGTCGGCAAGCAGGTCGGCCACGTGGCGGCGGCTGAACGACCACGCCAGTTCGTCGAGGGGCGACTCCGTGTCGCCGGGTACGCTGCGCATCCTGTCTATCTGACTGATGATTTCGTCGGCGATGCGTGTCGCCTCCGCGTTTTCGGCGCGGTAGGTGTGCACGGGGTGTCCGGGCGGCATGTCCGGCACGTGTTGCGGTGCGAGGGCCTCGCGGAAGATGTCCACGTGCAGCGAGCACAGCCTCTTGATTTCCGTCTCCGCAACGCCTCCGGCCACAAGTTCTTTCTCCAGCGATGCGACTTCTGCTGCGGAGATGCCACCCACGGCAGAGGCGAAGGCCTCCTTGAGGTCGGCCAGTGGTGTTCCCTGGTGCAGTCTCTCCAGCAGGGCACGCAGTGTCGCAAGGCGCGTAGCGCGGTCCGCCGTGTTGCCTTCTGCGGGGCGGGGTGTGCAGCCTCCGCAACCGCTGTCACCGTCCGCCACGGCATGTGCGGGCGTTTCGGCCCCGCGCGGGACGAGCGTTACGGCCTCTTTCGTATGCTCCATGATGGCGCGTGCGAGGTGGGCCATGAGCCCGGTGAGTTCAAGCCCCGCTAGGTCTGCGGCTTGCTGGAGGGTCGCCACACGCCCCAGTGTGTTGCGAAGCAGCGGGTTGCGCAGCTTGGCGAAGGCTGGTGCGTAGTCTGCCAGCACTTCGATGAGATAGGGATGCGATGTGACGAGGTCATGTATGGATGTGGTAGCCGAAAGCAGCATGAATCCTCCTTGCTACACCTGTTCGTGAATGGGGGCATGAAGCCTGACCGGAGAGACGCGAAGTCGTGCCTTTTCGCCATGCGGCCTCCGGATTGCGTCGGATGGATGATTCTACAGGCTATGCGCCTGCCAGCGTTCTGTAAAGATGTATGCGGGACAGTACCTGTTCACCGGTATCCTCTTTTCCGGCGAAGGCGCATGGCGTAGAGTGCATTCCGATGGCGAGGCACGTCGGGCTGTCAGTCCGTGGCATGCGGCACGAGGCTTATGAACAAATAATGTGCATCGTCGTCGCAAGCGAAGCAGAGTGCGCGCACGGGAGGGATTCATGAACATACTCATCGTCGAAGACGACGCCACCATAGCCGCGACGACGGCGCAGGCGCTTGTGGACGCGGGAAACGAGGCGATGGTGGCCTCCACGCTGGATGAAGCCAGAGAGAAGGCGGGCAGCGGGGCGTGGGACGCCATCGTTCTCGACCTCATGCTGCCGGATGGTGATGGTGCCGACCTGCTGCACGAATTGCGTGAGCGGGGCGACACCGTGCCTGTTCTGGTGCTCAGCGCCCGTCAATCCGTAGAGGACAGGGTGCGGCATCTCGAAAGCGGCAGTGACGACTATCTCACCAAGCCCTTCGCCATCTCCGAGTTGCTGGCGCGGCTTGCGGCGTTGCGCCGTCGCAGTGCGGGCAGGCCCATGTCGCTCACCCATTCGGGGCTCATGCTCGACCTCGTGCACCGCAAGGCCTATCGCGACGGGTGCGAGATGGACCTCAAGGGGCGAGAGTTCGCGCTGCTGCTGTTGCTCATGGAGAACGCGGGCACGGTGGTCACCCGTAACATGATCGTGAAGCGGGTGTGGGGCTATGACTTCATGCCCGGTTCCAACATCATCGACGTGCAGATATGCCAGCTTCGCGAGAAGACGGAGCGCAACGGCGCCCCGAGGGTCATTCATACCATGCGCGGCGTGGGTTATGTCTTCGGACTCGCAGACGCCGTGGCATAGCCGTCTCGTTGCGCGGCTGGCCATCATCCACGCACTGTTCTTCTGCGTGTCTGCACTGGCCTTCAGTCTGGCGGTGTACGGCTACATGCAGCGTACCCTTGAAGGGCGCGACATGGACATCGCCCGTGAGGCGTTGCGGCAGTTCACGGCCGTGAAGGAGGCCACGGACGAGGAACGCTACGATGCCGCACTCGAAATCATCAATCTCATTGGGTCGCGGCGCCTTATCGTACGCCTTGTCACACCGCAATCCGACGAGATGCTCCCCTCGCCCGAAGACTGGACGGAGTTCCTCTCCGTCATGGACGCCACCCCGGCCGATATGGTGGGACGCAACCTCATCGTCGAAGGGGTGGTGAGCGGGGTCGAATTGCGCCTTGTGACGGGGCGCCTCGATGATGGCACCATCGTGCAGGTGGGCCATCGCGACTTCACCAGTCGCACGACGCTGACCATGCTCGGGCGAGCTGCCGCCCTGTGCTTCCTCCCCGGCATCGTGCTCGCGCTGCTTGCGGGGGCAGCCGCCACGCGCACGTCGCTTCTCGGTGTGTCGCGCGTGCGCGAGGCTGCGTTACGCATCTACAGGGGTGACCTTACGGCGCGGGTCCAACGCACCGGCAACGGGGACGAGGTCGACCTGTTGGCAGCCACGTTCAATCTGATGCTCTCTCGCATCGATTCGCTCATCGAGAACATGCGAAGGATGCTCGACAATGTGGCCCACGATTTGCGCACGCCGTTGACGCGGTTGCGCACACAGGCGGAGATGACCCTGCTGAAGGGCGCATCCGTCGAGGAATGCCGCGACCTTCTCGCCCGGCAACTCTCGGAATACGACAGGCTGGTACAGATGGTGGGCATGGTGCTCGACCTGTCTGAAGCCGAATCGGGTACCATGCAGCTTCGGCGTACCAGCTTCCCCATGCGCGACCTGCTGGAGGAGGTGGAGGAGTTCTTCGCACCACTGGCCGAGGGCGAGGGAATAGCCCTTTCGGTGGCATGCCCCAAGTCGCTTCAGATGGAGGCGGACAGGGAACGGCTGCGTCTTGTGCTGCTCAACATGCTGGACAACGCCTTCAGGTTCACACCCGGTGGTTCGGTGCGGGTCGAGGGCGCGGCGACGGTGGGTGGGGTGGTCATCGCCGTGTCCGACACGGGCGTAGGCATCGCCCCGGAGCATCTTGCCCGCGTGTTCGACAAGCTCTTCCGCGTCGGTCGCGGTGACAGGCCATCCGGTCATGGACTGGGCCTTTCGCTGTGCAAGGCCATCGTCGAGCAGCATGGAGGCAGCATCGATGTGGCGAGCACACCCGGTGAAGGGACGGTGTTCAGCATCTTCCTGCCACAGCACTAGGCGGCCAGCGTTCCCGTCATGGGCAGGCGGGGCGTCGTAGGGCATCGGTGTACGGCGACCTCTGCAACATCAGGCTGGCGCGAACGTGCGTCCGGCAGCCGCAAGACTGGACAAACGCGCGCTTGTCTGCAAAAGCTCATGGGGCCGCAGCCTGCGGCATCATCCCCGAAAGCAACCACAACAGGTGGACCATGAGCAACGAACCGGACAAGATCATCTATTCCATGATTCGCGTGACCAAAAGACATGGTCAGCGCGAAGTCCTGAAGGACATCTCCCTTTCGTACTTCTATGGCGCGAAGATCGGCGTGCTGGGCCTCAACGGGTCGGGCAAGTCGTCGCTGCTGAAGATACTCGCCGGGGTCGACCAGAATTTCGACGGCAAGACCGTGCTCGCTCCGGGTTTCACCATCGGCTACCTCGAACAGGAACCGCTGGTGGACGAGACCCGTACCGTGCGCGAGGTGGTCGAAGAGGGCGTGCAGGATATCGTCGACCTCGTGAAGGAGTTCGAGGAGATCAACGCCCGTTTCGCCGACCCCATGGAACCCGACGAGATGGATGCACTCATCGAGCGTCAGGGCAAGGTGCAGGAGCAGATGGACGCCAAGGGCGCATGGGACCTCGACGCCCGTCTCGAGATGGCGATGGACGCCCTGCGCTGCCCGGCCGGCGATACGCCCGTTTCGGTCATCTCCGGTGGTGAACGCCGTCGCGTGGCCCTGTGCCGCCTGCTGCTCCAGAATCCTGACATCCTGCTGCTCGACGAACCCACCAACCACCTCGACGCCGAGTCGGTGGCGTGGCTTGAGCGGTTCCTGCAAGGCTTCCCCGGTACCGTCATCGCCGTCACCCACGACCGTTACTTCCTCGACAACGTGGCGGGCTGGATTCTCGAACTCGACCGTGGTCGCGGCATCCCGTGGAAGGGCAACTACTCGTCGTGGCTTGAGCAGAAAGAGAAGCGTCTCGCCAACGAAGACAAGGCCGAAGCTGAACGCCAGAAGACCCTCAAGCGCGAACTCGAGTGGATACGCATGTCCCCCAAGGGGCGTCATGCCAAGGGCAAGGCACGCATCAACGCCTACGAGGCCATGCTCAGCCACGAGAGTGAGAAGCGCGCACCCGACCTTGAAATCTACATCCCGCCGGGACCGCGGCTTGGCAAGAAGGTCATCGAGGCACAGGGCGTGAGCAAGTCGATGGGTGACAAGATGCTCATCGAAGGGCTCGAATGCATCATCCCCGCCGGTGCCATCGTCGGTATCGTCGGCCCCAACGGCGCGGGCAAGACCACGCTGTTCAAGATTATAGCAGGGCTGGAACAGCCCGATGCCGGGACGTTGACCGTGGGTGATACGGTGAAACTGGCCTATGTCGACCAGAATCGCGAATCGCTCACCCCCGGCAAGACCGTGTACGAACTCATCAGCGACGGGTACGACACGGTGAAGCTCGGTACCCGCGAGGTGAACGCCCGTGCCTACTGCTCGCGCTTCAACTTCATGGGGCAGGACCAGCAGAAGAAGGTCGACGTGCTCTCCGGTGGTGAACGCAACCGCCTGCACGTGGCCCGTATGCTGAAGGAAGGGGCCAACGTCATCCTGCTTGACGAACCCACCAACGACCTCGACGTGAACACCATGCGTGCCCTTGAAGACGGCATCGAGAACTTCGCAGGTGTCGTGCTGGTCATCAGCCACGACCGCTGGTTCCTCGACCGTCTCGCCACGCATATACTGGCTTTCGAGGGAGACTCGAAGGTGGTGTTCTTCGAGGGCAACTACTCCGAGTACGACGCCGACCGCAAGGCACGCCTCGGCAAGGACGCCGACACGCCGCACCGTATCAAGTTCCGCAAGCTGACGCGGTAACGGTCGCTCCATCCGTGCGCAACACGGCCCCCTCGCCGCAAGGCGGGGGGGCCTTTGTCATGGTGCGGCGTGTGGCGTCCGGCATGAGGGGTTGCGCGTAGCGCGCGTCGTGCGGGGACCGCGTTCCCCGCACGGACGCGAGGGCATCCGCCGCTTGCGGTGGTGCCCGTCATGGAAGATGTCACGCCGCACCGTATCAAGTTCCGCAAGCTGACGCGGTAACGGTCGCTCCATCCGCGCGCGACACGGCCCCCTCGCCGGAAGGCGGGGGGGCCTTTGTCATTGTGCGGCGTGTGGCGTCCGGCATGAGGGGTTGCGCGTAGCGCGCGTCGTGCGGGGACCGCGTTCCCCGCACGGGCGCGAGGGCATCCGCCGCTTGCGGTGGTGCCCGTCATGGAAGATGTCACGCCGCACCGTATCAAGTTCCGCAAGCTGACGCGGTAACGGTCGCTCCATCCGCGCGCAACACGGCCCCCTCGCCGCAAGGCGGGGGGGCCTTTGCCATCTGGATGCTGGTCTTCTAGCTCTTCTTGAGCCGTTCGATGAGTCTCGTGAGGTTGGTAGTGCCACCTTCAAGGTCGCGCAGGCTGTGCATGGCATCATCCATTGCCCGACTTGTGTCGTCCGCTACGCCTGCCACCCCGTCAAGGGCATGGGCGATGGATTCGCTCGAAGACGACTGTTCTTCACTCGCAGTGGCGATGGAGCGTATCTGGTCTGACACCTGCTCGGCCAGCCGCACGATTTCGCCCAGCGATTCCCCGGCTGCCCGTGCATGTTCCGCGGCTTCTCCCACTGCACGCGACGCGGCATCGACATTGCGCGAACTCTCACCTGTGCCCTGCTGGATGCCCCGTATGGCGGAATCCACTTCCTTGGTGGCGTTCATGGTCTTTTCGGCGAGCTTGCGCACCTCGTCGGCGACGACGGCGAAGCCGCGGCCAGCCTCTCCGGCCCGTGCAGCCTCGATGGCGGCGTTGAGCGCCAGCAGGTTGGTCTGGTCGGCGATGTCCGAGATGACAGACATGATCTGACCGATGGCGTCTGCCCTCTTGGACAGGGCCCCCATGCTCTCGCGCAGGCTCGCCGCCTCCCGCTCGACCTGCGCCACCGATGCCACCACCTGCTCGACACCGCCTGCGCCCTGTTGCGCCTTGG
Organism: Nitratidesulfovibrio vulgaris str. Hildenborough; assembly: GCF_000195755.1. Classification (NCBI taxonomy): domain Bacteria; kingdom Pseudomonadati; phylum Thermodesulfobacteriota; class Desulfovibrionia; order Desulfovibrionales; family Desulfovibrionaceae; genus Nitratidesulfovibrio; species Nitratidesulfovibrio vulgaris. The sequence goes on along the minus strand of NC_002937.3, from coordinate 2,707,846 downwards.
CCCTGGCCGCCTCGGACGTCGTGGCGGCCTGTCCCGCATTGCGGGCCACGTCCAGAACCGTGGCGTTCATCTCTTCCATCGACACCGAGGTCTCGCCAACGCGTGCACGCTGCCTGCCTGCACCTTCGGCGGCGACCCGTACAAGTCCCGTCAGTGCGGAGGCAGCCCTGCCCACATCCCGGACGATGGCTTCAAGCTGGTTGGCGGCGTCCACCATGCCTTCACTGCGGGCACGCTCCGCCTCTTCGCGGGCTGCCTCTGCGGCATGTGTCTGCTCTTCGGCGCGCCGTGCCATGATCGAAGCCTCGTCCGTCTTCTCCTGTGCTTCGGCTATCTTTGTCCGGAGGGCCTCGACCATGGTTTCGAGAGAGTGTTTCAGTTCGCCGAATTCTGCGATGAACGAACCTGAGACGTGTGCCCCAAGGTCACCATCCGCAACCTTGCGGGCGTAGCTGGCGAGGCTGTCAAGCGGGCGACGTATGGAACGGATGAGAATCCAGCCGAAGGCGCATACCAGCAGCAGAATGCCGCCGGAAAGGGTGAGCACGCGCAGCCGTAACGCTGTCACATCCCGTTCGATGTCGTCCACATAGACCCCTGTGCCCACTATCCAGCCCCATGGGCGGAAAAGAGTGACGTACGACTCCTTGTTGTAAAGCTCGCTTGAGGCCCCTCCTCCCGGCAGTGGCTTGGGCCATGCGTACGAGACAAGCCCGCTGCCGTTGCGCTGCACCACATCGACGAACGCCTGAAAGAGGTTCTTGCCAGCGGGATAGGCGTTGAAATCCTCACCCGGCGCAGTACGCCAGCCCGTTGCACGCTGGTAGTTGGGACTGTCCAGCACCTTGCCCACAAGCTGGGTGGCGACAGGGTGCATGATCATGGTCGGGTAGGGCGTTCCCGTGTCGTTGATCCAGAAATAGTCGTTGTTGCCGTATCGCATGGAACCGATGCGCAGTGCCGCACGCTTCATGCCCTCTTCGCGGGTGAACTCCCCCTTCTGGACTCGGGCGTCGTATTCCTGAAGCAACTTGTCCACGTTCTGGATCATGTTGCGCAGGGCGTCTCCGCGTGCTGCTAGAAGTCGCTGTTCGACGGTGGGCAGAATGCCCACGAAGATGGTCAGTACGAAAAGAGCGACGATTCCCCCCACGAGGAGGAGCAGTCTTGCCCCCACGCCGGGTTGGAAACGTCCACGGGATGCAGCCTCGGGTGCGAGGTCGAGGGCCGGGCGGTGTTGCATGGCAGACTCCTGAAATGGCGAATACGCAGGATGCGATATGGCATCGTAGCGTCGCTGTATCCTTTATTGCAAGGATAACCCGACATGAAGGGCGTCTTGCCGAAGAGAACGAGGCCCGCTCACGGAGTCCGTCACTGAACGCAGAAGACCCCGTGCCATGTACGGGGTCTTCTTGCGGCAGTACGGGGCGTCAAGGCCGGTTGCCAGATATCGGGGGCACGCCAGCGCCGTGGCTATGTCACATCCACCGCTTCTTGGTGAAGAGCAGCCAGGCAAGGCAGCACAGCAGCAGCGAACTTCCGACCACGAACATGAAGGCATAGGGCGAATCATGCAGGGGGACGTCGATGTTCATGCCGTATGCACCGGTGATGATGTTTGGAATCATGAGCACGATGGTCACGCCTGTCAGCATCTTCATGACCGTGTTCATGTTGTTGTTGATGACAGAGGCGAAGGCGTCCATGAGGCCGCTGAGGATGTCGGTGTAGATGGTCGTCATGCCGATGGCCTGCCTGTTCTCGATGATGGCGTCCTCCAGCAGGTCCATCTCGTCTTCGCTGAGGTGTACAAGCCGCGAGCTGCGCAGCTTCTCCATGATGATGTCGTTGGCCTTGAGAGAGGTGATGAAATACACGAGGCTCTTCTCGATGCTGAACAGTTCGAGCAGTTCCTTGTTGCGCATGGATTTCTGCAATTCCCGTTCGATGGCTTCGGACTTGCGGTTGATGGCGCGCAGGTCGGAGAGGTAGGTGAGGGCGACCTTCTGCAGAAGCTGGATGGCGAGTCGCATGCGCTTGCCCGTATCAAGGGCGCGCACCTTGCCGTTGAGCAGGAATGTGACGAGGTCGCCTTCCGCTGCACAGATGGTGATGATGGCGTCGGGTGCGATGATGATGCCGATGGGCAGGGTGGTGAAGGGTACCTGCGGGTTCTTCTCGTTGGGCATGGGCGCACGCACCACCATGATGATGGCATCGTCCTCGACCTCGACCCGCGCACGTTCGTCGGCGTCGAGAGAGTCGGTCAGATAGTCGGCGGCGATGCCGTAGCGGTCTGCCACCTGCGACACTTCCGCGGCGGTGGGGGCGACGAGGTTGACCCAACAGCCGGGTTCGAAATCGTCGATGCGGTCGAGTCGACCGGAAATCGTCTTGAATATTGAGATCATGGAGCTACCCTCCGTACGTCAGATGACAGGGCATGCGTGCCCCGCTGCAACGCCCCTTGCGGAGCGTCTCCTACGGACGCGAAGTGAGCTTCACGAGTACGGGTCCGGGTTGCGTCCCGGTATGAAGAGCGGTCGCGCGGCCTGCAGCAGTCTTCTGCGCAGTCGCCGCATGTGGGCAAGGCAGGGTGTGGTCATGCTCCACCTCCGTCGGGACTCCGGCCCCACGAAGGCGGATGCGCCGTCGTGCAGGTCAGGAGCCGTTGTTGGGCATTCTTCTCGCAGGGGTCGACAAGCTAGGTCGACTGCTACTGTCGCCGGAATCCACGGCTTCCTCCTGTCCCGTCTGACGGGCAATGTGGTTGTGTCGGTCACTGCTTTACGTCCGTCGTGGGCGCTTGGCAAGCGACAAAAAGTCGTAACCCTGTCCGTGCTGTCTGGCTGGGGCGGTTCCGGGGGGCTCGTCAGCGTTGTACTCGCTGTCCGTACAGCGCGTGCAGTCGTTCGACCCGTGCGCGGTTGACGCCGAAGTCCCACCAGCCAAGCCGCGCCGACGACCGCACGTGCACGAGCGTGGAGTCTTGTTCTGCGGCAAGGTCGAGGTCGTCGATGAAGCCGAACACGCGGCTTCGGCAGAGGGCATGCACGCGGGCGGGGGTGCGCGTCTCTATGGTGCAGCCGGGAAGTTGCAGCACGGCGTCTGTCAGGGCTTCGGGGATGACGCCGGGTACGTCGCCGACGAACGCGGGGACGGTGCGCCCTTCAGGGGCGCAACCAGCGATGCTGGAGACGCACTTCGGGCTTGATGGGCAGGGAGGAAGCAGCGCAGGCACAGTGCCCTCCCTGTCGGAACAGGACGCCACGGAAGAAGCCGGGCGCTCCATGGCAGTGTCGCCGGAGGGCTTCGCCGCGAAGGAGCACGCGGCGATACCAAGACATGTCCCTGCAATGAGCAGTATCGCATAACGCATGGCAGAACCATCCTCGCTGGGGTCTCGGCAGCTTTGGGCCGTCTGTGTGGCTGGGCATAGACCATAGCATGAACGCGGCACCATACAAGTGGAAAGCGGGGCCGAAGGCCCCGCTTGATGGCATGCGTCGCAGGTGGAGTCAGGTGCGCGGTATCGTGTGCGCTGGCGTCAGGCGCGTTGGCGGCCGAGGGGATAGGGTCGTCGCCCCGACCGGAATCCGAGGCCCGATGCGTTAGGCGCGCGGCTTGAGGAAGTTCGTGCAGTTGTCGACGACATTGCGCAGCAGGTCGTCGCTGGGTTCGATGAACTGGAAGTGGATGGCACGCACGAGACCAGCCATGGTGCTCACCAGCATGTGCGCGGTATCGCGGGTGTTGATGTCCGCCCGGATGGAACCGTCGCGCTGTCCTTCCTGAAGGGCTTGCAGCACATAGTCGCCCAGATAGGTGTAGATGTCCTTGATGGCGAGAAAGACGTTGTCGTTGCGTTCGCCGTAGCGGGTCGGCGCATCACGGAAGATGAGGCTGAACTCCATACGGTTCTTCTTCACGAAGACATAGAACGACTTGATGATGGACACGACCTTTTCGATGCTGGTCTCAGGGGCGCGGACTTCGAGGTACTTCTCGATGTCGCTGATGAGCTGGTCTTTCACATTGCGGATGAGCGTGAGAAAGATATCATCCTTGGTCTTGAAATGGCGGAAGATGGTACCTTCGGCGACACCCGCCTCGCGTGCCAGCAGGCTTGTGGGGGTGTTGTTGAAGCCGCGCTCGGCGAACAGGCGGGCTGCTGTGGAAAGGATAGTATCGCGCTTCATCGGTATATTCCTTTAGTATGTTGCTGTGCCACAGTCAGGGCACGCAGTGATTACTCATCCGGCAAGAAGGGCTTACCCAGTTGCCGTGCCAAGGTCAATCCTTGAAGGATTGGCGGGCATGGCGGCAGGGGTGGCCCCGTCTTTCTCGAAGAGGCGGGTCATGAAGGCACAGAGTCCGTCCACGGCGGCGTCTTTCGTTATCTGGGCGTCGAAAGGCCACGGGGCGTGGGCTTGCGGGCGCGCATCCGCATGGGTGGCTGACAGCAGCACAAGGCGTGGCGCGGTGCCGGATGCTGCGTCGAAGCGTCCCCGGATGCGTTGGGCCAGTGTGCAGCCGTCAATGCCGGGCATCTGCATGTCCATCAGGATGGCATCGTACATCCGCCCTTCGATGGCCTCGAGGGCGTCTGCGCCGCACTCGACGGCGTCAACGGAATAATCGGCCTGTTGCAGCACACGTGTGAAGAGCAGCCTGCAAATGGCTTCGTCATCGACGATGAGCACGGACTTCATCGATCGGTGCCCTTGGTTGCGTGCGGCGCGGCGCGTAACGCCAGTGTGTTGCGTTCCACGGCGGCCTGCAGTTCGGGCAACAGGTCGCGTACCGCCTCGATGTCGTCGGCGGCTGCGGCACGTTCCACACACCGCGCGATGCGCTCCAGCACCCGAAGGCCGAAGGTCTCGGCCTTTCCGGCGATGCGGCACGAGGCCTCTTCGACGGCGAGGGTGTCGTCCTGGTCACGCCCGATGAGGGCGTCTTCAAGAGCCGCCTCGAGGGTGGTGACAAGACCGGGAACCAGAGGCGCAAGCGAAGCGTCCAGCAGTTCCCCGTGTGCGGAGAGCAGTGGCTTGCTCTGTCCGGCATCGCTATCAGAGGCGGTCGCCCTATCGTCGGACGCGTGTGCGTCGGCACTGGCGGGCTTGCCTGTATGTGTCACTGTGCGGGCTGCCTCCTCGGCGATGGCCGAAGCGCGAACGGCAGCCGAAAGATTGGCAGAGGCGCGGGCGAGGGCCGAGAGGTCGTAGCCGGGACGCCCGCTGTCATCCGCTTCCGCCACTTCCGTCTCGTCCGATGCAGGCGAGTCGTGGGCGGCGAGGCCGTCGTCTTCAGGTCGCTGGTGCGCCTGCGGCTCATCGTGACGGTGGGGCGCAGCGTGCGGCGATGCGGCTGCCGCGTGTTCATGCCCTGTATCCGCCACAGGCGGGGAAGCAGGGGCAGGCTGCTCACCGGAGAACGCTGTGCCGGGCTCTTCGGGCAGGGGCGCTAGACGCTCTGCCTTCTTCGAGGGCGTGGCCGGGACATCATCTTCGGCATCCTGTTCAGGGTCGGTGATGATGAGGTCGAGAAGCGGCAGGTCGTCCGCTTGGCTGCTTCCGGCGGGCGTCGCCTCACCGAACAGGTCTGGCAGCTTGGCGGTGCCTTCGGGCTTCTGCTCGTCTGCCGGACGCGGTTTGGGCGCTTGCGCCGGACGGTCCCAAGGATACCACGACTCGCCGTCGACTTCCCCGCGCTCTTCGGCCATGCCGGAAGGTTGCGCCTGATGGCTGTCAGGGGCTGCGGGGCTTGTGAAGTCGGTGCTGTCGAGTGTGGCGAAGATGTCAGGTGCCGGGGCGGGCGCGCCTTCCATGTGCAGAGGCCCGTCATCGACGTGTGCAACTGTCGAGGGGTGTCCTTCGTGCATTGGGTCCATGCCCGATGCCGACGCCAGCGTCAGTGGTGATGCATCCGTCGGCGACGGGGCAAGCCCGGTGCCGGAGGCTGTCATCCCGCCTGTGGCAAGGCTTCCGGCCCTCTCGGGAGTGCCGTCCAGCGAGAGTGTCGGCAGGTCAGGCGGCAGGGACGCCATTTCGTGTGGCGTGTCTGCCTGTGCCCGGTTTTCTGCCGGGCTTGGTGCGTCACTGCCTTCGGCCTCTGTCGAAGCAACGTCGGCCCCGGTCGCCGCAACCCCTTGAACGGGCAACGGTGCAAGACGGAGAACGGTCTCGCGGAGACTGGTGCGGGTGATGGGTTTGGCGAGGGCCTCGGAACATCCGGTCTGCAGCAGCCGGCGGCCCTGTTCGTCGTGGCTGACCAGTACCAGCAGAGGCACCGGGGCGAGTCCGAGTTCGCCTTCGAAGGCGCGGATGTCACTGACGGCGGTGGCGATGTCGTCTTCCGGCATGTCACCATCGAAGACGACAAGCCCCGCCGGGGCGCGACGGTACAGGCCCACGCATTCGTCGGTGCTGCGTGCCTCGAGCGTTTCGTGTGGAAGGCCTTCAAGATAGAAGGTGAGCAACTGCCGACTGCTGGGCACGTCGTCGGCGATGAGCACGCGCAACGGTCGGGGACGTGGGGCCGGGGCCGCAGGGGCATCCATGTCTTCCACCACCGCCGGGCGTGGTGCTGTCAGGTCGCCGGAGAGGGCGGTCAGGTGTACGGAGAACGAGACGGCAGTCCCTTGGGGGCCGCTGTCGACGTTGAGTGTACCGTTGCTGGCGGCGACAAGTTCCCACGCCCGCGTCAGGGCGATGGTGCTCCGGCGTTCGGGCGGGCCGCCCGCGCCCGTGTCGGTGACGGTGAAGAGCAGGTGTCCGGGGTCGGTGCTGTCGGGCACACGGCGGACGGAAAGGTGGATGGAGCCCTTGTCTGTGGCGCCGACGGCGCTTTCCACCAGCAGCCTGAGGGTCTCGTTCACGCGCTGGGCGTCTCCTTCGTAGACCTGCGCAAGATGGGGGGCCATGAACCACGACAGGGCCAGATTCTTGGCCTCGGCGCGTTCCTCGACGGCGTCGTGGGCGTCGCGCAGGCTGCGCTGCAGGTCGAAGACCGCCCTGCGTGACACTATGGCCTTGGGGCCATGGCTGGCCTTGCGAAGGTCGCCCGTGAGAACGCCAAGCTTCCGTGCCGCGTCGAGCGCGCTCTCAGCCTGACTGCGTGCCAGCGGAGGCAATGAGCAGTCGGAAAGTCCGGTCAACGCCTGCTGCAATGAGTCCATGGGCTGGCGCAGGGCGTCTTCCATGCGGGCGAGGAGGGCAGGGTCGACGTTGCGAGGGCCTTCGGGGGTGGCCCTGCCTGCTTCGGCGTGTCCGGCATGGTCTCGGCCAGAGGTGTCCTGTTGTCCCGGCACGAGACGTCCGCCCGTGTCGGGGAAGGAGAGGTCGGCCGTGTCCATGGGCGCGAGGGCGTCGAGTGAGAGTGGGCTGTCCGCAGCCGTCGGCGCCATGTCGGCGATGTCGTTGCTACGCTGTTCTTCAGGGGTGATGAGCCGCAGCCCCGGTTCTCCGGCCAGCGGGTCGAGCAGGTCGGGGCGGCTGGCAGCGGGATTGCGCCGGGTGCGGGCGTCGCGCCCAGGCAGGCCGGAGCGTTCATCCGTCTCATTGCGGGTGCGGGGCGTTCCGGCCCCGGCGATGAGCAATGCGCCGCAGGCAAGCCCCCACATGGGGCCGGAGGCGATGAGGGCCGCGGGCGCGGGGCTGCCGATGGCCAGCATGGAGAGCGACGTCCCGGCGAGGGGCGCGAGGCATCCGGCAAGGAAACGCCGTGCACCGGGCAGACGCCGTACGACGGCGGCGAGAGACGTGGGAACGAGCAGGAACATGAACAGCGGCCATAGAGGCAGCAGGCGGGCAGTCCATGCCATGCCGGGAAGCAGGGGCGCAAGCGCGAGCGCCGCTCCCGGAAGGGAAAGGAACATGTACTGACTGTCGAGCCGGGGGGCCGTCTCCCGGGTACGAAGCATGTGGCGCGCCACATGCGGGAGCAACATGAGGGCGATGCCCGGGGCGAGCACACCGGGCAGGGCAAGGGGGTCGATGACGCCCCTGGGTGTGGCAGGAGGGCCGAAGACGGCCTGCGTCAGGGCCGCGGCGGTGAAGAGGCTCGTCCATATGCGCCATTCGCCACGTTCGGTGATGCCGCGCAACAGGCAAAGCAGCATGACCACGCCCAGTGCGACCACGATGGCGGGTCGGGCCAGTCTGTCCATGGCCGTGGCTGCGTTGTGGGGCGTACGCAGCTGCGGTGCGAACCACGGGCCGGGCACCCCTTCGAGCTTTATATAGATGGGAATGGGGTAGCCCAGCGGGTCGGGCAGGGTGAAGACGTTGCGTCCTTCCGTCGCCTGTTCCTGCCATTCGACTGTCTCTGCGGGCCCCGGTCGCTTGGGGACATAGATATGTGCCGTACCCGGCAGGTCGTCGCCGAGGTCGAGCAGTAATTGCGCGGCGGGCATGTCTGCAGGGCGCGGGGCGATGGTCATGCGCAGCCATGTCCCGCCCGAAGAGCGCAGCGGAAATCCGGCGTCGAGCGGAGTGAACCCGTTCTGGTGTGACGGGGAGAAGACCTCGTCCAGCGTCAGCACGCCGGTCGGGTCGACGACGTACTCCATGAACGGGGCAAGGGGCAGGACGGAACGCAGACTCTCGATGCTCACCGGGCGCACAGCCGCGTGGCTGGCGGCAGGGAGCAGAACGCAGGACAGTATGACGATGGACGCGATGCGCGTGAGTGCGGCGATGGCGTAACGGGCGGGGCGTCTCAGGTGGAGAAGGTCGGGCATGTGCGGTGTCGCAGGTAGACCTTGCGGCCGTTGAGGTTGTCGATCAAATGAAAGGGGCGGGTCGTCGGACCCGCCCGGAACATACAGCAAATCGTCTCGTGGGGCGAGGGGGCTTGGGCCCCTCTCCCCGCTATTTCGCGGAAAGTTGCTTGATCATGGCGTCCAGGGGCGTGCCGTCGGGCGCCTTGGCCGCAGGGTTGGTGGAAAGCAGCTTACGCCACACGGCAAGGCCTTCGTCCTTCTTCTCCATGTCGAAATAGAGCACGATGCCTTTGTTGAACAGGGCGATTTCGTGCTTGGGGTTGATGCTGACGGCCTTGTCGAAGGCGGCGAGGGCCTTGTCGTGCTGGTGGTCGGCCCGGAACATCACGCCGAGGTCGGTGATGACGTCGGGGTCGTTCGGCTTGAGTGCCAGCGAGCGCTCATAGGCGCGGATGGCTTCCTTGGCCTGATGGGTGTCGAAGTACAGATGACCGAGGTGCGTCCATGCATCGGCATCCTGCGGGTTCTTGATGACAGCCTGTTCAAGTTCGAGGATGCGGTTCATCACTTCAGGCGGTACTTGCGAAGTTGCCTGTTCGCCTGACGGGGCGGATACCTGCTTCTTGGTGACCGGGGACTGACCGGGGGCAAGGGTGCTGGTGAGTACGTTGCCGAGGTAGAGGCCCGCAACAAGGGCGACCGCGACGGCCATGTAGAAAGTGCTTTTACGGACGAAGCCTTCCGGGGTCTCGGAAGCTTGGGTGGCTTTGGCTGGCATAGAGTCTCCGGCGGATGGTTCTTGAGGGCGGTTATGGATGGAATCTTGAGGCGAACACGGTCGTCATCGCTATGAGAATGGCGTTTGCCCCAGAGTGATAGCCGGGGGCGGGCTGTCGGGCAAGAGGAATGTCTGATTTGTCCAGTCCAGATGGTCGGACTGTGTTGGAACTCGGGATGCACCGTGCGGAGTGACTGCCGAGGCCAGTATCCTTCATTTTTCGAGAAGCCTGAACCGTTTGGCCCCAACGGTTTGCCATGCGCCGACGCTAGAAAATGCGAAGTTGCTCTAAAAAGTCGTTGACGGCGGGGCGTGAAAAGGCCTAGAAGGCTCCTCCGCGACGAGGACGGCCGCTTGGCCCACGAGTCGCACGATCTTTGAGAAACAGGTTCGTGACGCCATCGAAAAAAAGTTTCGAAAGGCGGTTGACAGCGAAGGCGAAGCGGGGCATAACGCCTCCTCGCCGCGACGGAAACGCGCGGCCTGTTTTTCGGTTCCTTGAAAAGTGAATAGCGAGTCGGGAGAATAGAAGATCAGCCTATTTGAGTCATGTCCCGAAAGGGATGTGGTCTCTCCAATTACTAACTGGAGAGTTTGATTCTGGCTCAGATTGAACGCTGGCGGCGTGCTTAACACATGCAAGTCGCGCGTGAAAGGACTTCGGTCCGAGTAAAGCGGCGCACGGGTGAGTAACGCGTGGATGATCTACCCATGAGTTGGGAATAACGGCTGGAAACGGTCGCTAATACCGAATACGCTCCGATTTCAACTTCGGGGGAAAGGTGGCCTCTGCTTGCAAGCTACTGCTCATGGATGAGTCCGCGTCCCATTAGCTAGTTGGTGGGGTAACGGCCCACCAAGGCGACGATGGGTAGCCGGTCTGAGAGGATGACCGGCCACACTGGGACTGGAACACGGCCCAGACTCCTACGGGAGGCAGCAGTGGGGAATATTGCGCAATGGGCGAAAGCCTGACGCAGCGACGCCGCGTGAGGGATGAAGGTCCTCGGATCGTAAACCTCTGTCAGGAGGGAAGAACCGCCACGGTGCTAATCAGCCGTGGTCTGACGGTACCTCCAAAGGAAGCACCGGCTAACTCCGTGCCAGCAGCCGCGGTAATACGGAGGGTGCGAGCGTTAATCGGAATCACTGGGCGTAAAGCGCACGTAGGCTGCTTGGTAAGTCAGGGGTGAAAGCCCGCGGCTCAACCGCGGAATTGCCTTTGATACTGCCGAGCTAGAGTCCGGGAGAGGGTAGTGGAATTCCAGGTGTAGGAGTGAAATCCGTAGAGATCTGGAGGAACATCAGTGGCGAAGGCGACTACCTGGACCGGTACTGACGCTGAGGTGCGAAAGCGTGGGGAGCAAACAGGATTAGATACCCTGGTAGTCCACGCCGTAAACGATGGATGCTAGGTGTCGGGGCCTTGAGCTTCGGTGCCGTAGTTAACGCGTTAAGCATCCCGCCTGGGGAGTACGGTCGCAAGGCTGAAACTCAAAGAAATTGACGGGGGCCCGCACAAGCGGTGGAGTATGTGGTTTAATTCGATGCAACGCGAAGAACCTTACCTAGGTTTGACATCCGGAAGACCTTCCCGAAAAGGAAGGGTGCCCTTCGGGGAATTCCGAGACAGGTGCTGCATGGCTGTCGTCAGCTCGTGCCGTGAGGTGTTGGGTTAAGTCCCGCAACGAGCGCAACCCCTATTGCCAGTTGCTACCAGGTAATGCTGGGCACTCTGGTGAGACTGCCCCGGTTAACGGGGAGGAAGGTGGGGACGACGTCAAGTCATCATGGCCCTTACGCCTAGGGCTACACACGTACTACAATGGCGCATACAAAGGGCAGCGATACCGCGAGGTGGAGCCAATCCCAAAAAGTGCGTCCCAGTCCGGATTGCAGTCTGCAACTCGACTGCATGAAGTTGGAATCGCTAGTAATTCGAGATCAGCATGCTCGGGTGAATGCGTTCCCGGGCCTTGTACACACCGCCCGTCACACCACGAAAGTTGGTTTTACCCGACACCGGTGAGCTAACCAGCAATGGAGGCAGCCGTCTACGGTAGGGCCGATGATTGGGGTGAAGTCGTAACAAGGTAGCCGTAGGGGAACCTGCGGCTGGATCACCTCCTTTACCGAATACGAAACTCCCGACTCGCTGCTCACTTTCAAGGAGCCGAAATGCTCTTTGCAAAGCAGAGCCGACGGGCCTGTAGCTCAGGTGGCTAGAGCGCACGCCTGATAAGCGTGAGGTCGGAAGTTCAAGTCTTCCCAGGCCCACCACGTCAGGCGACACGCACCAAGTGGGGGCGTAGCTCAGCTGGGAGAGCACCTGCCTTGCACGCAGGGGGTCAACGGTTCAATCCCGTTCGCCTCCACCATTTGGTGGACGACGGATGGCTCTTTGTCATGCGCGAATATGGTCGCAGTCACGAAAGATTCGTGGATGTCATCCAGGTTCGCGCCTGGCCTCGGCGGTAAGCCGAAGCTCATTGAAAATTGAATAGGGTTGGAAAGGAAGTTCGAAGAGAACAAGTTACCAAGGGCAACAGGTGGATGCCTTGGCGCTGGAAGGCGAAGAAAGACGTGGTAGGCTGCGATAAGTCTCGGGGAGGAGCCAAACATCCTTTGATCCGGGAATGTCTGAATGGGGAAACCCGGCAGGAGTCATGTCCTGTCACCCGCAACTGAACAAATAGGTTGCAGGGAGCCAACCCGGGGAAGTGAAACATCTCAGTACCCGGAGGAAAGGAAATCAAACGAGACTCCCGAAGTAGCGGCGAGCGAACCGGGATTAGCCCAAACCGGATGGTTTCGACCATCCGGGGTTGTAGGACCTCGATGTGGGATTGACTACTAGGCAGGAGAAGTGAGCTGGAAAGCTCCGCCATAGCGAGTGATAGCCTCGTATCTGAAACCGAACGTCACCCTAGAGGCACCTGAGTACTGCGAGGCACGTGAAACCTCGTGGGAATCTGGGAGGACCATCTTCCAAGGCTAAGTACTAACCAGCGACCGATAGTGCACTAGTACCGTGAGGGAAAGGTGAAAAGAACCCCTGTCAGGGGAGTGAAATAGAATCTGAAACCTGTTGCCTACAAGCTGTGGGAGCATCCTTGAGATGTGACCGCGTGCCTTTTGCATAATGAGTCAGCGAGTTACTCTGTCGTGCGAGGTTAAGCGAAAGTGGAGCCGTAGCGAAAGCGAGTCTGATAAGGGCGATAAGTACGACGGAGTAGACCCGAAACCGGGTGATCTATCCATGAGCAGGTTGAAGCAAGGGTAAAGCCTTGTGGAGGACCGAACCAGTAACGGCTGAAAACGTTTTGGATGACTTGTGGATAGGGGTGAAAGGCCAATCAAACTCGGTGATAGCTGGTTCTCCCCGAAATATATTGAGGTATAGCCTCGGGAAATTGTCTCGCGGAGGTAGAGCACTGACAGGGCTAGGGGTCCCACCAGATTACCAAACCCTTTCAAACTCCGAATGCCGCAGAGATGTACCCCGGGAGTCAGACGGCGGGTGCGAAGGTCCGTCGTCAAAAGGGAAACAGCCCAGATCGACAGCTAAGGCCTCCAATTCCATGCTCAGTGGGAAAGGTGGTGGAGTTGTTCAGACAGCCAGGACGTTGGCTTAGAAGCAGCCATCGTTTAAAGAAAGCGTAATAGCTCACTGGTCTAATGACTCTGCGCCGAAAATGTAACGGGGCTAAGCATGGAGCCGAAGCTTCGGGATCGTCCAGTACGATCGGTAGGGGAGCGTTCTCTGTGGGCTGAAGGTTTGCCGGAAGGTACGCTGGACTGCAGAGAAGTGATTATGCTGACATGAGTAACGATAAAACAGGTGAGAAACCTGTTCGCCGTAAACCCAAGGTTTCCTGGGTAAAGGTAATCTTCCCAGGGTTAGTCGGTCCCTAAGGCGAGGGCGAAAGCCGTAGTCGATGGGAAACGGGTTAATATTCCCGTACCTGTGCGTTCGCGCGATGGAGGGACGGAGAAGGATAAGCGAGCCGGCTGTTGGCTTAGCCGGTGCAAGTGCGTAGGCTTGGGGGAGAGGCAAATCCGCCCCCTTTAAGGCCGAGACACGAGTCCGTGACCGCAAGGTCTGAAGTCGCCGAGTCCATGCTCCCTAGAAAAGCTCCTAAGTATAGTGCGTACAGACCGTACCGGAAACCAACACAGGTGGGTGGGGTGAATAACCCAAGGCGCTCGAGAGAACTCTGGCCAAGGAACTCGGCAAAATGACCCCGTAACTTCGGAAGAAGGGGTGCTCTCTAAGGTGTAGGGTATACATCCAAAGCCTCGGAGAGCCGCAGTGAAATGGTGGTGGCGACTGTTTACTAAAAACATAGGTCTCTGCGAAGTCGCAAGACGACGTATAGGGACTGACGCCTGCCCGGTGCCGGAAGGTTAAGAGGAGGGGTCAGCGCAAGCGAAGCTCCGAATCGAAGCCCCGGTAAACGGCGGCCGTAACTATAACGGTCCTAAGGTAGCGAAATTCCTTGTCGGGTAAGTTCCGACCTGCACGAATGGCGTAACGATCTCCACACTGTCTCGGCCAGAGACTCGGTGAAATTGAAGTCGCGGTGAAAATGCCGTGTACCCGCAGAAAGACGGAAAGACCCTGTGCACCTTTACTATAGCTTGACATTGGGTTTTGGGCTTGCATGTGTAGGATAGGTGGGAGGCTGTGAACCCTGTACGCCAGTATGGGGGGAGCCATCCTTGAAATACCACCCTTGCAAGTCTAAGGCTCTAATCCCTACCCGTGATCCGGGAGGGAGACAGTGTCTGGTGGGTAGTTTGACTGGGGCGGTCGCCTCCCAAATTGTAACGGAGGCACGCAAAGGTTCCCTCAGCCTGATTGGAAACCAGGCGTCGAGTGCAAACGCATAAGGGAGCTTGACTGCAAGACAGACATGTCGAGCAGGGACGAAAGTCGGCGTTAGTGATCCGGTGGTTCCGCATGGAAGGGCCATCGCTCATTGGATAAAAGGTACGCCGGGGATAACAGGCTGATCGCGCCCAAGAGTTCATATCGACGGCGCGGTTTGGCACCTCGATGTCGGCTCATCACATCCTGGGGCTGAAGCAGGTCCCAAGGGTACGGCTGTTCGCCGTTTAAAGTGGTACGCGAGCTGGGTTTAAAACGTCGTGAGACAGTTTGGTCCCTATCTTCTGTGGGCGTAGGAGAATTGAGAGGGCCTGTCCCTAGTACGAGAGGACCGGGATGGACATACCTCTGGTGGTCCTGTTGTCGCGCCAGCGGCATAGCAGGGTAGCTATGTGTGGAAGGGATAACCGCTGAAAGCATCTAAGCGGGAAGCCTGCCTCAAGATAAGTTCTCCCCTCTTTTAGAGCTGAAGGGCCCAGGTAGACTACCTGGTCGATAGGCTGGAGGTGGAAGTGCGGCGACGCATGGAGCTGACCAGTACTAATAGCCCGAGCGCCTTGTTTTCTTCATAAAATTCCTTTCCACCCTATTTGATTCTATTTCGGTCCCGTGCGAAGTGGCGGCGTGAGCATAGCCAGCCTTCCCGGACGGTGACCAAAGAATCTGTCCTGGCGTCCATGGAGGAGGGGGTACACCCGATCCCATTCCGAACTCGGAAGTTAAGCCCTCCATCGCCGATGATACTGCGGGGTAGCTCGTGGGAAAGTAGGCCGACGCCAGGACTTTTCTTTTTCAGAACACAAGGGGCGGTGACCATATCGGTCGCCGCCCCTTCGTGCGTTCTGGCACCAGCCGCGCCGCCTTGCGAAGTCCACCCCCTCTGGGCCGCATGACGTCCCTCCTCGAGGCCCCCCATTGGAGCGTATCAAGCCCTCTGACCCCTTCGCCGACATCCGCTCGGAGCATCCCTCCTTGCCGCAGGATAGGCCCCTGTCTGGGCTCTCCCTCTGATGCCCTCTTTCTGCTGCGCCAAGCCTGCATAGCCTTGTTGGAAAGGCTCGCTCCTTGGCGTCAATATCAGCCCTATAAGCTGCTATCCGACTGAAGGATGAGGGTGCAGTCGGGACACCAGCTTCCCACTTTGACTGTGCAGACTTCATCAGAGTGGGTGAAGACAATATGGCGAACATTCCCCGGCATATCGCGGTAGCTATCTCGATAGAGAACAACGGCAGGTGCACACGGAAGGGCGGCTTGTCTGTGTCTCTTGAGGGAAGCGTGCGTGTCTATGTGGGCGGCCTGACCACACGAGGTGCCTTGGCGATGAACTCACGAGCGGCGCGCAGAGGTTCGGTCTCAGCGGCAGATGCCCCTCTGGACACTGCCGGGGAGGCCCAGAGTCCATTTGCGAGGTTCCGGATTGAGTCTGGCTATTCCTGGGAACATGTGCATTCGGCTGCGCAGCGGGTAATGGCTGCCGTGAGCCATTCGACTATCTGCCCGATACAGCCGGGGTCTCGTTCTTCGGTCGCGGCCTCCAGTGATTCGGCAGCGACAAGGACACTCGCAAGGTTGAAGTTCGCTGCGACACCACGCATGCCGTGGGCCTCAAACCGTAGCGCGTTCCAGTCCTGGGCCGAGAGAGCAACACAGGCCCGATGCACTTGCCCCTGCAGCGTTTCCACGACCTTTGGCAGCAGCCCTCGTAGTTCTTCGGGAACTCCGGCTGTCTGCGAAGTGTTCAACTGGCCTTGAACCAGTCGCAAGAGGCCTACAGTTGCGAGTGCTGTCATGATATCACCGATATGTAGCGGTTTTTCCACAAGCTTGTCGGCGATATCCCGTACATCCACGCCGGTATCAGCAGTGAGCATGATGATGGCGAGTGTATGCCCCATACCCGTAGCGATTTGCCGCAAGGCGATGGCGACCTCGCGCCCGTCCATGTCAGGCATGCGGTAATCAAGAAGTACGCCATCAAACTGCTTTTCCTTGTACAATGCGAGCGCTTCCTTCCCGCCTGCCGCCATTTCGATGGTACAACCGGGGAGCATCCTTTCAAGCCACATTGCAAGCAACGTCCTGTTGACTGCAACATCGTCGACGACGAGAAGGCGCATAGCCCCTCCTTGTATGGATTCAGTTTTGTCGTACGCTCTCGTTCAGAGGGAAGCCAATAGAAAAATTGCTTGCAAAGACCGGACATCAGGACTATACACCTCTCTCGCGCCGAAGTGGTGGAATTGGTAGACACGCTAGGTTCAGGGTCTAGTTGGGGTTCCCCAGTGGGAGTTCGAGTCTCCCCTTCGGCACCATCGGAAGCAAGGGTCGCAACGCAAGTTGCGACCCTTTTCCTGTCTGTTCATCACCTATGAATCATCCACAAAGAACGAGGCCCCTCGTACATGTAAGGGTACGAAGGGCCTCGTATCGTCTGCGATTGCTGTCAGGCAGGGACAGTCAGCCCGTGTTCGATGGCGAAGGTGACAAGTTCAGCCGTACTGGCTGTACCGAGTTTCCGTTTGAGGTTGGCCTTGTGCTTCTCCACGGTCTTGTGGCTGATGCACAGCTTTTCGGCCACCGCCTTGTTCCCGTGGCCTTCCGCCACCAGCTTGAGCACCTGTTTTTCGCGGTCACTCAAGAGGTCGAGCATCGAAGCCTCGTCGCGGCGACCGTGCCGGAGGAAGTCGTCGATGAGCAGGTCCGAGATTTCAGGGCTGATATACCGCCGTCCTGCCAGTACGGTCTGCATGGCCTGAAAGAGTATGTCACGCGAAGCGTTCTTCAGAAGGTAGCCATCCGCCCCGGCACTGAGCGTTTTGTAGATGAGGCTGTCCTTCTTGTGTGCCGTCAGGGCAAGGACCTTGGTTGTCTCGCGCCTGCGCTTGATTTCACGGATGGCCTCGGCCCCCTCCATGACAGGGAGTGTGAGGTCCATGAGCACGATGTCAGGGGCGTGCTTCTCGACAATACGCAAGGCTTCGATGCCGTCCGAGGCCTCGCCGACGATGATGAATTCGCCATTGGCGTCGAGCAGGGCCTTGATGCCTTCGCGGACGATATCGAGGTCTTCTACGATGACGACGGTAATGGGCATAGAGGCTGCACCGTGCTGAAGTTGTGAATGTGTCTATGATGCAATGTATAATTGGCTAGCCCTGAATTGTAAACCTTTCTTGATTCGGGGCGGCTCAGGCATGAAGCCAGCATCGAACCATCTGTTTTCCCAGAGTAAACAATGGAGGTGCTGCCGTTGCACAACGTTCGAAGGCGTGCTCGCACCGGTCTCGGAAGGCGCAGCCAGAGGGCAGGTCGTCCAGTGGAGGTACATTGCCGCGAATGGCCTCGAGTCGCGGTGAACGTTCGCCATGCACGGGCGGGGCCGACCGCATCAGCCCTCTGGTGTAGGGGTGCAACGGCGATGCGAAAAGCTCTTGCACCGGGGCGTGTTCGACGATGGCTCCTGCGTACATGACGATGACATCGTCGGCAGTCTCGGCCACGACGCCGAGGTCATGGGTGATGAGCAGTACCGATGCGCGGCCCGTGGCTGCTATATCCGAAAGCAGGCCGAGTATCTGGCCCTGAATGGTCACGTCGAGGGCTGTGGTCGGTTCATCGGCGATGAGCAGACGCGGGCCGCATGAAAGGGCCATGGCTATCATGACGCGCTGACGCATGCCCCCGCTGAGTTGGTGGGGGTAGTCGTCGTAGCGTGTCTCCGGCGAAGGGATGCCCACCTGCCGGAACAGTTCTATGGTGGCCTCGCGTGCCGCACGTCCTTTGAGACGCAGATGCAGCCGGAGTGCCTCCGCCACCTGGTCGCCTACGCGGAAGACGGGGTTCAGTGAGGTCATGGGGTCTTGAAACACCATTGCCATGTGGTGCCCGCGCAGGGCGCGCAGCCCGTTTTCATCGAGTGCGGTCAGGTCATGCCCGTCGAACTGCAGCCGACGGGCGGTGACGCGACCGGGGGCGGGCACGAGGCCGAGAAGGGCGAGGGCTGTCATGCTCTTGCCGCAGCCCGACTCGCCCACGATGCAGAGCGTTCTGCCGTGCGGCAGGGTGAAGGAGACGTCCCGAACGGCGTGGATGGCCCCTGCCTCGATGTCGAAGACGACGTCGAGGCCCTGCACCTCAAGCAGGGGTGTGGTCATGCCGTGCCCCCTGCCGTCCGCACGAATGCGGCGAGGGCCTTGTGGACCGTATCGAGGCTGTCCACAAGAAGGTGCTCATCGGGGCCGTGCTGGCTGGTCTCTCCCTCTGCGCCCCACACAACGCCCGGAATGCCATGTTCTGAAAGGAAGCGGGCGTCGCTCGCTCCGTGGGCGAACCCTGTGGACGCACCGGGGGCACAGGCCAGCAGTCTGTCAATCCATGGTGTCTCGCCGGAGTGGAAGACAGGCTCGGTGCGCGTGGCGACCAGTTCTCCGCGTATGGATTCCTGCATGGCAGCGAAAAGGGCCTGCGGGTCGTCGTGTTCGGTGTAGCGCACGTCGAGCCATGCCGTGGCGAGGTCGGGAACCTGATTGACGGCAGACCCGGCGCGAACGATGCCGAGGTTCAGGCTGCGGTGCCAGTGTATGGGGTCGGTGGGGTCGTCCTGTCCGGGAAAGAGTCGTTTCAGGGCCATATAATCGGCCATGAGGCATTCCACGGCATTGGTGCCGAGCCATGGGCGGGCACCGTGGGCGGCCCTGCCATGAGCGGTGAGCGTGCAGTCGATGATGCCCTTCTCCTTGGTGATGACCGTGGAGGGCGACCCGCCGTCGAGAGCGATGCAGAACTCCGCCCCCACATGGCCGAGAGCATGACGGGCTCCGTCGTAGCCTCCAGTCTCCTCGTCTCCGGTGATGAGCAGCTGCAGGGGCATGTCGTCCTGAGAGCGGCCCTGTGCGCGCAGGTGGCGCAGATGATCACGGAACAGCACAAGCGAGAGGGCTACGGCGTACTTGTCGTCGATGCTGCCGCGTCCTTTGAGCACGCTGTCGCTGAGGACGGGCTGGAACAGGGCGTCCGGGCCTTCCACGACATCGTAATGGGCCATGAACAGTAGAGGCGCGCGCTTCGACGCCGGACCGATGATGAGCGAAGTGACGCCGTTGTTGTCCACACGAGACGAGGCGATATCTTCTGCATCGCACCAGCGCATGATGTGCGCGGCGCAGCGGTCGCGCTCTTCCGGACGGGTGTCGGTGGACCGGTAGCGGATGAGGGCCGATGTGAGGGCGAGAATATCTTCAAGGCTGGACATGGCGTCTCCTTGTGGACGATGCCGCCGTCACGATTGAAGGGCTGGCGGCGTGTGGTTTGAGCGCTTCATAGCGCCATAGGCCCTGCAACGTCCAGCTTTGGCGAAGGCTGGCTGCGGCGTTGCGATGTGCTTGAGGATAAACTTGACAATCATTTTCATCGGGTGCATATGTGTGTCGTCTGCATCGGAAGATGCGGGTATCTGCCTTCATAACGTAGACATGCCAAGGATACGCCATGCGTTGCTGTTCTCTCCGTGAAGCTCCTGCCGGTTCGCGGGTTCGGGTCAACCGCCTCTGCGACTGCCCTCGTGACAGGGGCAGGTTGTGTGCGCTCGGAATCACCCCCGGTTCGGAGATAGAGGTCTGTTCGCAGGCCGGTGGATGTTGCGTACGTGTGCGCGAGTCCTCTTTCGTGCTGGGAGACTCGCTGGCTTGCACTGTGCTGTGCGAACCTGTGGCAGCGAAGGTGTAAGAAGCCCGGATTTCGGGCAGGAGGTATGATCATGACGTGGGATACAATGGTCGTCGCCGCCATCGTCGTGGCGGCTGTCGGCTATCTCGTGTGGCGCTATGCGTTCCGCAAGTCGGGCTGCGGTTGTGGCTGCGGAAGCGGCGGCACGGGTAGCGGTTCGGGCGGTTGCAGTGGCTGCCGGCACTGAGTCTTTTTTTTGGCATCATCATTGATAAAGAAAATCAATTGCGGGGAGCGTGGGGTTCCCCGCCAACGAAGGAGCATCACATGGGTTCGACCATCTCCCTGCGGCAGTTGGCCGTCGGGCAGGCGGCACGGATAGCCACCGTGTCGGCACAGGGTGAACTTGGCAGGCGTGTCCGCGATATGGGGCTTGTGCCCGGCGCGGAAGTCGAGGTCGTGGGCAGGGCACCCCTGCGCGACCCCGTGGCCCTGAGACTCAAGGGGTTCACCCTCTCGCTGCGTAACAACGAGGCCGACTTCATCACCGTTGAAGTGATGGAAGCCGACGGAGGGGAGAAGGCATGAGCCGCAGATTCGTGGTGGCCCTCGCGGGCAACCCCAACTCGGGCAAGACGACGGCGTTCAACGAATACACCGGGGCGCGCCAGCATGTGGGCAACTACCCCGGCATCACCGTCGAGAAGAAGGAAGGCTACGCCCGGCTTGACGGGCGCGACATCCACATCGTCGACCTGCCCGGGACCTATTCGCTGACGGCCTACACGCAGGAAGAGGTCGTGGCCCGTTCGGTGCTGGCAGATGACAGGCCGGATGTGGTCATCGACGTGGTCAACGCAGGTGCCCTTGAGCGCAACCTCTACCTCGCCGTGCAAATCATGGAAATGGGCGCACCTGTCGCCATCGGGCTGAACATGATGGACGAGGCGCGCAAGCAGGGGCTTCGTATCGATGCGGAACGCCTTGCCGGCCTTCTCGGGGTGCCGGTGGTCGAGACCGTGGCGCGCACTGGCGAGGGGTTGCAGGAACTTCTGCGTCAGGCCGTAGCGCTTGGCGAGGCCCGCAGCGCCACGCCGTGGACGCCGCTTTCCATCTCCTACGGTGCCGACCTCGACCCGGTCATCCGCCGCATGGAGAACTTCATCGAGGAACAGCAGTTCTTTGCGGGGCGGTATCCCGCCCGCTGGGTGGCGCTCAAGTATCTTGAGAGCGACGAACATATCATGAACCTCGGGCGCGAAGCCTCGGCCGCTGCCTCGGCCCAGCTTGAAGACATGGTGCGTGAAGTGTCCGACCACCTGAAGGTGACACTCAACAGCTACCCCGAAGCCGTCATCGCCGACTACCGTTACGGCTACATCTCTTCGGTGTTGCGGCAGGGCGTCGTCACACGGCACGACGAACTCGCCAACCGCATGGCCCTTTCCGACCGCATGGACATGGTGCTCACCCATCGCCTGATGGGCCCCCTGCTCATGCTTGGCGTGCTGTATGCCATCTATCTCGTCACCTTCTCCATCGGCGAGATTCCCATGGGATGGGTCGAGGCGTTCTTCGAGTGGCTCAAGGGCATCGCCTCCGACAGCCTGCCTGAAGGGTTGCTGAAGTCGCTCATCATATCGGGCATCATCGACGGTGTGGGCGGCGTGATGGGCTTCGTGCCCCTGATCATGCTCATCTTCCTGCAAATCGCCTTCCTCGAAGACTCGGGCTACATGGCGCGCATCGCCTACATGCTCGACAGGGTGTTCCGCGTGTTCGGCCTTCATGGCTGCTCTGTCATGCCGTTCATCGTGGGCGGGGGCATCGCGGGCGGTTGCGCCGTGCCCGGCGTCATGGCTGCGCGCACTCTCCGCAGCCGTCGCGAGAAGCTTGCAACACTGCTCACCGTGCCGTTCATGGCGTGCGGTGCGAAGGTACCCGTGTTCATCCTCATCGTCGGCATCTTCTTCGCCGAGAATGAGGCGTCGGTGCTCTTCGGTCTGACACTGGCGGGCTGGGCCACGGCGTTGCTTGTCGCACGGCTGCTGCGTTCCACCGTCATCAAGGGGCCCTCTACGCCCTTCGTCATGGAACTGCCCCCGTACCGCCTCCCCACCATGCGTGGCCTGTTCATCCACACGTGGGAGCGTACCTGGCAGTACCTGAAGAAGGCCGGTACCGTCATTCTGGCCATCTCCGTGCTGCTGTGGCTGGCCATGACCTTCCCCAGCCTGCCCGAGAACGTGGTCGCCGACTTCGAGGCGCGTAGCGCCACCGTCGCCGCTTCCATCGAGCAGGGCAAGGAGGCAGGGCAGGACACCACCGAACTTGAGGAACAGCTTGCCGCCCTTGATGCCGAACGGGCCGAGGCCGCCCTTGAGCACTCCGTGGCGGGCAGCATCGGACGCACACTCGAACCCGTGAGCCGCTATGCGGGATTCGACTGGCGTACGAACATCGCCCTTGTGGGTGGTTTTGCAGCGAAGGAGGTCATCGTCTCCACGCTTGGTACCGCCTACTCGCTGGGTGAGGTCGACCCCGAAGATGCGGCACCGCTGGCCGAACAGATCAGGAACGACCCCAACTGGAATGCCGCCACGGCACTCTCGCTGCTGGTGTTCGTTCTCCTGTACGCCCCCTGCTTCGTAGCCGTAGTCGCCATCCGTCAGGAGGCCGGTTCGTGGGGCTGGGCGCTTTTCAGCACCGCGTTCAACACGGTACTGGCCTTCGGCGTCTCGGTAGCGGTCTATCAGGTCGGCACGCTGGTGCTGCTGCGATAGCTGTCACCGGACACAGGACTGCCGGAAGGGGCACCCCGTAGGGGGTGCCCCTTCTTCATATGATATTCTAATGTATTGAGGGGGAGGAAACGGTAGGATAGAGTCAGCAGGCTGGGAATGCGACCTGAGAGGTTCGGATGAAGCGTTTCGACACGTTGCAGGGCAGGCTCGTCTTGTTTGTACTGCTGCTGTTCGGTGCACCGTTGCTGGTAGCCCCTCTCGTGTTCCTGTTGTTCTTGCGACAGCCGTTCGTTGCGGATGTGTCGGCCGACCTGAATGCCGAATTGGCCCACCATGCCCGTGTCCTTGATGGATTGCTGGACGGGTATGCGGGAAGGGTGCAGGTGCTTGCGGCGACCATCATGCTGCATGATGACTCACTCTTGAGTCTTGAGGACCATTTTCGCGTCGTTCAGAGTGCAACACCTGATTTCGATGATATTTTCGCTGTTGGCCCGGATGGGACGGTGGTGGCGGGCATCAAGGCGAAACCGGGGCTTGCCCTCGGAGACCGAAGCTACATACGTAGCGCCCTCGATGGGCGTCGCGTCGTTTCCGAGGTCGTGAAGTCGCGGGTCAGTGGCAAGCCCATCGTGGTAATCGCCGCCCCCTATCGGGACAGGGCGGGTGCTATCGCCGGTGCCGTGGGGGGCGTGGTCGACCTCACGCGGGTCAACATGGTGCTGCAGAGTCTTCGCCTGCGCGATGGTGGAACGGCATTTCTGGTTGGACGCGACGGCATCACGCTGACAAAGGGCCGGACACTCGGCACCGACGAAGTTGCCTCGTTACGCGCACTTGCCGGGGATGACGGGCGTCGTTTCATGGTCATGCAAACAGCGGAAGGCACTGACGTGCTGCGTGTGGCGCGGTTTGCCAAGGGGGGGGAGTGGCTTCTCGTGCGCGAGTTGCCGCAGGACGTGGCACTTGCGGGACAGCGGCGTGCGGCTTTGGTCGTTCTGCTGGTGAACAGTGCCATCGTACTCGTCCTTGTACCGTTCGTGGTGCGCTTCGGACGAACCATCGTCCGGCCTACGCGGCTGGTGGCTACACTTTCAGGAAGGATTGCGGCCGGAGATTTCCAGCCGGAATGCGAGTTTGTCGACCTTGCTGCCGCACCTGTCGAGATACGACAGTTGTACAAGAACTTCTGTACCATGTCGGCCCGACTCGGCGAACACATGCGGGCGCTGGAACGCATGGCAGTTACCGACCAGCTTACCGGGTTGCACAACCGTCGGTATGTCGCCGTTGAAGGTGCCAAGGTGGTGGATGTGTGCTGGCGTGGCGGGCGACCGTGCAGCTGCCTGATGGCTGACATCGACCGGTTCAAGACCATCAACGACACCTATGGACACGAAGCCGGAGACGCCGTGTTGCAGGCTTTTGCAGAGGTGTTCCGCGGAGGGCTCAGATGGTCGGACATAGGGGCGCGCCACGGCGGCGAGGAGTTCGTGGTCATAGCCCCCAATGCCGATACCCGCGACGCCGTGGTGATTGCCGAACGGTTGCGTGTGGATGCCGCTGCGCTTGTGGTGGAGTTCGGTGGACACGTCATTCGTTTCACGGTGAGTGTCGGGGTAGCCTCGCTGGATGAACACGGCGGAGACGGGAATCTGCTGGAAGAGCTTCTTCGCAGGGCGGACACAGCGCTGTACCGGGCCAAGGCCGAAGGGCGTGACAGGGTGTGCGTGTGGCGTGAAGGCGATGGCGACGGACCCTGCCTGCCCGGGAAGGCTCCTGATGGGGCTACTTCTGCTGACGGCGATGGCGGTCGGGGCGAGGCCTAGACATCTTTCGTGGACGGACATGGAAACGGCGCGCACCGTGGGGTACGCGCCGTTCGTTGCGCATAGGGCAGACGGCGGGGTGCGCCGCCCGGTATAGGGCTACAGCACTTCGACCAGTTCGATGTCGAAGGTGAGCGTCTCACCCGCGAGGGGGTGGTTGGCGTCGAGGGTCACGGCTTCGTCGGTAACTTCGGTGACAGCCACTTCCATCTCGCCGCCATCGGTCATGAGCTGGAGCATCAGGCCCACTTCGGGCTCGATGTGCGGCGGAACCTGATCGCGCGGCACGGAGATGACCAGTTCTTCAAGGCGCTCGCCGTAGGCGTCTTCGGCGGGGATGACGACCTTCACGGCATCGCCTGTCTTGCTGAGGCCGAGCACGGCCTTCTCGAAGCCGGGGATGAGCATCCCTTCGCCAAGAGTGAATTCGAGCGGCTCGCGGTCGCGCGACGAATCGAACTCGGTCCCGTCATCAAGGGTCCCGGTGTAGTGCACGCGAACCGTAGCGCCGTTCTGTATTGCCATGATGTTTCCTTTTGTGTGGGTGGGTAAAGCGGCATTCTCGCCCGCCCGTTGCAGCATGTCAAAGCGTTTTTACGCGGTCATTCCCGTTGCGCCGCCCTCCGTGAACAGGAGTGCGGCACGAACGAACGTCTCGGCCCCCAGCGCAAGACAACGCTCGTCGAGGTCGAAGCGCGGGTTGTGGATGGGAACGTCGCCACCGCATCCCACGAAGAAGAAGCATCCGGGAATCCGTTCGAGGAAGCATGAGAAGTCCTCGCCCCCGAGCGTGGGGGTGGGCGTCGTCACGGCCTGTTCCCCTCTTGCCTCGACCACCGCGCGGCGCACCACCTCGGCCACTCGGGGGGTGTTGATCACCGGGCCGTGGCAATAGTGGAAGTCGAGGGTGGCGGTGGCTCCCATGGCTGCACAGACGCCGTCTGCCACCGTGCGGATGCGGTCCTCCCATGCGGCACGCACATCGGGCGAGAAGGTGCGCACCGTGCCCGCCATGCGCGCTTCACCGGGAATGACATTGTAGGCCGTACCGGCATGAAGCTCGCCGATGGTGAGGATGACGGGTTCCAGCGGGTCGGTCATGCGGCTCACGACCCGCTGCAGGGCACCCACGACCTGTGTCGCCGTCTCCAGCGCATCGACGCAGAGATGGGGGGTGGCGGCGTGCCCCCCCCTGCCATGCACGGCAAGTTCGAAGCGGTCCATGGCGGCCATGAGCGGCCCCGGCTTCACGCCCACCGTGCCGACAGGCAGCGAGGGCCACACATGGGCACCGAGGCAGACATCCACCTTCGGTTCGTCGAGAACGCCCTCGGCTATCATCGGGGCGGCACCTCCCGGGCCCTCCTCGGCGGGCTGGAAGAGGAAGAGCACCTTGCCCCGCAGTCTGCCGGGTTCTTCACGGACGATGGCGGACAGCATCTCGGCTGCGCCAAGGAGCATGGCCATATGCGCGTCGTGCCCGCAGGCGTGCATCCTGCCTTCGTGCCGTGACGCGAAAGGCAGCCCCGTGGCCTCGGTCACGGGCAGGGCGTCCATGTCGGCCCGCAGCATGACCACAGGCCCCTCGAGTCCCGTGTCGAGAAGGGCGGTGACACCCGTCGTGGCGATGCCGGTGCGGACGGGCAGCCCAAGCCCCGACAGGGTTTCGGCCACATAGGCGGCGGTGCACCTCTCTTCGAAGCCCGTTTCCGGGATGGCGTGCAAGGCACGACGGTGCGCGATGATGTGCGACTCGACCTCTGCGGCAAGGCGTTGCACTGTTGCCCCGGTGTGCGGATGGCGGGTGCCGGAGTGTGCGGTATGACCTGACAAGTTGGCCTCCGTGGGCGGTTTGCGAAGACGGGGCGTGCCCGTTCCGGTATTGTCGCTGCTGTGTCGTCCTCGTCACCCCTGCATGGCTTCGCCGGTAAGGCGGCAGTGTCCCTCTGCACAACGTCCCCTGACGTGCAGCCGGTGTCCATCAGCGCCATGGTGCGAGGGATGCCGACGGAACAGGCATCCACTGGTGAAGAGGAGAAGGACACCCGAGCGCCGCCAGTGCGGGCTGGCTTGTGCGAATGGGTATGGGGCGACTGGGATGCAGCGTATGGAATTACCCGGCTTCCGTATTGACAGCAATGATTTGTGGCTATAGTGGTACTAATCAGTACCACGCATGGCGGCGTCGGCCGCAAGCACAGGAAGCAGGCAGAGACTGTCTTCAAGTTCCGCCTTCTTCGTAGTTCTGCCGATGCTGCGTGCGTTGCCATCTGCTTGGTCAGAGGTGCGGTGGCGGCCTTCCGGAGGCCGGACTCGATGGTGCGGCCCCGGGCAGGTCGTGCGATATGCATGACGCAGGGGCACCGCCCGTACCCTGGCGGCGATGCGGAAAGGTACCGCCGCATGTGCGGCACAGAGAGAGGAGACGCGCGATGGAGACCATCCTCGCACTACGCAAGTTCGGATTCACGCAGCAGGAGTCGTTGCTCTACGTCACCCTGCTGCGCCACGGGGCCATGACGGGCTATGAGGCTGCCAAGGCTGCAGGTATCTCGCGTTCCAACGCCTATGCCGCGCTTTCCAGCCTCGTCGAGAAGGGGGGCGCTGTGGTCGCCAGCGGTGATGCCAGCCGCTATGTCCCCGTACCCCGGCATGAACTGCTTGGGAACCTGCGGCGCGACACGGAGGCCACGCTTGCCTTCCTCGATGCCAACCTGCCCGAGGAACAGCCCGACGAGACGCCCTATCTCACCGTCGCGGGACTGGCGAACACCGCCAACAAGATACGCAACATGCTGACGGGTGCGACGCTGCGCGTCTATGCCTCGTTGCATCACGAGAATCTTGCCCTCTTCCGGCGTGAGTTCGAGGATTGCGTGGCACGCGGCCTCAAGGTCGTCATCCTCTCCGACACCGACCCCGCCATCGCGGGAGCCGTATTTCTGAAGAACCGGGCTGGCACCGGACATGTGAAGCTCATCGCCGACACCAGCGAGGTCATCGCGGGACTGCTGGAACCCGGCGTGAGCGGGCGGTGCCTGTATTCGCGCAACGAGCATCTCGTCTACCTCATGCGCGAGGCCATCCTGCACGAAATGGAACTCATCCGCATCCGCGAAGGCAAGGAAGCAGAGTGATGCCCAACGTACGATCCACCTACACCGACGCCGTCGGCTTCTTCGGACTCACCTCGCCCACCGAACTGGTCGAGACCTATGGCAGTCCGCTCTATGTCTACAGCGAGGCCATCCTCCGCCAGCGTTGCCGCGAGATGAAGGCCCTCTCGTCGCATCCCGGCTTCCGCGTGAACTATTCCGCCAAGGCCAACAGCAACCTCGCGCTGCTCCACATCATCCGCGAGGAAGGGCTGGTGGTCGACGCCATGTCGCCCGGCGAACTGTTCATGAACCTTCGGGCGGGCTTCTCCCCCGACAAGATTCTCTACGTGTGCAACAACGTCTCCGCCGAAGAACTGGGCAATGCCGTGTCGCATGGCCTGCTGGTGAGCGTCGATTCGCTCTCGCAGCTTGACCTCTACGGCGAGGTGAACCCCGGCGGGCGCGTGATGGTGCGCTTCAACCCCGGCATCGGGGCGGGCCACCACAAGAAGGTGGTCACGGCGGGCAAGGAGACGAAGTTCGGCGTCGACCCCGCATCCATCGATGAGGTGCGTACCATCCTCGCACGGCACAATCTCACGCTGGCGGGCATCAACCAGCACATCGGCTCGCTCTTCCTCGAACCGGAAAGCTATGTCGAGGCTGCGCGTTTTCTGCTCACGCTGGCGGAACGCTTCGACGACGTCGAGGTCATCGACTTCGGCGGCGGCTTCGGCATCCCCTATCACAAGTACGACAACCAGCCCCGTCTCGACCTCACCGCCATGGGGGCGCAGTTCGACGACCTCATCTCCGGCTGGGCGCAGCGGCGCGGCTATCGCGGGCGGTTCCTCGTCGAACCGGGGCGCTACGTGGTGGCCGAATGCGGCCTGCTTCTCGGTTCGGTGCATTCGGTGAAGTCCAACGGTGCCAACCGCTACGTGGGTACCGACCTCGGCTTCAACGTGCTGGCGCGTCCCGTCATGTACGACGCGCACCACGACATCGAGGTGTACCGTGAAGACGGAGCCCCCTCGGACCTGCTGCTGCCGCAGACCGTTGTGGGCAACATCTGCGAAAGCGGCGACATCATCGCCAGGAACAGGCCCCTGCCTCCGGTGGAGGAGGGTGACATCCTCGGTGTTCTCGACGCCGGTGCCTACGGTTATGTCATGAGTTCCTCCTACAACCAGCGGATGCGCCCCGCCGAGGTGCTCATCGACCTCGAGGGCAGGCCTCGCCTCGTGCGGCGCCGCGAGACGCTGGACGACCTTGTGGCCATGTACGAGGGGCTGGGGCTCTAGCCCCCGTCACGTATACGTCGACGTTTCTCCGGAAAGGCGCGGGTGCTCCGGGAGTGCACCCCGTCTGCCCGGAGTGCGCCCCCGCACCGCATTCTCCTGCCGCGGGGCGGGGGCGGCCTTCCGGCCCATGCCGTAGCCACGCGGGGTATGGGTGACTACAGGCCGAGTGCCGCGTCGATGACGGCGTCGGCAACGGTCAGCGCAGCTTCGGGCGGCGCATGAAAATCAAGGATGGGCGGCACGATGCCGCTCACGGATATCCCTGACAGCATGGCCACCGCTTCCATGTTGTCGTGGACAAGGTCCGAAGGGGTGGGGCGTTTTCCGGATGCAACGAAAACGATCCCTGCCGGCGTCACGCCTCTTCGGGTCATCGCCTCCACGGAAAGGAGGGTGTGGTTCACGGTTCCCAGACCGTCCCGCGCCACAAGCACGGGGCGCGCATCCGCCGCCCGGATGCAGTCGACGCACAGCGCGTCGGCGGTGAAGGGCACCATGAGCCCGCCCGCACCCTCCAGAACGAGGCAGGCATGTGTAGCGCGCAGGATTGCCAACCTGCGCATCAGGTCTTCCGTCTCCACGCCGTTGCGTTCGTCCCGCGCGGCGTGGAGCGGAGCCTTGGGTGCCCTGAAGCACCATCCCACCGCTTCCGCAGGATCCCTTTCCGCCAATTCCGGCACATGCCGGTAGACGAAGGCTGCGTCGCTGTCCGTGTCATACGGGTCGCGGCAGCCCGTCTGCATGGGCTTGGCGTAGAAGGGGACCATCCCCCGTCTGAACAGCGCCCTCATCAGCAACAGACTCACCACCGTCTTGCCCACCCCCGTATCCGTACCGGTGACGAAGAGGGGCGCAGGCAGACGTGGTGTCGCGTGGTTCATCTCGTGTGCAGACATGTGTGAACGGTCTCCTTGCAATACGTGATGTCGTCGTCGGTATGGGCGGCGGTGACGCTGAAGCGCACGATGGCGTGCCCGTGGGGGACGGTGGGGTGTCGCGCAGAGAGGGCCAGCACCCCTTGGGTACGAAGTCTTCGGGCCAGTTGCGTTGCCTGTGCCTCGTCACCTGTCTCAATGCACAGGATATGGGCGTCGCCATGCACTGGCAGGCCGCAACCGGCCAGCCCCTCGCGCAGTGCGCGGGCGTTGCGGGCGAGGCGTGCGCGTGCGTCGTCCATGCCCGCCATGCGGGGCAGCAGACGCAACACGGCAGCGGCGTGGGCTTCAGGCAGGGCCGTGGAGTGCATGACGGCAGAGGCGAAGTTCTCAAGCGACTCGCGCACGATGCGCGGCATGAGCACGAACGCACCGAAGAATCCCGGTCCCTTGCCCAGCGTGCCCACGATGACGTCGGCGGCGGGGGCATTCTCCGTTTGTCCCCATGCAAGGCCGCGCCCGCCTTGCCCCAAGGCACCGCAGGCATGGGCCTCGTCAAGGATGACGAAGGCCCCGTGTCGTGACCGCAGGGTGGCGAGGGCGTCCATGGAGGTCACTGTGCCGTCCATGCTGAAGAGGGATTCGGTGAGTATGACGGGGCTGGCGTCCCCGTGCGGCGGCGGGGATGCCGTCGGACATGTCGCGGGCGGGGACGACAGGGGCGCCCCCTCTGTGAGAGGTGCGGCTGATGCCGTCTCCGCGGTTGTTTCGTGTCTCCACGCGGTCAGCCTGCGGTCGAGTCGGGCGAGGTCGCCGTGGGGATAGGTGACCGGGTGTGCCCCACACAGGGGCACTGCCCGCGCCATGCTGGCGTGGATACGCCTGTCGATGAAGAGGGTGTCGCCCGTGTGCAGCAGCCCCGTCACCACGGCGAGGTTGGCCTGATAGCCGCTGGGCAGGAAGAGGCAACTCTCATATCCGAAATGTTCGGCCCATGCAGCTTCGGCTTCGGCCACCAGCGCGGAATGTCCGGCGGCAAGGCGTGATGCCGTGCCCGAAGCAGGGTGGCGGGCGAAGCAGTCGGCGACCTCGGCACGCCATGCCGCATCATCGGCAAGGCCGAGATAGTCGTTGGAGGCGAAGTTGCAGAGTCGCTGACCGTCGAGGATGACGTGGCGAGTCGTACGCGTCTCCGGTGTCATGACAGTGCGGTCGAGACCCGCAGCGCGTTGCGCGTCGAGGCGCAGGGTCAGGCGGTGCAGGAACGGGTGAGCCATGCGAAGAGTCTCCGGTAGCGTGGCGCGAGGACGGCCTCGCGGTATATGTTGTCGTAGGGGACGCGACCGAAGAGCATCGCACCCTGCCCCACCCACCGTACCGCGTGCTCTACAGTACGCCCCACCGTCTGTTGCTTTGTGGTCACCTCATCAGGGCCATCGAGGGAAAGGGTCATGTCGTAGGATGCCGCCCCCTGTGTGAGGGCTGTGAGGCGCACTTCGATACGGCAGCAGCCGTCAAGCGGCGTCTCGGGCCAAGGGCAGTCGGTGATGCCAAGCAGGAAGGCATGGTCTGAGAAGTCGCCCAGAAACCGCAGATGCATGGCCCCGGCTTGTGCCATGGCTTCCACCGCGTGCCATGCCGGGGTGCGGCTGTACTGGCGCACTGCGGTCAACCCCGAGGTGTCGTAGCGCGTGATGGCGTCCAGAAGCACGAAACCGGGGGGCGTGTCGTCGGGGAGTGCTTCACCGGGGAGATGCGGGGGGCAAGGGGACGTGTGCGAGGCCCTCTGTGTGCCGTCCGTGAAGATGGCGTCGTGTGCTGTCGGCATGGCGTGACGCGGCATCACTGGCCCGCCCTTGTTACGGCAGGCATGACGATGAGCGCGGCATTCTGCCCCCCGAAGCCGAAACTCTGGATGAGTCCCGGCCCTTGCGGGAAGGGACGTGGTTCGCGCACGAGGTCGAGTCCTTCCGCTGCCGGGGAACATGGGGTGTCGAGATTGCGGATGGACGGCAGCACGCCGCACCGGGCGGCCCGCAGCATCAGCGCGCATTCGGCGAGTCCGCAGGCGGAGGCGAGGTGACCTGTCCATGACTTGAGGGCGGTGACGGCGGGGCGGTGCCCCGCGTCGGTGAAGACGCGTTGCAGAAGCAGGGCTTCGGCGGCGTCTCCGCGCGGTGTCGAGGTGCCGTGCGCTGCCACCCATGCGATGTCGCCGGGGGTGAACCCTGCGTCATCGAGGGCCTTGCGCACGGCGCATTCGGCGTGATGCGCCGTGGCATCGGGGGCCGTGAGGCTGGCACCGTCCAGTGTCGCGCCGAATCCGAGAATCTCGCCGTGGATTGTAGCCCCCCGCGCACATGCAGCGGCTTCCGTCTCCAGTACGAAGGCCGCACCGCCTTCACCGGGGACGAAGCCGCCATGCGCGGCGTCGAAGGGCCGCATGGCACGCAGGGCCTCGGCATGGGAGGCCGGGCGCGCGTTGGAGTGCCACAGGGCGTCGGCCCGTGCGTAGCCCAGCATCCCCCCCGCAGAGAGGCGGGAGTCGCCGCCCGCAGCCAGCACCGTGGGGGCGAGACCGTGCCGCACGCGGCGGTATGCCTCTCCCAGTGCCTGCAAGCCTGCGGCGCAGGCCGTGCCTACGACCAGCCCTTCACCATGGATGCCGAGGCGCTGCGCGATGGCCGAGGCGGCGGTGTTGGGCAGCCAGCGCAGCAGCCACAGGGCATCAAGTCCGGGGTGGTCGAGTCCTGCCGTATCGCGGGAGAGGCCATGTCGCGCCTCATCTGGGCCATCCACGCCATTCATGCCATTGACGCCGTGCGCGGCGGTGGGGCCTCCATGCGTCGAGGTCGCGCAGGGAGAGGGCGCATCGCCTTGTGTGTCGCCAGTCCCGGAGACGTCGCAATGGCAGTGCGGAAAGTCCGAGGTGATGTCGAGGTTGGGACCATGCGCGGTGACCAGCGCCGCCCCGTCGGGGGCCGATGCCCCCCATCCAGCATCGCGTGCTGCGCCGAGGGCCGAAGCCAGCGCGAAGAGACCGCCCCGCGAGAGATAGCGGCGGTGTCGCCAGTGGTCTGTCGCCTGTGCCGGGTCGAAGGCGTTCACAGGGCACCATGCGGCCCCCGGCAGCACCGGGGCGGGCATGAAGGGCGGGGTGCCGTGGTGTAGGTGGGCGGCAAGGCTGGCGTCGTCGCCCAAGGGCGTGACGCAGTCCATGCCGGAGATGACGACGCGCATGCGGTTGCCCGTGGCGTCTTGCGTGCGTTGGTGATGTGCGGAGTCGTTCATGGCGATGCGATGTCAGGTGGATAGGGCCCACAGATGGAGTGCAGGCGGGGTGCTGATGGTTGTCGGGCTACTTCGCAAGGCGGTGTCTGTGCGCCCGTCAGTGCAGTGCAGGGGCCAGTCGGGGTGCCGGTGGGCACGTCAGTCTGTGTGCCAGTCCGGGGGGCCGCCCTGTCCCTTGACTGCGGGGTGCCGCCCGCACGTCGGTGAGAGGACAGGAGTGACGGGGCCTGGTGTCCATGCCCCCCTTGTCCCCTGTCTCTTTCCCCGTCCATGCCGGTCAAACCTCTCCGGTGCGCTGCACGTCGTTGCGTACGTGGTCGACGTAGGCGGTGATGTCAGCCAGCGTGAGCACAGGCGGTGATGCGGGGGCGCGCAGTGCCTCGACGATGGATGCCACCCGCCGTGCTGTGAGGTGCGGGTAGACGCTGGCAAGGTGCTGTGTCGCATCGCGTCTCTCTCTCTCGGCCTCCATGAG
This sequence comes from Nitratidesulfovibrio vulgaris str. Hildenborough, assembly GCF_000195755.1. Classification (NCBI taxonomy): domain Bacteria; kingdom Pseudomonadati; phylum Thermodesulfobacteriota; class Desulfovibrionia; order Desulfovibrionales; family Desulfovibrionaceae; genus Nitratidesulfovibrio; species Nitratidesulfovibrio vulgaris. The sequence continues at coordinate 2,674,169 of NC_002937.3, read as the reverse complement.
GTGGATGCGAAGTGAACGCAGGAAGGCCGCGTCGTCATCCACGGGGATGCGGCAGCGGCGGTTGAGACCCGCGCCGATTTCCAGAAGGTCGATGGACTCGCAGGGCAGGTCTTCGAAGAGACGGGTCGCGGGCGTGAGGGTTTCGGGTGCCACCTCGAAGATGTCGGCGACGATGGCGCGTACCGTGTCGAATGCTGGTGTCTCTGGCATGGGCTTCTCGTGGGTGGGCGTCCGCCCACTGTTGATGGTTCGTGGTGTCTGGACGGTCTGTTGCGGTGTGTGCTGCGGAGGGCGGCTTTCGGGATGCCATCAGCCCGTGCGCCGTGTTCCTGAACCTGTGCGCGGCGTTCCGGCGCGGGGCTTTCCGGCGGTGAAGCCGCCGTCGAGGGTGATATGGGTGGCGTTGAGCGATGTCGCCGCCCCGGAGAGGAGGAACATGAGCGTGCCCACGACCTCGTCCACGGTGACGAGACGCCCGGTGGGGACGCCATCGGCAAGCTGTGTGGCGGTGTGTGGGGTGGGCACGGCGTGGGCAGTCCCGTCTCGGTAGGGCGCGTCATTGCCCCGTATGAAGTCCGCCCCGCGCCCCGCATCCACCCACCCGAGGCGCAACGAACAGGTGGTCACCCCGCGTGATGCCAGTTCAAGACCCGCACTGCGGTACAGGGCCTCGCCCGCTGCCTTGGCTGCGGCATAGTAGCCCTGCCCGTGCGCTGCCATGGCTGCTGCCGTCGAGGAGACGAAGACACAACGTCCGGCCCTCTCCGCCAGCATCGCCCGACTGACGGCGCGAAGGCATCGGGCCCGCAGGGCGATGTCGTCGATGGCCCACCGGTCGATGTCGTGGACGTGGGCGGCAGCGACCAGCGTCTCGAAGCGGCCATGCATGAAGTCCAGCATGTGGCGGGGCGGGGTCCCCAGTGCGTCCGCGCACCGGTCGGGTAATGATTCGGCACTCTCGACGGGCAGCACGGCATACGGTGCGTGTCCCGTATGTCTACAGACACGGCACCTGTCTGCCCCGCCGTTGGACAGGTCAGGCCTGTTGCTGAAGAGGTCAGGCCTGTTGCCGGAGAAGTCAGTGCCGCCGTCGGGTATGCCCGCTTCACCGGGGGCGAGGGCGGCAAGGATGCGCCCTGTTCCTTCGGCATTGCGGGTTGTCAGGGCCACGGGATGTCCCGCGGCAAGTAGCGCACGACCTGCGGCAAGCCCCAGCGTGCTGGAACCGCCGAGGATGAGCACCACTCCGGGGGCGATGTCATGCTGCGCGTGAGCGACGGCGGTGGGGCGTCGCGTGCCCCCCGCGTAGTCGTCACCATCCTTCTGGTGCAGAGTCATGCCGTTGTTCCTCTTGGCGAGGTATGCAGGGCCGCCTCTCCGTCAGCGCCCGTTCTGTCGTTATCCGTTCCGGCATCGCCCGTCGCGTCTGCCGTCGTCAGATCGCCTCGCACCAGTATGCCCCCCTGAGCGTCCATGAGTGTACAGCGCACAGTGAGGTCGGTACGTTCCATGCGAAACGGGTGACGACCCGGCGTCACGAACCGCCGGAAACGAAAGCCCGTGGCGCCCTGCGTCGCAAAGTCGGGCCATACGGTGCCCGCTTCCTCCACGAAGGCGCGAAGCAGCAACGAACCGGGCACCACGGGCGCACCTTCGAAGTGGTCTGCGAAGAGCGGATGGGTGGCGGGAAAGAGGAACGTTCCTTCGTGGACGGTCTTCACACCACGGTCTCCCCGGTGCGAGCCCCGTCCGGTGTGTCCGGCGTGTTGGCCTTGTCCGGGTTGTCCGGGCCGTCAGGGCGCTTCGTCCACAATCCCCCGTCCGCCCCGTGTTCGGTGACGGCGATGATGGCGCCGCGTACGGTATGCACCAGTGTCTCCAACTCCGTCTCCGTGATGGAGAGGGGGGGCATGAGCACCATCACGTCCCCCAGCGGCCTTACGATGACGCCACGCCGTCTCGCCTCGAGGGTCACGCGATGGCCGATGCGTTCTTCGGGGCGATAGGGGGTGCGGGTCTCGCGGTCGGCGACCAGTTCAATGCCGGTCATCACGCCAACGCGGCGTATGTCGCCCACATGGGGCAGGTCGTTCAGCGGGGCCAGCAGTGTCGCCAGTCGTTCGATGCGCGGACGCAGGGTCTCCAGCGTGCGTTCCTCTTCGAAGACGTCGAGCGAGGCGAGGGCCGCGGCGCAGGCGAGGGCGTTGCCCGTGTAGGTGTGTCCGTGGAAGAAGGTACGGAAGTCGGCGTAGCCCCCCAGAAAGCCATCGTGGATGTGTTCCGTGACGAGGGTCGCCGCCAGTGGCAGATAGCCCCCGGTGATGCCCTTGGCGAGGCAGAGCATGTCGGGCACGACGCCCTCCTGTTCGCAGGCGAACATGGTGCCCGTCTTGCCGAAGCCCACGGCGACCTCGTCTGCCACCATGAAGACGCCATGGCGGTCGCAGAGGTCGCGCAGCCCGCGCAACCAGCCGCGGGGCTGCACCAGCATCCCCGCCGCGCCCTGCACCAGTGGTTCCACGACCACGGCGCACAGTTCGTGCCCGTGGTGCCGCATGAGGCGTTCGACCTCGCCGAGGCACGCCATGCCGCATGTCTCCGGCCTGAGGTCCGCAGGGCAGCGGTAGCAGTGCGGGGCGGGGGCGCGCACGGGGTCGAAGAGCAACGGCCCGTAGATGCCGTGGAAGAGCGACATACCCCCTAGCGAGACGGAACCGATGGTGTCGCCGTGGTAGGCGTTGCTGAAGGCCATCACGCGGGTGCGGCGTGCATCGCCCTCCGGGGCCTGCCGATGGTACTGGAAGGCAATCTTGAGGGCCGCTTCCACGGCGGTGGAACCGCTGTCGGAATAGAACACGCGTGTGAGCCCTGCCGGGGCGATGGCGGTGAGACGTGCCGCAAGTTCGATGGAGGGCGTACCGCCAAGGCCGAGGAGTGTGGAGTGGGCCACGCGGTCGAGTTGCCGTCGTATGGCCTCGTCGATGTGCGGATGGCGGTGACCATGGACGTTGGTCCACAGCGACGAGACGCCGTCGAGATAGCGGTTGCCGTCGGTGTCGATGAGATGGTTGCCGTCGGCAGCGTCGATGATGCACGGTTCACTGCCCATCCAGTCGCGCATCTGGGTGAAGGGGTGCCATACATGGGCTGCGTCGAGGCTGCGGAGGCGGGCTGTGCGGGAGGCGGCACAGGGTGGCGTGCCAGCAGCGTCAGCAGCGTCATGCGCACCAGCAGCGTCAGCAGCGTCATGCGCACCAGCAGCGTCATGCGCGTAATGCAAAACGGGCGCGGTAGCATCATCATGCGGCATAGGCGCGACACGGCTGTTGAAGGGAGAAGTGCTCATGCGCGGACTCCGAGGGTGGCGAGCATGGCAAGGTCGTCCGCCATATCCCGTCCCGTGGTTGTAAGATAGTTGCCCACCATCATGCCGTTGGCCCCGGCAAGGAATATCCACGACTGCCACGGGCCGAGGGTCGCCTCGCGGCCGCCGCACACGAGGATGTCACGCGCCGGGTGCATGAGTCTGTAGATGGCGATGCTCACAAGGGCGCGCATGGGTGGCATGGTGGGGCGGTGTTGCAGCGGGGTTCCCGGAATGGGCGACAGCAGGTTGACGGGGATGGAATCCACGTCGAGTTCGCGTAACGTGGCCGAGAGTTCGATGCGCTGGGCGTCGGTCTCGCCCATGCCGAAGATGCCGCCGCTACATGTGCGCAGCCCGGCAGCCCGTGCGGCACGCACGGTGGCGATGTCGTCGTCGTAGGCGTGTGTGGAACAGATGGCCGGGAAGAAACTTCTAGAAGTCTCAAGGTTATGGTGGTAGCTGGAAAAACCCGCCTCTTTCAGGCAGGCGGCCGCGTCAGGCGTCAACTGCCCCAGAGAACCGCACAGGGCGATGCCTGTTTCGCGTCGGATGCGCACCGCCGCCTCGCACAACGTGGCGAGTTCACGGACGGTCAGGCGCGTGCCGCTCGTCACAATACCATAGCGCTCGGCTCCGGATTGGCGTAGCTCTTCTGCACGACGGAGAAGGGTCTCCGCGTCGAGAAGGGCATGCACGGGACTGCCCGTGGCATGGTGCGAGGACTGTGCGCAGAAGGCGCAGTCTTCCGGGCAGCGGCCCGACTTGGCGTTGACGATACCGCACAGCGCGGCGGGGCCGCCCTTGTGGACTGAACGAATCGCCTGTGCGGTGGCGAGGATGTCGAGGGCGTGCTTCTGCGGAAGTTCTGCCACGGCAAGCGCTTCTTCGACGGTGATGCCTTCGGGCATCGTGTTTCGGGCATCCGGGGGGATGTCGGCATCGCAAGGCCCACGGACGACGTCATGGGACGGTCGTGCAAGACCCTGCGATGTCGGGGGGAGCGGTTCCGGGGTGCGCTGCGCCAGAAGGCGGCGGCGCAGGTTTTCGAGCAGGTTGTGCATGGTGTACCTCGCGTATCGCGAGCGACTAACCGTGCCTTCTCTTACTGTCAACGAGAGACGCTCTAGAGGGTTTACAATTATCATGGACGACAGGGGCAGAAACGGGACCCGTCGTCGAGTACTCGAACGCTTGTTCGAGGCCGATGGATGGTGCTCCGGCGAGGAGCTTTCAAGGGAACTCGGGGTCAGTCGCGCTGCCGTGGGCAAGCATGTCAGGGCGTTGCGTGCGGCGGGCTATGTCATCGAGGCGGTGACGCGGCGCGGCTACAGGCTGGACAGGACCACAGCCCCCTTCGAGGCGGCAGAGGTACTGCGCGGACTTGCCACAGAGGTGTTCGGCAAGGTCGGTCTGCACTGGCACGAGAGCACCGACTCGACCAATCGCGATGCCGTGGCGCTTGCCGTAGGCGGTGCCTGCGAAGGCACTGTCGTGATGGCCGCACAGCAGCTGGCAGGGCGAGGGCGTACGGGCAGACCATGGGTCTCGCCGCAGGGTGGCGTGTATGTGTCGCTGGTGCTGCGTCCCCGCCTTTCTCCGCAGGCGGCCCCGCTGGTGACCCTCATGACGGCGGTCGCCGCCGCAGAGGCTGTCGAGGCCGTGACGGGCCTCATGCCGGAGGTCAAATGGCCCAACGACCTGCTCATGGCGGGGCTCAAGGTCTGTGGCAACCTCACCGAGGTGGGACTCGTCGCCGACATGGTGGACTGGGTCGTCACCGGCGTGGGGGTGAATGTGAGTACCCCGGCGGAAGCCCTCGTCGATGCGGGCGTCGCCGCCACGTCGCTGCAGACGGAGTGCGGCCGACCTGTCGCAAGGGCTGATGTCGCCCGCGCCTTTCTGGAACGTGCCGAACACTGGTACGGTGCACTGCGCGAGGGAGACACCGGGGCCGTCATCACACGCTGGAAGGAACTTTCGGATATCGTGGGCCGGCATCTGCGAGTGCGCCACGGCGATGAACTTGTCGAAGGGCGCGTGGCGGACATGACCCCTGAAGGCTGGCTGTGCATTCTGGCCGGAAACGGTACGCTGCACAGGCTGCATGCGGGAGACGTCATTGACAGCCGGGTCTGACGGCCTATCTTTGTCCGACGCGTGATGCCCCGTAAGCCTTGCGCGCATCGCGTCCCGTGAGAGTCCTTATGATGCCCCGCATGATACCGGACGAGTAGCCGGGTGTGCTGCCGGGTATGCTGCCATGTATGCTGCCGGACAGGCGCTGGCGTACGCGTCAGCCATGCGTTCCGCAGGGCTGCGGGAGAACATGGCGCCATACGATGTGCGTCATGCACGTATCCTCGGCCTCATGAGTCGAGCACGCACGGGCACCGGGTCCGAGGGGGCTTCTGCAGCCCCCTGTTTCAGGCCGGACGGGGATATCTGTCAGGGCGCAGGTCGATGGCGGTGCCCTGTCCACCCGGATGGCACTGCGTGTCGCGGGCAGCTTGGCATGGGGGACGCCCTGCTTCGTCAGAAGAAGGCGCGGGGCCCATGACAATGGGGTCTCCGGTGGCGGCCGCGAGGCGTTCGCGCTCGCGGCGCAGCCTCTCAAGCTGCTTTCCGGTGTCGTCCAGCCATGCGTCGAGCGCACGCAACAGGTGCTCTTCGGGCTGTACGCGGCGACCGAGTTCGCGTGCCGTGTCAAGGATGCGGTCAAGGCGTTCGCGGCGTGCGGCACCGATGTCGAGAGTGAGCGCGGGGGTCTGCGGGGTTTCTTTGAAGTGCGACATGACAACCTCCTGATGACGGGGTTGACGGCGGATGCGCTTCGGGGCTTCAAGCAGAGACCCTGAAGCGGACAGCGACACGGTCATGGTACGGCTACCGTGTGACGCTTGCAAGACACAGTCGTGCACCATCGGCGGAAGGCACAGGCGTGACGGTCACATCATCCATAGCGGCGGGCGACGCCTCCTTCAGGGGCATCTGGCGGCTCACATGGCCCCAGATGCTCATGATGCTCTTCCAGTTCATCATCGGCTTCACCGACGTATGGGTGGCGGGGCGCATCAACCCCGATGTGCAGGCCTCTCTCGGCATCGTCAACCAGTGCATGTTCTTCCTGCTGGTGGTGGCGGTGGCCCTCTCCAACGGGGCCGTCGCCGCAGTGGGGCAGGCCCTTGGCGCGGGCCTGCTGGCCCGGGCCCGGCGTTACGTCTCGCTCATCCTCTGGGGCGGCGCGCTGTGCGGCGGCGTCGTGGCGGCCTCGGGCCTTGTGGCTGCCGACGCGCTGCTGCATGTGCTCATGGTGCCGGAACGCATAATGCCCGTGGCCTCCTATTTCTGGCATGTCTACCTGCTGACGCTGCCCGCCCACTATCTTTTCACCATCAGCAACGCCGCCTTCAGGGCGCGCAAGGATGTCATCGCCCCGTTGCTGACCATGGTCGTGGTCAGCGTCGTCAACGCCGTCGCCAGTGCCGGTTTCGGCCTTGGCCTGTGGGGGCTGCCGGACTTCGGTTATGCCGGGGTCGCGTGGGGGACGTTCTGGTCGGTGCTGGCAGGGGCTGCGCTCAATGTGGTGCTTCTGCGGCGCGGCGGCATGGTGCAGGGTGTTTCGATGCCGCCCTGGCGCTGGATACGGTGCGGCGCCCCCTACCTCGTGAAGGTGGCGGCACCCGCAGCTGCCATGCAGGTGCTGTGGCACATGGGCTATCTGGTGCTCTTCGCCATCACGGGGTCGCTGCCCGCCCCGGCGGACAGCGTGAATGCGCTGGCGGGGCTGACGGCGGGCATGCGCGTGGAGTCGCTGATCTTTCTTCCGGCCTTCGCCTTCAACATGACGGCCTCCATTCTCGTGGGGCATCTGCTGGGAGCGGGGCTGCGCGATGACGCGCGCCGTGTCGGGTTGCGCCTGCTGGTGATAGGGTGCGGCAGCATGACCGTGCTGGCGGCCCTGCTCTGGCCGTGGGTGCCCGAACTCTCCGCCATCCTCACTCCCGATGCGGCCGTGGCCGCGCAGACGGTGAGCTATCTGCGCTACAACCTCGTATCCATTCCCTTCACCGTCGCCAGCATGACCCTCGGGGGCATCATGACCGGGGCGGGGGCCACGTTCTACAACTTCATCGTCTACAGTTCGGCCACATGGTTCGTGCGCCTTCCATGCGCGTGGTTCATGGGGCATGTGGTCTGGCGCGACGCGGCGGGGGTCTTCATCGCCATGCTCGTCTCGCAGGTCTTTCAGTCTTCGACCATGTTCTGGCTTTTCCTGACCAAGGACTGGAGCAGGTTCAGCATGATGCGCCGCGCCAACGGTACGACGCACAAGGGAGGCAATAGCAATGTCCGCGACTGATTTCTCGCCCGTCACCCTCGATGCGATGCAGGACTATCTCGCCCTTTTCGCACGGACGCCACGCCGTGCCTCGGACTACAGCTTCACCAACCTGTGGGGATGGGCAGAGCATTACGGCCTCGAATGGAGGTTCGAACACGGACTGTGCTGGTTGCGGCAGACCCTGCCCGAAGTGCGCTACTGGGCCCCCGTGGGGCCGTGGGGCGACATCGACTGGGCATCCTGCACATGTCTCGGCAAGGGGATGGAGTTCATCCGCGTACCGGAAGAACTGGCAAGCCTCTGGCGCGAGGTGCTGGGCGACAGGGTGACGGTGCAGGAGACGCCCGGTCAGTGGGACTATCTCTACGATTCCGCCGACCTCGCCGACCTCAAGGGTAACCGCTTCCATCGCAAGAAGAATCATGTGAACGGTTACGCCAAGGCCTATGGCATCGACTACCATCCCCTCACCCCCGATTGCATCGAGGCCGTCATCGAGATGCAGGAGGAATGGTGCCAGTGGCGCGAGTGCGCCGAATCCGAGTCGCTGCTGGCCGAGAACGAGGCTGTCATCCGGGTGCTCGAAGAGTGGGACAGCATCCCCGGCCTCGTGGGGGGCGCACTCTATGCCGAGGGGCGCATGGTGGCCTACACCGTGGGAGAGGCCCTCGACGACGAGACCCTCGTTGTGCATTTCGAGAAGGGGCGTGGCGACTACCGTGGCGTCTATCAGGCCATCAACCAGCAGTTCGTGCAGTACGAGGGGGCCCGCTTCCGTCTGGTGAACCGCGAGCAGGACCTCGACGACGAAGGGTTGCGCAAGGCCAAGCAGAGCTACTACCCTGTGGACTACCTGCGCAAGGCCACGGTGCGCATCGCTCCCGTGTAGCACGGTCAGGGGGGCTTCGGAGGGGACGGTGCGAGCCTCCCTCGTTTGACACCCCCTGCGCAAAGGACGTAGAACAGCGCGGCCCTGCGGGGCCACATTCGCTTGAGCGAGGATATTCCCATGCGTGACAAGGTCGAACAGGCTCTCGCCATAGTGCGCCCGTTGCTCCAGCAGGACGGCGGCGATGTCGAACTGGTGGACATCACCCCCGAAGGCGTGGTGCGCGTGCGCCTCACCGGACGTTGCAAGGGGTGCCCCATGTCGCAGAAGACGCTGAAGAACAGCGTCGAGAAGATGGTGCTCAAATTCGTGCCCGCCGTGCAGCGTGTGGAAGCCGTAGACGCCTGATGTAGAATTCGCACCACGCAACTGCACGTGGTGCGGGAGAACGCCTTGCCGGAGTGGCTGCCCGGTTCGTGTCGGCATCGTATCGACGCATCGCCACAGTGCGACACCTGCGTGGCCGGTTCCACAATATCATACCGGCGGGCCTTGCCCGCCGTTCCTGTCAGGGAGAGAGCATGAGCAACGTGGTGACGCGTTTCGCCCCCAGCCCCACGGGGCACCTGCACATCGGCGGTGCCCGCACCGCCATCTTCAACTGGCTGCTGGCCCGTCATTTCGGGGGCCGTTTCGTCCTGCGCATCGAAGATACCGACACCGAACGCTCGAAGCAGGAGTACACCGACTCCATTCTCGCCTCCATGAAGTGGCTTGGCCTCGACTGGGACGGCGACCTCATCTACCAGAGTGAACGGTTCGACATCTACAACAGCTACATCGACAGACTGCTCGAATCGGGGCACGCCTACTGGTGTGAATGCCCGCCCGACGAGGTGGAGAAGATGCGCGAAGAGGCCCGCGCCAAGGGACTCAAGCCGCGCTACAACGGCCGCTGCCGCAGCCGCGACCTCGGCCCCGGCGACGGGCGTGTCGTGCGCCTTAAGGCCCCGGCCGAAGGCCGCATCGTGTTCGACGACCTCGTGAAGGGCACCGTGGCTTTCGACGTGGCCGAACTCGACGACATGGTGTTGCGCCGCAGCGACGGCGCGCCCACCTACAATCTCGCCGTGGTCGTGGACGACGCCACCATGGGGGTCACCCATGTCCTGCGCGGCGACGACCACCTTTCCAACACGCCCAAGCAGATTCTGCTGTATCAGGCCCTCGGCTTCGACCTGCCGCGCTTCGGGCATGTGCCCATGATCCTCGGTCCCGACCGCAAGAAGCTCTCGAAGCGCCACGGGGCCAAGGCCGTCATCGAGTACGAGCAGTACGGCCTGTTGCCGCAGGCACTGGTCAACTACCTCGTGCGCCTTGGCTGGTCGCATGGCGATCAGGAGATTTTCGCCCTCGAGGAACTGGTCGAGAAGTTCGGCACCGAGAACCTCAACAGTTCCGCAGCCGGTTTCGACCCCGACAAGCTGGAGTGGCTCAACGGGCATTACCTGCGCGAGACGTCTCCCGAAGAACTTGCACGCCTTGTGTTGCCGTTCGTGGCTGCCGAAGGCTTCGATGTGGACGCTTCGCGCCTCGCACAGCTTGTGCCTCTCTTCCGCGAGAGGGCGAACAACCTTGTCGAACTGGCCCGTGTGATGCGTTTCATGCTCGTCCCCGCCGCCGAGGTGGAGTACGATGCCGCCGCTGTCGCCAAGGCACTCACCGAAGAGGGCAGACGCCATGTGGCGGGGGTGCGCGAGGCTTTGGCCGCCCTTGGCACCTTCGACCGCGAGGGGTGCGAGAAGGCCATCCACGACTACGTGGAGGGCAACGGACTCAAGTTCAAGCAGGTCGCCCCGGCGGTGCGTGTCGCAGTGGTCGGTGCCATGGGCGGCCCCGGTTTGCCGGACATGATGGCGCTTCTGGGACGTGACGACGTGCTGGCGCGTCTCGACAGGGCCGTGGCTCTTTAAGGCTCGTTCCGCGCTCTGATTCTCCGGCACGCGCCGGAAGCGCATGCGTCAGATTGCAAGGGCATCCCGTCTAGGGGTGCCCTTTTCGCTGTGCTGCGCCCCGCCATGTCGAGTCGCGCGCATCCCCGACATGCCTTGCCGCGTGGTCGTGCCGGGTATAGAATGGCACCTAGTCTGTTCCGGGATAGCCGATGGCGATAACCGTGGGGATACGTTCGAATCGCGGGTGGATTCGAATCCTGACATATCAAACAGCTGGTGCAGTATATGGGGAAGCGCTTGGACGTTCAGCTTGAAGTGGACAGGGCCCAATTGCTTCTATGCATGTCGGAGGCCATGGAACTCGCATGCCCGACGCTTGCCGGGCATCAGAAGCGTGTGGCGTTCATCGCCGGCGAGATTGCAGCGGTACTCGACCTGCCGGAGGTGTTGCGGCGGCGACTCTTCGTCGCGGCCCTCCTGCATGATGTGGGCGCTTTGTCGCCGGAAGAGAAGATGGACCTCTACGCCTCGAAGGTGGAGGAGTGCGACACGCATTGCATCCGCGGTGCGCGGCTGCTGCATCAGGTCGATGGTTTCGGCGAGGAAGGGCGCGTCCTGCGCCTGCATCATGCCACACTTCGCGACGGTAGCCTCGCCGATGTCGATGAGGACACCGCGCGCCTCGCCCAGATTGTGCACCTTTCCGACCTCGTGGACCGTGCCCTCGACCGTGGGCGCTACGTCCTGCATCAGGCGGACACGATGTGCGACATGGCCCGCGACCTCGCACGTTGCGACTTCGAGGTCTCCATCGTCCGGGCCTTCCTCGAAGTCGCCCGGCGTGAGGATTTCTGGCTTCAGATGGTGCTTCCCACTCTCGGGCAGCATCTTGAGGCGATTTCTCCCTGCCGTGGCGAGATGCTCGATGCCTGTGGGGTGGAAGTCCATGCCGGGCTGGTGCAGGGCATGGTCGACTTCAGGTCTTCGTTCACGGCGGCGCATTCGGCAGGGGTCGCCGAGGCGGCCGACGCACTCGGCGGGTATTGCGACCTCTCCCCTGAACGCCGTGTCGTACTGCGCATCGCCGGATTGCTGCACGACCTTGGCAAGATGGCGGTGCCCACGTCCATTCTCGAGAAACCGTCAGGCCTCACGAAGGCCGAGTTCGCCTTCATGCGGCAGCACACCTTCCATACCTACAGACTGTTGCGGGGCGTGGACGGCCTTGGCGGCATGGCTGCATGGGCGGCCTATCACCACGAGAAACTGGATGGTTCCGGCTACCCGTTCCATCTTGAAGGCAGGGCACTCGACCCGCAGGCCCGCATCATCGGCGTGGCCGATATCTTCACGGCCATGGCAGAAGACAGGCCCTACCGGAAGGGGCAGGGGCGGGAAGGCGTGTTGCGGGTGCTGCGGGACGAATGCACGACGGGTCGCGTGGATGGTGAGCTTGTGGAGACCGTGGCCGAGTCCTATCCAGACATGGTCGGGCGGGTGCTGGATGCGCAACATGCGGCGCGCAGCCGTTTTTCCGACGTGTTGCAGCCCGCAGGGGAGAAGGGCGCAAAGGCCGATCAGTCGACCTGACAGGGCAGGATGACGGGGCAATGGACGCCGTACGCCTGATTCGCCGGGCTGGAATCGTGGCCTGTCACGGGTTGCCAGATGAGCGTGCAGCATCGCCGCGGCGTTCTGCCGTACCCCGCTTCGAGTCTGCGAAGAGAGGCCTCTGATTCCTGCATGTGGCGGGTCTGTACGGCTGGGCCCCGGCCAAGGCCCGCTGAAGGCAGGAACGCCGGACAGGTGCCAGCCTGAAGGGCACGGGGGCCGTCAGCGGTCGCGCGGCCTACTGCACGGTCTCTTCTTCGGCCCCGCGCTGTTCAGTGCCGTCCGTGGTGAACATGCGCCACTGCACAGTGCCGTCGTCATAGCGTTCCGGTACGACCCGCAGGATGGGCGTCTCTTTCCATGCATAGAGCAGGGTCTGGTCGGGCCAGATGTCGCAGCGCATGTTGGCTGCGATTTCGTGCGGTTCGAGTGCGGACACATCCACCCCGAGTTCTTCGAGTTGTTCGCGCAGCAGTTCTTCGATGCGATGTGCGACGGCGTTTCCGAAATGCATGATGGTCTCCTTGGGACGGCGTATGCGCCGCACTGTGCAGATAGCGCATGACACTGCGTGTCGCAACCTGTGACCGCGTCACCGTGCAGGTGTCGGAAAGGCACCACAGGCATAGGGGGGAAGCTGGGCACGACGCCCATCTTTGTGGCGGCTTTCCGCTTTTTCCTTCGCCGGGGCTTGTGCGTATGCGTGGGGCTGGCTATCTTGAGATAGTGTCTCATGGCTAACAGACCCTGTGACGACAGGAGGTTCTCATGGCTACCATTCTGTATATCAAGGCCTCCCCGCGTGGAGAGCGCTCGCATAGCGTGACAGTGGCCGACGCCTTCGTTAAGGCCTACTCCGAGGCCAATCCCGGCGATGTCGTCCGCGTACTGGACGTCTTCGAAGCCGACCTGCCAGCCTTCGGCACGGACGCTGTCGTGGCGCGGTACCTGTCGGGGCAGGGCGACCCCCTCTCTCCGGCACAGGAGGCTGCATGGGCCGCCGTGAAGCGGCAGGTGGAGGATTTCAAGACGGCAGACAAGTACGTCATAGCCCTGCCCATGTGGAACTTCAGCATTCCGTGGCGCCTGAAGCAGTTCTTCGACATCATCATCCAGCCGGGTCTGACCTTCTCGTATGACGAGCAAGGCTACCATGGTCTGGTGACAGGGAGGCCCGTGCTCGTCTCCTATGCCCGGGGCGGAGCCTACCCCGCCGGAACCCCGGCCGAAGGATGGGACTTCCAGAAGCGGTATCTCGAGCACATTCTGGGATTCATCGGCTTCACCGACATCCGTTCCGTCGTGGTCGAACCCACTCTGGCGGGTGGCCCCGATACGGCACAGGCCAAGCGGGCCGAAGCCGTGGAACAGGCTCGCCGTATGGCACTGGAGTTCTAGGACGTGCAGCGTATCCTTGACCTCATCGAGGGGCTACCCCTGTTCGAGGGCCTGTCACAGGGCCAACTGGAGGGGGTGGCCTCTCTTGTCGTCGACCGCAAGGTGGAACGCGGGCAGATGGTCTTCTGCGAAGGCGCGCCTGCGGAAGGGTTCTACGTCGTCGCCGAAGGGCGCATCAAGGTGTTCCGTTCCGGACCGGACGGGCGCGAGGCCATCATGCATGTGCTCGGTCCGGGCGAACCCTTCGGAGAGGTGGCCGTGTTCCAGGGCGACAGGTTTCCCGCCAACGCCATGGCGGTCACTCCCTCGCAGGTTCTCTTCCTGCCCCGGCGCGCGCTTGTGGACCGCATCTCGCGCGACCCCACCCTCGCGCTCAACATGCTTGCGGCATTGTCGCGCAAGCTGCGCCAGTTCACGCACAAGGTAGAGGCCCTCACGTTGCAGGAGACACCGCAGCGTCTGGCGGCCTATCTGCTGCACGCCAGCGAGTTGGCGGGCGGGGCCGACACCTTCACGCTGGACGTCACCAAGGGGCTGCTGGCAGGGTTGCTGGGAACGGCCCGCGAGACGCTCTCGCGCTGTCTTTCGCGGATGGTCGAACGGGGGGCTGTGTCCCTGGACGGGCGTAGCGTCACCATCCTCGACAGGGCATTCCTTGAAGCCATGGTCGAAGGGACGGAGCAACTCTAGCGCGCGGAGGCGTCTGCGTGGCGCATGTCGTGCCTCCCACGGGGGCACATGTCCGGCGTTGCTGCCGGTCTGTCATCGCAAGTGGCCTTCTGGTGGAGTCATCAGGAACAGGTCGTCTTCATGCACGCCAGCTGGCGGAGGCACCAGCGGACACGAGGCGGCCCATGGTGATACCCGACGCCCCGGCGCTACCCGGATGTCCTCTGATGTCCTCTGATGCGCGATGATGCCCGATGATACCCGGTGGGGCGGATGCGGGCGGTGTCGCCTTCAACGGAGGGGTACGGCGTTGGTGGTGGCGGGCTTCAGGCCCCGGCGCAGGCCGACGGAAGCCGTATGACGAAGGTGGTACCCGCGCCGGGTTGCGACTCCACCCACATCTCTCCGCCATGATTCTGCGTGATGATGAAGTACGACACCGACAGCCCAAGCCCCGTGCCCTTGCCGGGAGGCTTGGTTGTGAAGAACGGCTCGAAGACGCGGCGTCGAAGGGCCTCGTGCATTCCGGGGCCGTTGTCCGAGATGGCGAGGCGAAGCCCGTCGTAGCTTTCTTCGGTGGTGACGGCGATGTGTATGGCGGGGTCTTCGCGCCTGTCTGTGGCGTCGATGTCCGCGAAGGCCTCAGAGGCGTTCTTGAGCAGGTTGAAGATGACCTGTTCGAGTTCGGTGGGTACGCAGGTGATGGTCGGCAGGTCGTCCGGGCAGTCGAACGAGATGTGTATCGACCTGAAATCATGATGCTTGCGAAGGTCGTAGTCGTTGTCTGCCAGTGCCAGCGCCTTGCGGATGATGGCCTCGATGTCGCAAGTGGTGCGGCTTGAGTCGCTTCGCCGTGAGAAGTCGAGCATGTTGCGAACGATGGTGGCGGCACGGGCGCAGGCATCGCGGATGTGTCCCAGAAGCATGGGAACGCCGCGTGCTTCAAGGTAGTTCCTGAGGGCCTCGAGGTCCATGCCCGTGACGGACGCCGCCTTGATGTTGCCTGCAAGGTCGGTGGCGAGGCGGCGTTCGATGTTCTGGGCCGCTTGCGCGATGGCCGAGAGGGGGTTGTTGATCTCGTGCGCCATGCCTGCGGCGACGCCCCCCACCGAGTGCATCTTCTCCGTCTGGATCATGAGTTCGCGCATTCTGTGCTGTTCCGTCACGTCGCGGATGACGGCGATACAGTAGTCGTGCGTCTCGTGCTTCAGCGGCGACAGCGAGACCTCAGCCCGGAAGGGCACGCCTTCCGCACCGATATGTACCCAGTCGAAACGGTGGGAGCGTCCACGGATGGCGGCCTCGATATGCTGAAGCGCCATTTGCGGTGAGGGTCGTCCGTCGGGCTGGAGTGGCGGAGACATCTCGTGGATGCTGCGCCCGATGAGTTTTCCCCGGTGGAGACCGAAGAGGCGTTCGGCGATATTGTTGCAATCGGCGATGCGCGCCCCGTCGATGACGATGATGGCGTCCATGACCGAATCATAGAGCGACCTGTAGGTGGCCAGCGTGTCGGCGAGTTCGCGTTCGGCGCGCACCCTGCGGGTGACATCGCGGACGATGCACGAGGCGTAACGCCCGCCGTCGATGGGCTGCGGTTCGAGCATCACGTCGAGGTGCATCTTCCAGCCCGCCACCTCTTTCGTCAGTTCCAAGCGTTGTGTGCCGGAGAAGGGCGGTGCGGGGATGCCGGGCAGGATGTCGCCGAGGGCGATGCCTTCGAGCGTGTCGCGTTCAGCGAGGCGCTGCGCCGAATGGTTGCAGTCCATCACTATGCCGGTGGCGGCGTCCAGCGTGAAGATGGCGTCGCCGCTGCTTTCGAGAAGGGCACGGAAACGCTCGACCTGTTGCAGGTTGCGGCGCAACTCCGGGTAGTAGCTCTTACGTACCGAATCTTCACCGAAGCCGATGAGTTGCTTGCGGATGTCGTCCCTAGAGGGCTTCTGCATACAGGCTCTCGATGTCTGCGATGTCGAGTGCTTCGGGGTTGGTGGCAAGGCAGGGGTCTTCCACGGCAAGGCGGGCAAGGCGTCCTATCTGCTCACGGGTGACTCCGAAGGCGGAAAGCCCGCGCGTGAACCCGGCGGCCGTGCGCAGCGTCATCAACCTGTCGAAGAGCGCGTCGCGGATGGCGGTGGCGGGGGTGCCTCCAACGTCGATGCCGAGGGCGTTCGCCACTCGGGCGTACCGCACGGGGGCTGCGTCGAAGTTGCGCCGCACCACAAAGGGCAGCAGAATGGCGTTGCATTCGCCATGGGGCAGGTCAAGCAGCCCGCCGAGGCTGTGCGCCATGGCGTGGACAGCACCCAGAATGGCGTTGGAGAAGGCCAGTCCGGCGTTGAGGCAGGCGAGTGCCATGCCTTCGCGGGCGGTGTCGTCATCACCGTCTGCAAGCACCTGCGGCAGATGCGTGTTCACGAGACTGATGGCTTCCAGCGCGAACATGTCGGTTATGGGGCCGCTGGCGTTGGAGGCGAAGGCTTCGATGGCGTGGGTGAGGGTGTCTATGCCCGTGGCTGCCGTGAGGTCGCGGCTCATGGATTTCGTGGTCGAGGGGTCGATGAGCGATACATCCGCCACAGCCGCCTTGCTGACGATGGCGATTTTCACCATGCGGGTCGTGTCGGTGATGATGGCGAATTGCGAGACGTCGGCTGCGCTGCCAGCGGTGGTGGGGACGCATACGAGGGGTGGCATCGGCTTGGGGATGGCGTCGACCCCTTCGTAGAGGCTGATGCTGCCACCATTGCTTGCCACGATGCCGATGCCCTTGGCGCAGTCTATGGGGCTGCCGCCCCCCACGGCGACGATGGCGTCGCACCCTTCGCGGTGGTAGGCCTCGACCCCGCGCTGGACTTCCACATCACGCGGGTTGGGCGAAATGTCCTGGAAGACCGCATGGGCTATGCCATAGGCGGTGAGGCTGCCAATGACGGTGTCGGCATGTCCATTTCGCATGACCCCGGGGTCGGTGACCACGAGGCAGCGGGTACCCCCGAGATTATGCACATATCGACCTGCCAGCCGGGCCGCGCCGTTGCCGAAGACGAACTCCGGCGCGACGAACTTGCGAAGCTCCCTTGCGGATTCCATGGTGGTCCCCCGGAAAGACGGTATCCCCTCCACTCTTGTCTGCCGCATCGTGACGATTGTGCAATCGCGGCAAACGTACAAGGCCTCTTTTCTGTATAGGCGACATCCGGGGCCTTGTCACGCAACGCTTGTGTCGGCGATATGTTCCATCCACATGCATCTGGCGAAGTGTGGCGATGCGTGGCCGGGACGGGGGGGCGGGAGGTGGGGACGCCTGTTCGGGTCACGCCTGTCCGGCTGTGAGCGGAGTCGGTGCTCCTCCCTCCGCACCAGTCCATCATGACACCTGACCAGTCATCCCGCACTGCGCCCGGCATACCCGCAAGGCGACCGGACGCCGATGACGCGGAACCCCCCGGACGGCCTTCAGGCGCCTGGGGGGTTCCGTTTCGCGTTCGTATCGCGTCGGGTACGCGCTGTCCCTCGTCGGGTACGCACCCCGTGCATTCCGGTGTAGCCCCGTCGGACTAGAGGGACGAGAGGGGGGCGGGGGCCGCTGGGCCGCCTGCACAGGTCATGATCACTTCCTTCAGGACGAGGGACGTACCCGAAAGGACGCGCGCCTTCTCGGCTGCGGCGGAAAGGCCGCGGCAGCAGGGTACTTCCATGCGCAGGACCGTCAGTGAGGCGATGCCGCTCACCCGCAGGATGTCGGCGAGGCGTTCGGCGTAGGCTTCGGTGTCGTCGAACTTGGGGCAGCCGATGAGCACCACCTTGCCTGCCGCGAAATGGCTGTGGAAGATGGGGGATGCGGCAGCCGCACAGTCTGCTGCCACCAGAACGTCAGCCCCCTTGAGGAAAGGCGCGGTGGGGGGGACGAGCCGTATCTTCAGCGGCCAGTGTCCCGGTCCCTTCACGGTGCCTTCCGCAACGGCGAAGGCGGGCGATTCGGCACTGTCGAAACGGCGCATGGCCGCGCCGGGGCACCCGCCATGTCCGGGTATGCGACCATGCCCTCCGTGCTCCGCACTCTGTCCATGACGATGCGGCGTGCCGGCCCCGTGTCCATGGCCGTGGTTGGCCTCCGGAGTGCCACCCTGGCTGCGGACATGCTCCATGGCAGCCTCTTCGTCGAAGGGGACGGCTTCGCGTTCGATGATGTGCAGGGCGTCTTGCGGGCAGCTTCCGATGCACGCCCCAAGCCCGTCACAGAACGAGTCGGAAACGATCTTCGCCTTGCCATCCACGATGGCTATGGCGCCTTCGGCGCAATCGAGGACGCACAGTCCGCAGCCGTTACAGCGTTCTTCGTCGATTTCGAGGATCTTGCGCATGGTCTTCATGAGATACTCCGTGAAGGGGGGCGGTGTACGCCCCCCGTCTTGCATTCGTCGGGTCGCCTTAGCCCAGAATGGCCTTCAGGTCTTCGTCGGCTGTGGATATGGGCTTGATGTTGAAGTTGTCCACAAGGAACTTGAGCACGTTCGGCGTCACGAAGGCGGGCAGTGACGGGCCGAGGCGGATGTCCTTGATACCTATCGCCAGCAGGGTGAGCAGGATGGCCACGGCCTTCTGTTCGTACCACGAGAGCACCAGCGAGAGGGGCAGGTCGTTGACGCCGCAGTTGAAGGCTTCGGCAAGCGCCGATGCGATCTTGATGGCGGAGTATGCGTCGTTGCACTGACCCACGTCGAGCAGACGGGGAATGCCGCCGATGGTGCCGAGGTCCTTGTCGAAGAAGCGGAACTTGCCGCATGCCAGCGTCAGCACCACGGTGTCGGCGGGCGTCTTCTCAACGAATTCGGTGTAGTAGTTGCGGCCGGGCTTCGCGCCGTCGCAACCGCCCACGAGGAAGAAGTGGCGGATGGCACCGGACTTGACCGCGTCGATGACGGCGGGGGCCACGCTCATGACGGTGTTGCGTCCGAAGCCCACGGTGACGGTCTTGCCGGGTACGTCGTCGGTGAAACCGGGCAGTTCAAGCGCCTTGTTGATGACCGGCGTGAAGTCGTGGTTCTCGCAGTGGACGAGTCCGGGCCAGCCCACGAGTCCGGTGGTGAAGACATTGGCGGCGTAGGACGCCTGCGGCTTCTGGATGCAGTTGGTGGTGAAGAGGATGGCACCGGGGAAGGCCGGGAATTCCTTGTGCTGGTTCTGCCATGCCGTGCCGAAGTGACCGTAGAAGTGGGGGAACTTCTTCAGTTCGGGGTAGGCGTGGGTGGGCAGCATCTCGCCGTGGGTGTAGATGTCGATGCCCTTGCCCTCGGTCTGCTTCAGCAGTTCGAAAAGGTCCTTGAGGTCGTGTCCCGAGACGAGGATGCACTTGCCCTTGCGGTGCCCCAGGGGAACCTGCGTGGGAACGGGGTGCCCGTAGGTTGTGGTGTTGCCCGCGTCAAGCAGTTCCATGGCCCGCAGGTTGGCGCGACCGCATTCCATGGCCAGTTCGATCCATGCGCCAAGGTCTCGGGCGACGCCATCGTATCCGGCGGCAAGGCCCTTGTGCAGGAAGCCGAAGACGGCTGCGTCGGTCTGGCCGAGGATGGCGGCATGGTCGACATAGGCCGCGACGCCCTTCATGCCGTAGAGCAGAATCTGCTTGAGCGAGCGGATGTCGGCATCTTCCGCCCCGGCGGTGACCGAACCGATTTCAGCCTGTGCCACCAGCCCGTCGAGGGTGGAGGCAGGCTCGAATGCGGCGGGACCCTCACTGAAGTCCACCCCGGCGCGGGCGGCCAGCGCCTTGCGGTGCGCCACGATTTCGCGAACGTACACGTCGAAGCGGGCGGGGTCGAAGTTCACGTTGGTGAGCGTGGTGAACAGGGCTTTGGCCGTGTATTCATCTATCTTGGCATCGATGATGCCCTTCTCGCGGGCGGCGAGGGCCACGAGGGAGAGACCGCGCAAGGCGTAGATGGTGAGGTCCTGAAGCGCCGAGACTTCAGGCTGCTTGCCGCATACACCGATGGTGGTGCAGCCGGTTCCTTTGGCGGTCTGTTCACACTGGTTGCAGAACATGGACATGTGCGCCTCCCTGGGCTGGATGTTGTTGACCGGTGCCTCTTGCCTGCCGGTGAAAAAGCTGATGATGCGGTCGAAGACCATGATGTCGCTCCGTGCTGGTCGGGTTGGGTGGGAAGTCGTCCTTCCGTGATGCCAACCTAGCCACCTTTGCGGGACGGTGTTGTGACGTGCGTCAAATCGCCGGAAAAAGTTCTTCATCGTACCGCGTCAGCCTGTGCAGGTCATTGATAGGTTTCGGCCATCTGCCCCTTTCATGTCTCCTGTGCGGCCCCGGCCTATGGAACCAGCCTTGATCCATCGGATGTTTCGATTTTCGTCGGGGCGTCCACCTGTGCTCTAACTACCCTACATATGGCGGGATGCGACTCGCGTCCGTAGGCATGCACCGCGCGCAGTGCGCCCGCAGGGGCACGTGCGGCCATGCACACGAAGGTCGCATGCCGGGTCTTTCTTCATTGAACATGCTGCCCGGAGAAGGGCGAAGAGGAACGTCATGCTCGTAGCCGGAATCGACGTGGGGTCGGCGGCGGCGAAATCCGTCGTCTACGACGCTGCGCAACGTGTGGTGCTTGGGGTTGGCGTGTTGCCCACCGGATGGAACCCCCGTGAAGCGGGTGAGGGGGCCCTGTGCGCCGCCCTTGACGCATCGGGGGCTGTCCGTGACGACCTTTGCCTTGTGGTCGGGACGGGCTACGGGCGTATCAGCCTGCCTTCCATCGACCGTAAGGTGACGGAGATAACCTGCCATGCGCGCGGGGCGGCCCATCTCGTCCCCGGTGCGTCCACGGTGCTCGATGTGGGCGGGCAAGACAGCAAGCTCATCGCCATCGAGCAGGGCGGGGCGGTGAGGGACTTCGTCATGAACGACAAATGCGCCGCTGGTACAGGACGTTTCCTGCAGGTCATGACCGGTGTTCTGGGCATGACCCTTGATGAACTCGGCGATGCCGCCCTGCGTGGTGAAGGCGTGCGCCTCAACAGCATGTGCGCCGTCTTCGCCGAGACGGAGGTCATAGGGCTTCTGGCGCAAGGCGTGCCGCCGGAGGATATCGCGGCGGGCGTGGTACGGTCGGTGGCGTCGCGACTCAAGGCCCTGACAGGGCGCATCCCGCTGGCGGCCCCGTGTGTGTTCACGGGCGGACTCGCCACCAACCCCGCCTTCGCGAGACTTTTCAGTGAGGTTCTGGATGTGGTCATGGTCGTGCCCGACCTGCCGCAAGCGGCAGGTGCCCTTGGTGCGGCCCTCATCGCCGCCGACACCGCGCGACGCGGTGCGGTGGCTTCACCCGAAGCTACGAGGTGATTCAGGCATGAGCTTTGCGAGCATCGATCGACTGAAGGACGCGGCAGAACGCAACGCCCTCGCCATCAACGAGGCGAAGGCGGCGGGGCGCAAGGTCGTCGGACTTTACTGTCTCTATTCCCCGGCGGAGATTGCCATCGCGGCCGGTGCCATACCCGTCGTGCTGTGCGGCACGCGGCAGGACCCCATCGCCGCAGCGGAACGCACCCTGCCGCGCAACCTGTGCCCGCTCATCAAGAGCAGTTTCGGTTTCGCCGTGGAGGGTTCGTGCCCGTACCTCGGCGCGGCAGACCTCGTGGTGGCGGACACCACCTGCGACGGCAAGAAGAAGATGTTCGAACTCCTCGGCGAGATGAAGCCCGTGCACATGCTGCAACTGCCGCACGAACAGGGGCCGAGGGCGCTGGACTACTGGCGTGATGAACTGGAGGCCCTCGTGCGGCGCATGGAGGCCGACTTCGGCGTGACAGTGACCGATGACGACCTCCGGGGTGCCATCGCCACCATGAACCGCGAACGTCGCGCACTCAAGGCGCTCATGGACCTGCCACGCCTGAACCCGTCGCCCGTGAGTGGCATGACCATGCTGGAGATGCTCTTCAAGCTTGGCTTCTTCAGCGACCGTGAGACCATCATCAGGCTGGCCGAAGATGTGGTGGCAGAGGTGCACGCGGCTGCCGACGCCGGTGCGCTGCCCGAAAGACCGCGCGTTCCGCGCATCCTGCTCACGGGCGTGCCTGTGGGCATGGGGTCGCACAAGGTCGTCAGGCTCATCGAGGAGTGCGGTGCCGATGTGGTGTGCATGGAGAATTGCACCGGGTACAAGAAGACGCTCATGGTCGACGAACAGGGTGACCCTCTGACTGAACTTGCGCGTCGCTACCTCGCCACCCCCTGTTCCGTCATGACGCCCAACACGGGCCGTTTCACCATGCTTGCGGACATCGCCCGCGATTTCGCCGTGGACGGGGTGGTCGACCTCACATGGCAGGCATGCCACACCTACAACGTAGAGGCGCACAAGGTGCGGTCGTTCTTCCGCGAGACCTTCGACCTGCCTGTGCTGCACATCGAGACGGACTACTCTGAGTCGGACGCCGAACAGCTGAAGGTGCGCATCGAGGCGTATCTGGAGATGCTGGGGCGATAGGCCGGTTGTACGGTGCGGACAGGGACAGACCCGTCCGGCCCTACAGCGCCAATACGCCGGGAAGGGCTTGCAGAAAAAAATGCGATGTTCTTAAAAAATCGCTTGACGAAGAGGGCGTTCCCACATAGAACCCACTCCTGCCTCGACGGTGTAGGCGCGTAGCTCAGGGGGAGAGCACTTCCTTGACACGGAAGGGGTCAGCAGTTCAAATCTGCTCGTGCCTACCACACCGCAAGATAAGGAAAGGGAGGAACACCTCCCTTTCTTTTTATCGTATACAATGCCTAACACCGAATATCAGGAGAGTGTGGCGTGAACGTGTCCATAGAAGGGCAGATGCTCGAAGTGGCATCGGGCGCTTCCTGTGGTGACGCCCTCAAGGGTGCCCTCAGCGGGAAGAAGTTCAAGAACGTGCTTGCCTGTCGCCTCGACGGCGGCCTCGTGGACATCACCGCCACCGTCCCCGACGGAACGACCACCATCGAGCCGGTCTACGCCGACTCTCCCGAAGGTCTCGACCTCATCCGCCATTCGACGGCGCACATCATGGCATGTGCGGTGAAGCGTCTCTTCCCCGCCGCCAAGGTGACCATCGGTCCCTCCATCGACAACGGCTTCTATTACGACTTCGACGCCGAGCGTCCCTTCAGCCCCGAAGACTTCGAGGCCATCGAACGCGAGATGCAGAAGATCGTCGACGCCGCCACGCCCTTCGAACGGAGCGAGATGCCCCGTGACGAGGCCGTCGCCCTGTTCGAGGGCATGGGCGAGACCTACAAGGTGGAGATCATCCGCGACCTGCCCAACGACACGGTGTCGCTGTACCGGTGCGGCGAGTTCGTCGACCTGTGCCGCGGCCCGCACATCCCTCATGCCGGGTTCGCCAAGGCGTTCAAGCTCATGTCCGTGGCGGGTGCCTACTGGCGCGGTGACGAGAAGAACCCCATGCTCTCGCGCATCTATGGCACGGCCTTCGCCGATGCCAAGACGCTCAAGGAGCATCTGCACCGCATCGAAGAGGCCAAGCGCCGCGACCACCGCAAGCTGGGGCAGCAACTCGACCTTTTCGCCTTCCACGAGGACGTGGCCCCCGGTATGGTCTTCTGGCATCCGAAGGGGATGCTGGTGCGCACCATCATCGAGGACTTCCTGCGCAAGGAACACCTCAAGCGCCGCTACGACATCGTGCAGGGGCCGCAGCTGCTGCGCCGTGAACTGTGGGAGAAGTCGGGCCACTACGACAACTACCGCGAGAACATGTACTTCACCGAGATAGACGAGAACGCCTATGGCGTGAAGCCCATGAACTGCCTCGCGCACATGCTCATCTATCGTAGTGCCATCCGCAGTTACCGTGACCTTCCGAAGCGTTTCTTCGAGCTCGGCGTCGTGCACCGTCACGAGAAGTCGGGCGTGTTGCACGGGCTTCTGCGAGTACGCCAGTTCACGCAGGACGATGCACACATCATCTGCCGCCCCGACCAGCTTGAAGATGAAATCATTGATGTCATCGCGCTCGTGCGCGACCTTATGAATCTGTTCGGCTTCGACTACAAGGTCGCCGTCTCCACCCGCCCCGAGAAGTCCATCGGCTCTGACGAGGCGTGGGAACTGGCGACCAACGCTCTGGTGAAAGCCGTCGAGCGCGCGGGGATTCCGTATACCATCAACGAGGGCGACGGTGCCTTCTACGGCCCCAAGATCGACGTGCGGCTCATGGACTGCATCGGCCGCGAATGGCAGTGCTCCACCATCCAGTGCGATTTCACCTTGCCTGAGCGTTTCGACCTGGTGTATGTCGGTCAGGATGGCGAGCGGCATCGCCCGGTTATGGTACACCGGGCCATACTCGGCTCGCTGGAGCGCTTCATCGGTGTGCTCATAGAGCAGTATGCCGGGGCCTTTCCTGCGTGGCTGGCTCCGGTTCAGGCACGTCTGCTCACCGTGACGGACGCGCAGAACGAGTTTGTCGAGTCGGCTCGCGCCGCACTCGCAAAAGCCGGTATCCGCGTCGAAGCCGATGTGCGCAACGAGAAGCTGGGCTACAAGGTCCGTGAAGCCCAGCTTGAGAAGATACCGTACATCCTTGTCGTGGGAGACAAGGAGGTCGAGGCGGGGGGCGTCAACGTACGGTTGCGTACGGGCGAGAACCTTGGTCTCAAGAGTCTCGACGAGGTCGTGTCGCTGCTCGAATCGGACTGCCAGGAACCGTTTAAACGTGGAGGGATGAGCTATAGCTTCTCCTAACAACAGGATGCGCCGCGACGTCCCGCAGGACAGTGTGCGCCGCAATGAGCAGATCCGTGCCCGCGAGGTGCGGTTGATCGGAGCCGAGGGCGAACAGCTCGGGATCATCTCCCGTAACGATGCCATCGCCCTTGCCAAAGAAAAGGGCCTCGACCTCGTCGAGGTGGCTGCTACTGCCGATCCGCCCGTATGCCGGGTAATGGACTACGGCAAGTACAAGTACGAGCAGCAGAAGAAGAAGCAGGAAGCCAAGAAGCGCCAGACCGTCGTCCAGATCAAGGAGATCAAGGTCAGGCCCAAGACGGACGAGCACGACTACCAGACGAAGCTCAAGCATGTCCGTCGCTTCCTCGAAGAGGGCGATCGCTGCAAGGTCACCGTGTTCTTCCGTGGTCGCGAGATCGTCCACAAGGACAGGGGGCTCACCATCCTCGACCGCTTCGTGGAAGATACCAAGGATCTCGCCAAGCTTGATCAGGAGGCGCGCGCCGAAGGCCGCACCCTCCAGATGATGCTGGCGCCGATTCCCAAGAAGTAGCCATACGGCACTTGCTTCTGCGGCTGAATTGTCGCATTATGCCCCTCCCCGGAGGGGGACGGTTTGCTGCGTCCCGCAGCACCGCAAAGATATTTGTGCCCGCAAGGGCTCGAACGCCGTCGCCATGCTGTAGGACCGACGGCGCATACCGACGGAAGGAGAAACGATCATGCCCAAGATCAAGACCCGACGCAGTGCCGCCAAGCGGTTCTCCGTCACCGGCAGCGGCAAGTTCCGCCGCCGCAAGCAGAACCTCCGGCACATCCTCACGAAGAAGTCTGCCAAGCGTAAGATGAACCTTGGTCAGTCCGCCATCGTCGACGCCACCAATGAAAAGGCCGTGCGCCGCATGATGCCCTACGCATAGGGCTCGCGCGCACCACATCACATTTTCTGCTCCGCTGGCACGGACTCTCGCCTCGCGGAGTGCAGCAATGGAGGAATGATCCATGCGTGTAAAGAGAGGTCTCGCCGCTCATCGGCGTCATAAGAAGTATCTTGATATGGCGAAGGGCTACCGCGGTGGCCGCAGCCGCCTGTACCGCACCGCCCGCGAAGCCGTCGAGCGTTCGCTCTGCTACGCCTTCCGTGACCGCAAGGTGAAGAAGCGCGAGTTCCGCAAGCTGTGGATCCTGCGCATCAACGCCGCCGCGCGTCTCAACGGTCTCTCCTACAGCAAGTTCATGCACGGCCTCACCCTCGCCGGCGTGGAACTGAACCGCAAGGTCCTCGCCGACCTCGCCGTTCGCGAGAAGGACGATTTCGCCAAGATCGCCGAACTGGCCAAGTCGAAGCTCAACTAGGGTGCATGTCGCCGGACGGTCACGTGTGGCCGTCCGGCGGCTTATCGTTCGCCGAAAGCGCCTTTCGGCCCAATCACGCCGGACTGCGGCGCGCCGGGCCCACCCGGCGTATGCTGTCATGGCGTTGCATGTCCAGGGAAGCGATACCAGTCCTTTCCGGGGATACACATCATGGACCTTCTGAAGGAACTTGAAAGCCTGGTGCCGGAACTCGAAAGAGGATTGGGCCAGGCTTCGTCGTTGCAAGAGCTTGAAGAGCAGCGCATCGCCTTCCTCGGCAGGAAGGGGCGTCTTGCACAGGTCATGGCGCATCTGCCGGAGCTCGCCCCCGCAGAGCGTCCCCGTGTCGGTCAGGCTGCCAACACGGTCAAGCAGGCACTCACCGAACTGTTCGAACAGCGCAAGGTCGTGCTCGAGCAGGCCAAAGAGGCCGCCGCACTCTCGCGTTTCGACCCGAGCCTTCCCGGCAGGATGCCGTGGCGCGGGTCTCTCCATCCCGTGACGCTGGTCATGGAGGAGATATGCTCCGTGTTCGGCGCGCTCGGTTACGACATCGTCACCGGGCCCGAGGTCGAGAACGACTACCACAACTTCGAAGCCCTCAACATGCCGCCCGAGCACCCTGCGCGCGACATGCAGGACACGCTCTACATCACAGAGAGCATCCTCATGCGCACGCACACCTCACCGCTTCAGGTGCGCACCATGAAGTCGCTTCGCCCTCCGGTGGCTGCCATCGCCCCCGGCAAGGTGTACCGTCGCGACTCTGACATCACCCACACGCCCATGTTCCATCAGATTGAAGGGTTCATGGTCGATCACAACGTGAGCATGGCTGAACTGCGCGGCACGCTCACCTCGTTCCTGCGCACGGTCTTCGGCGGTGACACGCGGGTGCGCTTCAGGCCCAGCTTCTTCCCCTTCACCGAACCCAGTGCCGAGGTCGACATCTCGTGTTGCATCTGCGGCGGCAAGGGGCATGTGGGCAACGAACCGTGCCGCGTCTGCAAGACCACGGGCTGGGTCGAGATTCTCGGCTGCGGCATGATCGACCCTGAAGTGTTCAAGTCCGTGGGCTACGACCCCGAAGTGTACACCGGTTTCGCCTTCGGCCTCGGCGTCGAGCGCGTCGCCATGCTCAAGTACGGCATAGGCGACCTGCGCATGTTCTTCGAGAACGACGTCCGCTTCCTGTCGCAATTCGCGTGATGGTCGGCCTCGCGACGTGCGGGGCTGGCGTGACGTGCCCCCGCAGGGGGACGACAGGACGGGGAGTGGTGCGCATCACCGCTTCCTGAGGGTTCAGCCGGGTGTTCCGGCAAGCGCACCGGCGTGCCGGGCGCACAAAAGCGTGTCCGGGGTGGCGACCCCGGTCATGGGAGTGGCACATGCTTCTGAGTCTCAAATGGCTGCGCGAATTCGTACCCTTTGAAGGCACCGCCGCCGAACTCGGCGACAGGCTGACCATGCTCGGCCTCGAACTCGAAGAGATCATCCGCCCCTTCGACGCCATCGAGCCCATCGTCGTCGGCCATGTGGTCTCGCGTGAGCGGCATCCCGAGGCGGACAAGCTTTCGGTCTGCAAGGTCGACGTGGGGCAGGGCGAACCTCTGGACATCGTGTGCGGTGCGCCCAACGTGGCTGCCGGTCAGCGTGTCCCGGTGGCCCTGGTGGGCACCACCATGCCCGGCGGCATGGTCATCAAGAAGGCCAAACTGCGGGGACAGCCCTCGCATGGCATGATCTGCTCCGAGCGCGAACTGGGCCTCGGCGAAGACCATGACGGCATCATGGTGCTGCCCGAATCGTTCCGCATCGGTGCCAGGCTGGTCGATGAACTGGACCTCGACCGTGAGGTCTGCGACATCGCCATCACGCCCAACCGCGCCGACTGCCTCTCGGTTCTCGGCCTCGCCCGCGAAGTGGCACTGGCCTTCGGCCTGCCGCTCACCATGCCTGCCCTCGACCTGAAGGAAGAGGGGGCCGATGCGTCCAATGCGCTGCGCATCGACATCCCCGACGCCTCGCTGTGCCCGCTGTTCCACGGGCGAGTGCTCGAAGGGGCCGCCGTCCGCAAGAGTCCGGCGTGGATGCGTTACCGGCTCATCGCCGTGGGGGTGCGTCCCATCTCCAACATCGTGGACGTGACCAACTACATCCTCATGGAACTCGGTCAGCCGCTGCACGCCTACGACCTCGACCTGCTTGCAGGAGGCCGCATCGAAGTCTCCGCCGCCCGAGAGGGCGAGCGTCTGACGACCCTCGACGGTGTCGAACGCGTGCTGACATCCAACGACCTGCTCATCCGCGACGGCGAGAAGCCCGTGGGCCTTGCCGGGGTCATGGGCGGTGCCGAGACGGAGATATCCGACAAGAGCAGCCGGGTGTTCCTCGAAGCCGCGGTCTTCCGCCCCGGCACCATCCGCAAGACGGCCCGTCGCCTTGGTCTCTCCAGCGAAGCCTCGTACCGTTTCGAACGCGGGGTCGACCAGGTGGTGTGCACCTACGCCATGAACCGCGCTGCGCAACTCATCGCGGGCCTTTCCGGGGCGACGCTTCGTCCCGGCATCTGCCACAATGAGCCGCTGCCGTGGCAGGCACCCGTGCTGCGCTTCCGCCGCGCAAGGGGCGAGGCACTGCTTGGCATCAGCCTTGATGAGACGTTCTGCCGCGAGACGCTTGAGCGCCTCGGCTGCAAGGTCGACGCCGCAGACGCTGCCGACTGGAAGGTGACGGCCCCCAGCCATCGGCGCGACTTCGAACGCGAGGCCGACCTCATCGAAGAGGTGGCGCGCGTGCGGGGTATGGATACCATCGAACCGGTGCTGCCCAAGGTCATGCGCCCTCTCGACCGTGCTGGTGCGCCCGAATCGAAGTACTCGTTCTGGCTGCGTCTCAAGCACTGGGCCGCAGGACTCGGTCTCAACGAAGCCATCAACTACAGCTTCGTGGGGCAGAAGGACCTCGACCACCTCAATCTTGCCGTGGACGGGCGCATTCCCATCATGAACCCGCTCACCGCCGACCAGAACGTGCTGCGCACCGAACTGGCACCCGGACTGTTGCAGAACCTGCGCCATAACATCGCTCAGGGCAACGCGGGACTCCGCCTCTTCGAAGTGGCGCACATCTTCGAGGCCGACGCCACGTCAGACACCACCGCCCGCGAGCGCGCGCGGCTCGACATCCTCGTCTACGGCAGCAGGTATGACAGCCAGTGGCCGCATGTCGAGGCTGACGCCGACTACGCCGACATCAAGGGTATCGTGGAACACTGCCTCGCCTTCCTGCACCTCGAGGGCGCCACCTTCACGCTTGCGGCGTCGCATCCGTTCCTGATGCCGTGTGTGGACGTCGCCGTGCAGGGCAGGCAGGTTGGCGTCATCGGGCGTGTGCGTCCTGAAATCGCCGATGCCTACCACGCCCGCAAGGACGCGTGGCTTGCCGACCTCGACCTCGACGTGCTGCGCGAGTTGCACGATGCCGCCCGCATCGCGTTCCGGTCGCTGCCCGTCTACCCGCCGGTGCGGCGCGACATCACCGTGGCAGCGCCCGGTTCGTTGCAGGTGGGTGCCGTACTCGACCATATCCTCGGGTTGCGCCTGCCGCTGCTTTGCGGCGTGGAACTCATCGACGTGTTCGAACCGGAAGGGAAGGACGAGCGTAACCTCACGTTCCGCATGACGTTCCGCCACGCCTCGCGCACCCTGAAGGATGCCGAGGTGGACAAGGAACGCGATAAAGTGGCACATTCCCTCGTGGAGAAGCTTCCCGTCCGCATCTGACGGGACGCCCGGACAGGAGGGCGCATGGAGGAGAAGACGTACCGTATCGGCGAGGCGGCCGAGTTGCTCAACCTCAAGACCTATGTGTTGAGGTTCTGGGAGACCGAGTTCCCCCAGCTCGACCCTTTGCGCACGGAGAAGGGGCAGCGCCTCTATTCCGAGCGTGATATCGCCGTGTTGCGTCGCATCCGCCACCTCCTGCACGAAAGGGGACTCACCATAGAGGGTGCCCGTCGTATCCTCGCCGAAGAAGGCGGTCATGCCGCCGCAGAACCATTGCCGGTCGTCGCACCGGACTCCGCAGACACCACCCCCGCCGTAGCCGCATCGTGCGACTGCGGCGGGGTCGTCCGCGACATCGTCGCGGAGCTCGAGCAGTTGCGACGGCTTCTTGCCGGAACCTCCTGACGCCTTGCGCGTCGTTGCGGGGCGCCGCCCCGCCGAGAGACCCCACCATGATTCTTTCCCCCTCGCTTCTGTCGTCCGATTTCGGTCGACTCACGGAAGAACTCGCCGCGCTTGAAGCGGCGGGCGTCAAGTGGGTCCACTGGGATGTGATGGACGGTCGCTTCGTGCCCAACATCACCTACGGACAGCCTGTCATCAGCCACCTGCGCAAGAAGAGCGGCCTCTTCTTCGATGTGCACCTCATGGTCCATGAACCGGAACGCTATCTTGCCGACTTCGCCAAGGCGGGGGCGGATATGCTGGTGGTACATGCCGAGGCGACCAACCACCTGCAACGCACACTGGCGGAGATTCGCCGCCTCGGGTGCAAGGCGGGGGTGGCGCTCAACCCGCACACGCCGCTTTCGGTGCTCGACTACGTGCTCGAAGATGTGGATATGGTGCTCATCATGAGCGTCAACCCCGGCTTCGGGGGGCAGAAGTTCCTGCCCGCCACGTACCGCAAGATACGCGACCTGCGCGCCATGCTCGATGCCCGTGGCCTTTCCGCGCATATACAGGTCGATGGCGGTGTCGACCCTTCCAACACGGCAGCCCTCGTCGAGAGCGGGGCCGATGTGCTGGTGTCCGGGTCGGCGTTCTTCGGTTTTCCGCCGTATGACCAGCGCCTGCGCGCTTTCGAGGACGCAGCGGCTGCCGCACGCCCCGCGAACTGAAACGTGTTCTCATCCGTTGCCATGCGCCACGGAACAGACTAGGGGAAGCCACCCGGCCCGTACCGGGGCAACCCGCCGATGGAGGAATCAATGCCGTCTCGCAAGGATTTTGCCAATGCCATTCGCGTCCTGAGCATGGATGCGGTCGAAAAGGCCAAGTCGGGGCACCCCGGTGCACCCATGGGTATGGCCAACATCGCCGAAGCCCTCTGGAGAGGGCCGCTGCGCCACAACCCCGCCAACCCGCACTGGCCCGACCGTGACCGTTTCGTGCTCTCCAACGGGCACGGTTCCATGCTCATCTACGCGCTGCTGCATCTCACCGGCTATGCCGTGAGCATGGACGACATCCGTGATTTTCGCCAGATGGGCTCGCGTACGCCGGGACACCCCGAGTACGGCATCACCCCCGGGGTCGAGACCACCACCGGCCCCCTCGGGCAGGGCATCGCCACCGCCGTGGGTATGGCCATGGCCGAGCGTATGCTCGCCACCGGGTTCAACCGTGACGGCTTCCCCGTGGTCGACCACCACACCTATGTGTTCCTTGGTGACGGCTGCATGATGGAAGGCATCTCGCACGAGGCATGCTCCCTTGCGGGCACGCTGGGCCTCGGCAAGCTCATCGCCTTCTACGATGACAACGGCATCTCCATCGATGGCGAGGTCAAGGGCTGGTTCGCCGACGACACCCCCGCCCGCTTCGAAGCCTACGGCTGGCATGTGGTACGCGATGTTGATGGCCACGATGCTGCGGCCCTCGATGCCGCCCTCGCCGCCGCGCGTGCGCAGACCGGCAAGCCCAGCCTCATCTGCTGCAAGACCTGCATCGGCAGTGGTGCCCCCAACAAGTGCGGCAGCCACGACTGCCACGGTTCGCCTCTGGGCGAGGCCGAGATTGCCGCCGCCCGCGAGGCCATGAACTGGCCGCACCCGCCGTTCGAGATTCCCGCCGACATCTATGCCGCGTGGGATTGCCGCGACAAGGGTGCCAAGGACGAAGCCGCATGGCGTGAGATGTTCGAGGGCTACCGCAAGGCGTACCCCGACCTTGCCGCCGCATTCGAACGCCGCATGTCCGGTGAACTTCCCGCCAACTGGGAAGCCGAGGTCGAAGCCTGCATCGCCGCCACCGACAGCGCCGCAGAGAAGCTGGCGACGCGTGTGGCTTCGCGCAACGCCCTCAACGGCATCGCGCCGCTGCTGCCTGAACTCGTGGGCGGTTCCGCCGACCTCACCGGTTCGGTGGGCACATGGCACAAGGGGTCGGTTCGCCTCACCCCCGACAACTGGGACGCCAACTACATCTCCTACGGGGTGCGCGAGTTCGCCATGGGGGCCATCATGAACGGCCTCACCCTGCATGGCGGCTTCATCCCCTACGCCGGCACCTTCCTCATCTTCTCCGACTACGCCAAGAACGCCATCCGCCTTTCGGCCCTGATGGGCATCCGCGTGGTGTGGGTGCTGACCCACGACTCCATCGGCGTGGGCGAGGACGGCCCCACCCACCAGCCTGTCGAACAGCTGGGCGGGCTGCGGCTCATTCCCAACGTCTCGGTATGGCGTCCGTGCGACACGGTCGAGACCGTGGCCGCTTGGAAGAGTGCCATCGAATGCGCCACCGGCCCCACATGCATCTCCCTCACCCGTCAGGGTGTGCCGCACATCGCCCGCACAGCCGAACAGCGTGCGGCCATCGGGCGCGGCGGCTACATCCTGCGCGACTGCGCGGGCAAGCCCGAAGCCATCATCATGGCTACGGGGTCTGAAGTGCAACTGGCTGTCGAGGCCGCTGCCGAACTTGAGAAGCGTGGTCGCCGCGTGCGCGTCGTTTCCATGCCTTCGTCTTCCGTCTTCGACCGGCAGGATGCCGCCTACCGTGAGAGCGTCCTGCCCTCCGACGTGCGCGTGCGCGTGGCCGTGGAGGCCGCCGCGTCCGACGCATGGTGGAAGTATGTGGGTCTCGACGGCAAGGTGGTCGGCATGACCGGTTTCGGCGAGTCCGCACCCGGCGGTGTCCTGTTCAAGCATTTCGGCTTCACCGTGGACAACGTGGTGGATACCGTCACGTCGCTTCTCTAGCCGAGGGCGGGCCGCTGGCGACGTCATGCCGTCGGTCGTGCCTTCTCCATGCTCTATGACCCGGGGCGCGAACGTGGTAGGATGACCGCGTTCGCGCCTTTCTCGTAATGCATCCAGCCTGCCAGGAGAGCAACGCATGGCCGTTATCAAGATGACCGATCTCGACCTCAAGGGAAAACGGGTTCTTCTGCGTGAAGACCTCAACGTGCCCCTCAAGGAGGGGCGCATCACCAGCGACAAGCGCATACGCGCCGCTCTGCCGTCCATTCGCATGGCGATGGAGGCGGGGGCCCGTGTGCTTATCGTCTCGCATCTGGGTCGCCCCGTAGAGGGCGAGTTCGATGAGGCTTTTTCGCTCGCCCCTGTGGCCGCACATCTTTCGCGCGAACTCGGGCGTGATGTGCGTCTTGTGAAGGACTACATCGACGGTGTGGATGTCGCCGAGGGCGATTGCGTCCTGTGCGAGAACGTCCGCTTTCTCAAGGGTGAGAAGAAGAACACCGAGGAACTGGGCAGAAGGCTTGCCGCTCTGTGCGACATCTTCGTCATGGACGCGTTCGGTGCCGCACACCGGGCGCAGGCTTCTACCCACGCCGTGGCGCGCTTCGCCCCTGTTGCCTGCGCGGGGCCGCTGCTGGCTGCAGAACTTGACGCGCTGGAACGCGCCCTTGACGCCCCGAAGCACCCGCTTGTGGGCATCATCGGCGGTTCGAAGGTCTCGACCAAGCTGACGCTTCTCGACAACCTGTCACACCGTGTCGACCGCCTCATCGTGGGCGGCGGCATCGCCAATAATTTCATCAAGGCCGCCGGTTACGAAGTGGGCAAGTCCCTCTATGAGCCCGAACTCGTGGAAGAGGCCGCACGCCTCATGGCCGCAGCCAGGGCAGCTGGCGGTGAGATTCCCGTGCCGCTGGACGTGGTGGTCGGCCCCGAGTTGGCCGATGGTGCCCCTGCCACGGTGCGGAAGGTCTCCGAAGTCGGCCCTGACGAGATGATTCTCGACATCGGCCCCGCGACGGCGACACGTTACCGCGAGATTCTGCTCGCCGCCGGAACCATCGTCTGGAACGGCCCGGTGGGTGCTTTCGAGTGGGAACAGTTCGGGGCAGGAACCCGCGCCCTGTGCGAGGCTGTCGCCGACAGTCCTGCCTTTTCGATAGCCGGCGGTGGCGATACCGTCGCCGCCGTCGAGAAGTATGGCGTTGCCAGCCGTGTGGGATACATCTCCACGGGTGGTGGAGCCTTCCTCGAGTTCCTTGAAGGCAAGGAACTTCCGGCTGTCGCCATACTGCAGGAAAGGGCCGCGCAATCGTGATGCTCTAGCGTGCTACGTACTGTGGGCGGCCTTCGCAATGCTGAAGGCCGCCTTTTTTTGTCATGAGCCTGTGAAAGGCCATGCAGCTATGGGCGTGGCTGTGCCGAACGATGGATGTCGCGTGCTTCGGAATAGCCTCTACGCAGAAGTACCTTTGGAACAGGCTATGCAAGTGGGGTGGCTTTGGTTGTACTTTAAGGAAAACTAATCTGATCGTTCGTTGTGCCGACTGTTGTGGGCTTTGCACTATTCATTGTGTTGACGTTTATCTGTGGTGACTGTATGTGACGGCTGTCTGCAAGTTGTTGAAAATCGTTCTTTACGTCACCGGAAGGTCCACAGGGGGGCCCACATGGACGAATTCCTCAAAGAGGCACTGGAA
Source organism: Nitratidesulfovibrio vulgaris str. Hildenborough (assembly GCF_000195755.1). NCBI lineage: Bacteria > Pseudomonadati > Thermodesulfobacteriota > Desulfovibrionia > Desulfovibrionales > Desulfovibrionaceae > Nitratidesulfovibrio > Nitratidesulfovibrio vulgaris. The sequence continues at coordinate 2,639,209 of NC_002937.3, read as the reverse complement.
ATAGTCAAGGCGCAGGCCAGTGTGCGCACGATGACCGAGGATGAAATCACCGCCATGGTACGTAAGCTCGCCACAGGGCTGAAGGCCATTGCGGAAGGTGAGATGAACCTTGAAGAAGGCTGCTGCGAAACGGGGGGAGACCCTCGCAAGGCCATCAAGGAAAAGACCATCACCTGCCTCGAATGCGGCAAGTCGTTCAAGATTCTCACGAAGAAACACTTGGCGAGTCATGGTCTCGACCCGGACAGCTATCGTGAGAAGTGGGGGCTCAAGAAGAACTCTCCGCTGGTGTGCAAGTCGTTGCAGCGTGAGCGTCGTAAGAAGATGAAGGATATGAAGTTGTGGGAGAAGCGCCGTAAGGCCAAGTAGCAGCGTCTTCCGCTCTATACGTTTCGTTCTGTTTCCTTTGCAGGGGCACCGCCGTTTGCTGGCGGTGCCCCTTGTCGTTGCAATGCGGCGTTTGCCCGTTCCGTTGCCATTCGTCGCAGTGCGGCAACGGCCACGCGGGCCGCTAGAGGACGCGTATGACCTGTCTGTCGCCCGCATGAATGAGGTGGACGGCACAGGCAAGGCAGGGGTCGAACGAGTGGACGGTCCGCAAGACCTCCACCGGGCGTTCGGCATCCAGTACAGGGTTGCCCATGAGCGACTCCTCGACGGGAGAGGGCTTGCCAGCCTCGCACCGGGGGCCGAGGTTCCATGTGCTTGGCACCACCATCTGGTAGTTCGCCGTCTTTCCGCCTTCGATGCGTATCCAGTGTGAGAGGCCGCCTCGCGTCACGGCACAGAAGCCCACGCCCTTGGCCTTGTCGGGCATCTTCCATGGCTTGAATATCTCGACCGGACCAGCCTTGATGCGTGCTTCAAGGTCGTTGAGCCAACCTTCGATACGGTTCATGAGCACCACGCATTCCACCATCCGGGCGGCAGTGCGCCCCATGGTGGAGAACATGTTCTCCTTGTTCAGCCCGCAGGCTGCGAGCCATGCATCCATGCGGCGGACGGTCTCCTGTTCGCCCCGTGCGTAGGCGAGCATCCGTCGTGCAAGAGGGCCTGTTTCAACAGGTTCGCCCCTGTAACGCGGGGCCTTGGCCCACGAGTACCGGTCGTTCTGGTCGTAGCCCGTGTAGTCCGGGGCTGTGACGCCGTCATACGGGGGCTTGGGGGCTCCTTTGACATACCAGCTGTGGGCCACATGCTCCACTATCTGTTCCGGGTTCACCTCCTCGACCTTCTTGAAGTCGCGCGCCCACATCACCCCGCCTCTGAAGAAGGGTGCCTTGCCCGTCTCAGGGTCGAAGAAGTCGGAGAAGTCCATGAAGTTCGTAGTGCGCCCGTACGTCGCCACTTCGGGATAGCGTTTGCCGAGTATGGTGAGGTCGCCCACGTAGTTGTGATTGATGAAGGCGCGCGTGTCCTCATAGAGGGCCCTGAATTCCGCGATACGTTCAGGCCGGAGACTTTCGTAGCAGGTGACACCCCCTACCTGCATGGTCTGGGCGTGGGGGTTCTTGCCGCTGAAGATGGCCATGGCCCGTGCTATCTTCATCTGTACCTTGAGCGCTTCGAGATAGTTGGTGGCAAGGATGAGGTTCTCTTCCGGCGAGAGGCGATACGCCGGATGCCCACCGAGGGAATAGGCGTGATTGAGCCACCCCAGTTGCCCACCCTCTACGAACTTCTTGAGCCGCCCCTGCACGATGAAGAAGTCGCCGGGCTGTGTCTCCCGTCCCGAGACCTCGCTCGCGAGCTTCGCCGCAGCCACGGCATCCGCTTTCAGGGCATCTGCCATGTCGAAGAAGTCGAGCGAGTGCAGGTGGTAGAAGTGCACGAGGTGGTCGTGCACGTCGAGGGTCGACAGGATGAGCAGCCGCACGAGTTCTGCCGCTGGCGGAGGCTTGAGGCCGATGGCGTTCTCGACGGCGCGGATGCTGGTCAGCGCATGTGTCGTGGTGCATACGCCGCAGACACGCTGCACATAGTGGTGCACGTCTTCCGGCGGACGTCCCTGAACGATCATCTCGATGCCTCTGAACAACTGGGCGCTGGACCATGCGTTGGCGACCTTGCCGTCCTTGACATCCACATCGATCTTGAGGTGCCCCTCGATGCGCGTGATGGGGTCTATGGTGATGGGCCCTGTGAATGCTTTAGCCGTCATGCTGATGCCTCCTTAGGCCTTGTCGCTCTTCTGGCGGACATCTTTGTTGAAGGGGGCCAGCGCGTCCCAGAAGCCGGGTTCGCTGCAGCCAATGCAAGGGGCTCCAGCCCTGACCGGCCAGTTGACCTGATTGAACTGGGCTGTCGGGCAGTTGTTGTAGGTGTAGGGCCCTCGACATCCCAGCTTGTGCAGGCACCAGCCTTCACGTGCCTCCTTCGATTCGAAGCCGGGGGCGAACTCGTCGGCGTTGAAGTGCTTCCGTCTTTCACACTGGTCGTGCACGGTCGTGCCGTAGAACATCTTCGGCCTACCGGCACTGTCGAGTTCGGGCATGCCCTTGGTGAGCAGATGGACGACGGTACCTATGTAGTTCACCGGGTTGGGGGGGCATCCTGCGATGTTGATGGGCTGGATGCCGAACGGGGCAAGGGCTTCGCGTACGCCGATGGCTCCCGAAGGGTTGGGGGCGGCTGCCTGTATGCCGCCGAAGCTCGCACATGTGCCCATGGCGATGACAGCCTTGGCCCCGCTCGCCACCCGGCTGAACAGCGAGAGCATGGTCTCGCCACCGACCTGCCCGTAGACCCCGCCCTTGCGGGTGGGAATGGCACCTTCGATGGTGCAGACGTAGCCCGCGGGGTTGCGAAGGGCGTCCTCCAGCGCATGATGGGCGGCCCTGCCTGCTGCCGCCATCACCGTCTCGCAGTAGTCCAGCGAGATGACCTCCATCATCAGGATGTCGATGAAGGGGTCGATGGAACGGAGAAGACCTTCGGTGCAGCCAGTGCATTCTGCGCCATGCATGTACACCACGCTGGGGCGCCCCTTTGCCTGAAGCGCCTCGGCGACGGCAGGGGCGAATCCGGGGCCCATGCCCATGGCGACGGCGACGATGCCGCAGAACTTCATGAACTCGCGGCGGGTCATGCGACCGTCTTCAGCCTGTCGAGCAAGGAGTTTTGCCGGAATGCGTGTCGTGTAGCTCATTGTGCACCCCCGGTAGGCAAGGGATGACATCCGCGTGTGCATGAAATGGGTGGCTCACCCTGCTTCAGAAGGCGCTTCTGGCGATGGCACCCCATGCAGCTATAGGCCTTGTCATTGTGCCAGGCCCGATAGAAGCTCATCTGTTCGGCATCTCCGGGCTTGTTGTGGCATTGGCTGCAGGGAAGAAAGCTGCCGAGGGACTTGTCGGATTCTTCGTGGTGGCATGCCTTGCACGGGTTGTGGATGGCATGGAATCCGTGCGGGAACTTCACGGGACCGACCCATGAGGCCACGGGTTTGTTCTTGGCCGGACGTTTGATCTCGATTTCCTTGGGTACGTCATAGGCTGCCGCTAGTGCAGGAGACAACAGCACCAGTGTGAGCAGACCCCATCGAATTGCTGACCGCATCGCGCTACCTCCATGATGACGGATATACCTTCCATGGTACAGGCAGGGCGTTTTTTCGGTCAACGGTGTGCGGTGTGAACGCACATGATATCTTTTGGGGCAGGTATGCTGGCGGCCCGCTGCAGAGTCCTTTGCGACGACCCGGCATGGCTGCAGACGTGGCTGCAGGGCGTAGTCGGCCTTGAGCAGACGGTCAGGCGTGAAGATGGGCGGAAGGCCCGCCGTGGTGCCGGGCGTGGGTGCTGCAGTGCGGGCAGACGCGCAAGGGCATATGGCGCGGTGAAACGGCAGACACCGTTTGGCACGTTACGGTAGCTGTCTACTGATACTCTGGGCAGGGACCGGGGGGCTGACGGAGGGGGATGCGCAACCGGCTATGATGACGGGGCATCATGGCGCTGGAATGGCGCGCGGGTGCACTCAGGGAGAACACGACCACGTGGCGGCGTCGCAGTATTATGTCGCTCGATTCTCGACGATGTGCCGGAGGTTGCATCGGCGAGATGAAAAGCCGCAGGATCATTCCTCCAGGGCGACCTCAGTGGCGACGAAGCTGCGGCCCTCATCGGGCATGGACGATTCGCGGAGGACGATACGGTAGCCGAAGGCCAGTTGCAGGGGCCTGTCTCCCGGTTGGAATCGTGTGTCGATGCGTATTTCGAACGGAAGTGCGCCGGATTCTTCGATGGTGCGCGGGATGAAGTCGATGTCGCCGGATGCGAGGACGTTACCGGAAGTATCGCAGATGTAGGCATAGACGACATACTGCGCGACGTGTTTCGCCCACGATGGCACGGAAGCGGGAACGAGGCGTGCCGTACCGACGACGCCGACCTGATGGTCGAGGGCCACAGTGGTGTAGTCGAAGGCTGCGTGGCGCATGGTCAGCGTGCCGGATTGACCTGCGAGGGCGGATGCCCGCTGCAGATGGAGGGCCGTCGTCTGGGCACAGCCGCCCAGCATCAAGAGAAGCAGAAGAGCGACTGCACGCAGCATGACTTCTCCGGGGTTGATGTTCTTGTGGGTCAAGGCTTTGGGGGACCATAGACCAGCATTTCGGCGAGGGTCAAGTCGACCCGTTGCTGTCGTGCTGCTGTGGGCCCGAGGTGCTCCATCTCCAGCTTTGCGAGCTCGGTGTAGAGCGGTGTGCGATCAAGCGATGGACGGTCGGCATCGGCGAACTGTGCCGTACAGTTGTCGAAACGATGGCAGCCGCGGAACACCTGCGTTCTTCCATCGGGGAGGCGGAGGATGTTGCGGGTACCGTGCATGCGGCAGATCATGAGCCTGTACTTGTAGAGACCGCACCGCCCTTCGTCGTTGAGCGGACACATGACTCTCGGCACGACTCCGGCGGCGAGGGCGGCATCACACTGCGCGACAACGTCCTTCGCCCTTTCGAGGTAGGCCTCACGCCTCTCCGGGGAGAGGGAGAGCATCCCCTTCCATAGGTAGGCCCACTCAATGCGAGTGTGGTGACGGAAATGCGTCCGGCAACAATTGTCGTCACACCCGGTGCAGGTCAGCCCCGCAGCCGCCGCCGTGGCGTTGTAGGCGGTCTCCATGCGGGTGTAGAGGTCTTCGAGGCGTGCAAATACACCGGGCTTGCGTACGGGTCTTTTAGGCATCTGCCGTCTCCAGCCATGACAGGATGGCGCGACCGCATTCCTCGGGCGTGAGGGTGTCGGCGGTCAAGGTGAAGTCCTGATACGTTTCGTACAGGGCCTTGCGTTCGTTGTAGAGGTCTTCGATGGTCTGCCCCGGTGCGATGGCGAGGCCCCTGTCGGGGTTGCGGGCGATGCGTTCGAGGATGAGCGGCAGCGAGACATCAAGATAGACGACCGGGCCCAGTGACGCGAGATGGCGCATGGCCTCTGCCCGGTAGACGACGCTGCCACCCGTGGAAAGGACAGCCCGTTTCGCCCCGATGCGGCAGATGATGCCGGCTTCCACATCGAGGAAGGCTTCCTTGCTCATGCTGTCGGCCACATTCTGGAGTACTGTCCCGTACGTCGCCTCGATGAGGCTGTCCGTGTCCACATGTGCCCAGTCCATCTGGCGTGCAAGTTCCCTTCCCACTGTCGTCTTGCCTGCACCGGCCATGCCGATGATGGTTACGCAGCATCCTTCAAAAAGTCGTGCGCCTTCACGTCGTGTCATCATTCTCATGTCCTGTCGCGTGATTCGGGGTGGTTGCTTGGTGTATGCGGGGCGGGGCTTGCGTGTCAACCGACGGGGTGGGGGGTGAAGGCGGCGTGTACGGTGATTGACGGATGCTGCCTCGCGTGAGGCCATGCCCTTGACGTGGTGCGTGTCATCCGTGCTGTGGCTGATGTTCGATGGCACCGAGGCTTGCCTGTACGCGGGCAGGGTCTCCGTTGCGAGTCGGCGCTGCTTCATGGGGTACCGTGGATGGTTCATGAAGACCTCACGTCGACCTGCCCCCTCCGGGAAGCTGTGCCTCCGCTGACCATCATCTGTCATGCGGTCAGGATGTATGACCGGAGTGGGGCTGGCATGGGAGTCGCACGCATTGTCATGGTGCTCATGCATGAGAGGTGCGTGGATACGCGGTGCACAGGGCATACACGCAGGAGGGCGGGGCTTCAGGGACGGCGATGCTTCACGAACACGAAAAGGCAGACCCGCAATGCGGGCCTGCCTGTCGTATCCGGGGTGCGTATCCGGTTGCGTATCCGGGGAAAACGCGCGGATTAACGCTTGGAGTACTGGTAGCGGGCGCGTGCGGCGCGCAGACCGTACTTCTTGCGCTCCTTCTTGCGAGCGTCACGGGTGAGGAACCCGGCACGCTTGAGAACGGGGCGCAGTTCGGCGTCGAGTTCGAGCAGGGCGCGGGAGATGCCGTGGCGCACAGCCTCGGCCTGACCGCTGATACCGCCGCCCGCGACATTGACCTTCACGTCGAACTTCTCGAGCATCTTGGTGAGCACGAGGGGCTGACGGATGATCATCTGGAGGGTCTTGCGGGGGAAGAACTCTTCGTAGGGGCGACCATTGATCTCGATGACGCCGGTACCGGGGTAGAGACGGGTACGGGCGGTCGCGGTCTTGCGACGGCCGGTGCCGTAATTGAATTCTTTGGTCATGGCTATCTCCGGACCTGATTAGTACGTCAGCTCAAGGGGCGTGGGCTTCTGGGCGGCATGGGGATGCTCGGTGCCACGGTAGACCTTGAGCTTGGTGAGCATGGCACGACCAAGGCGGTTGCGGGGCAGCATGCCACGCACGGCCTTGAGCAGTACTTCTTCCGGCTTGCTGGCGAGCAGCTTCTCGAGGCTGGTTTCACGAAGCCCGCCCACGTAACCGGAGTGGTTGTAGTATTTCTTCTGGTCCAGCTTCTTGCCGGTGACCTTGATCTTTTCGCAGTTGACCACGACGATGAAGTCGCCGTTGTCCATGTGCGGAGCGAATTCAGGCTTGTGCTTGCCACGCAGGCGATGTGCAATCTGGGTGGCGAGACGGCCGAGAATCTTGTCTTCTGCGTCAACCACAAACCATTCGCGGTTGATGTTCTCGGGCGTAGGGCTGAAAGTTTTCATCAGTATCTCCTCTCTGCTGCTCGAAAGAAGGGTCTATCTATGGAATTCCCCCCGTCATGTCAACTGGAGAGTAACGGGCTCCGGCGCCGATTGCCGGCAGGACTACGGGGGGTAGTATCCTTGTTTCGTCAAACTGTTGAGCTTTATACCATGAAGGCATACATTGCCAAGAAGTTTTATCGACCCTCGGAGGCACGATGTCCGGTATACGTAAGAGTCTTCTCCAGTTCGTCTTTTCCGGTTCGTACATGAAAAGGTGGAACGACAAGCTGCGGCCCGTCGAACTTATCGAGGTGGACAAGCAGGGCCACAAGATGATCGTGGCATGGCTTCTCCTGCAACTGAACGGTGCCCACCTCCCCGAGGAGGAACGTCTCGCCCTTGGCGAGGCTGTGGTCGAGGGCGGTATTTTCGACTATTTCTACCGTCTTGTCATCACCGACATCAAACCACCGGTATTCTACCGCATCCGTGAGAATGAAGAGCACTACCGCCAGCTGACGCAGTGGGTGCTTGAAGAACTCGAGCGCATCGTCAGCCCGCTTGACGCAGGCTTGTGGGAGCGTCTTGTCGCCTACTTCGAACGCCGCGACCACGATACGCTGGCGGACAGGATTCTCAACGCCGCGCATCTCTACGCCTCGGGTTGGGAGTTCAACGTCATCAAGCCGTTCAATGCGTTCGATGACGAGATGGGCGACATCGACGGCTCATTCCAGCGGCGTCTTGGCGAGTTGACCGACGTGCGCGGTGTCGTCGAACTCATCGGCGGCACGAGCAATGCCGTGGGGCGGTTCGCCAACCTTTGCGGGCAACTGCGCTTTCAGAAGCGCTGGTCGCAGACGCCGCGCATTCCCGAGACATCCGTGCTGGGGCACATGTTCATCGTGGCGTGCTACGGCTATTTCTTCAGCGTCGTGCTGGGGGCATGCAAGGCGCGCCGTCAGAACGACTTCTTCACGGGACTGTTCCACGACCTGCCCGAATTGCTCACCCGTGACATCATCTCTCCCGTGAAGCGTTCAGTGGAGCGTCTGCCCGAACTCATCCGCGAGTACGAAGAGCAGGAACTGGACAGGCGCGTCTTCAGGCCTCTCACCGAAGCGGGGCACGGCGCGCTTGCCGACCGCATCGGCTATTTCCTGGGCATCGAGACGGGGTCGGAGTTCGACGAGACCATCCGCGACGGCGGCAAGGTGGTCAAGGTCGACCTCGATGCGCTTCAGGGGTGGGCCAATCGTGATGCCTTCGACCCCAAGGATGGGCGGGTGCTGAAGGTGTGCGACACCATGGCGGCGTTCATCGAGGCGCATACCTCCATCCGCAACGGCATCACGTCGCCCCATCTGCAGGAGGCGCAGGCACGTTTGCGGGCTGAACACCGGAAAGTGGTGCTCGGGCCGCTGCATGTGGGCGCCTTGTTCGCCGATTTCGATTAGCGGGTGTCTTCTGGACGTACCGTGGGGGGGACGCCCTGCTTCCGCCGTGAGCAGGTTCGCCCGCGATTCAGGCAGGATGCCCGCGTACCCTGTCTGCCGAAGGGGCGACGCGGTGCGCGTGTCATGAAGGCAGGTGCCGGGGGCATGTGCCCTGTAGTGTGCCCGTGCGCCGTATTCGCGCGGGATGGGCATGATACGCTTGCATGACACCACGGTGTGAAGCTACAAAGACAATGGAGCCGGGGGGATGCCGTTCCCGTCGGGCGAAGCGGCACAAGGCTTCGCATGTCGTGAATCGTCACCGATGCCAGCATGGCGCCGTAGTCCGGTGCCTGCCGCACCGGACACGCAAGGAGGACTTATGCTGCTCAGAAAGCGCGCTTGGGACATCGTGCGGGAGGACTATCCCCGCCTTCGTGAGGACGATTCGCTGGCCGAGGCCATGCGAAAGCTCAATGCATGCGTTTCCGACGGGTCCGGTAGCCTGTGCGCCCTCGTCATGGATGACGAGGGGCACCTCAAGGGAGCGCTCTCCATTTGGGACACCATGCGCTTCATGGAGGACAACCTGCTGCGTACCGGGTCGTTGCGCGGCATCGAGGAGGACGGGTTCGACCGCATCTTCCGCAATGCCTGCAAGGTGGCGGGGTCGTCGGTCGTCGCCGACCTCATGGACCGGGACATGACCGTGGTCGGCCCCGATGAACCGATTCTGCTCGTCCTGGAGAGCTTCGTGAAGAAGGGACGCAGCTATGCCGTGGTGGTCGAAGCCGGAAAGGTCATCGGCACCATCATGATCAGCGACGTGTTCCGCGAAATCAGCGGCGAGATCATCTGTCGCAGCTAGTCGCATCATGTGCCCGTGTTCGCGGGCAACGGAATAGGACGGCCGCTCTCATGGGCGGCCTTTCTGTTGTCTGAGGCGTTTGTGTCCTGCGAAAGGTGCGGGCAGGCGGTGTCGACTCCGGAGCAGGTGAGCGCCTTTCGTGCCTTGCCGTCCTGAGGGGAACGGGCGTCATCGTGGGAGGCAGGGGCACAGGGAAGCGGGGTGCACACCCGTTGCCGTCTAGGAGCGGGTGGGCTGCGCTTCGAGGACGAGGGCGGTGGTCGCCGCGCCTTCGCGGGAGAACGCCCCGGTCATGAAGGCGGTCAGAAGCTGGCTTGTGTAGCGCGTGTCGTACCGGTTGCGGTCGGCTGCCAGTTCCTGTGCGGCGACAAGGGGCTCCTTGGCGGGGGCGTGGGGCCGTTGGGCGATCATGGCGCTGAACGAGTCGGCGACGGCGGCGATGCGGCCGATGCGGCTTACCTGCTCGCCCTTGAGCTTCTGCGGGTAGCCTGAACCGTCGAGCCGCTCATGATGTTCGAGTACGGCTTGTCGCATCTCGTCGAAGGCAAGGCCCAGCTTGTGCATCGTCTTGATGCCCGAAAGGGGGTGCAGGGGAATCTTGTCGCGCTCTTCGGGCTTGAGCGGGGTCGTCTTGGAGAGGATGAAGGCGGGGATGCGCGCCATGCCGAGGTCGTGCAGCAAAAAGCCCAGTGCGGCCCTGTCGAGGTCGCGTCGTTTGAGCCCGTCACCCATGGAGTTGATGAAAAGCCAGAGGCCCACGGCAAGGGTGTTGAGCGAGTGCTGTGCCAGTGTGTGTTCGCGGAAGAGGCGCCGCATGAAGAGCTTGATGCGGTGCCTGTCCTGCCAGAGATACTCGGTGAAGACCATCATGTCCTTGTAGAGGGTCTCGAACACGGGGCGCACGGGCTGGTCGGCGAAGTCGCTGAAGCGGAGTGCCAGGGCGCGCAGGCAGATGTCAGCCACCTCGCTTTCCTTGAGATTCCTGTCGACGAGGATGAGGTCGAGTTGCTTGACGATGTGCTGCGAATAGATGGGGTGGTCTGTGCGTGATACGAAGAGGTCGCCCTCGTCACACAGGCGGGCGACCTCTTCGACCTGTTCGTTGGAAAGCCGCTGCCCCTTGCGGCTGTAAGGCGTGAGTTGCGCGATGTCGTCCCGGAAACGGAAGAGGTCGACAGGCGGTCGATACTTGGGAAAGCTCGAGAGAATCGCCGCGCTTATCTGGTAGTACTCTTCGGAGATGTTGTCCGGGATGGGGCTTTTGACCGCGCACATGCCTATTTCCTGTAAATCTTGACCAGATTGGTGCCGCGCGGGGTGTCGCCCGGCTTCGGCTGTCCGGCGGTGATGACCACGTCGGCCCCATCGGGGATGTCCGGGCAGCGTTCGATGAACGCCTCTGCACGCTCAAGGTGTCCGCTTATGCCTTCGTCGCCCCCCTCGGGGAACACGCCCCACGAGAAGTTGAGCCAGCGCTGGGCTGCCGGGTCAGGCGTGATGGCATAGACCGGCTGCTGCGGCCTGCGCGAGGAGATGAGCCGCGCCGAACTGCCGCTCAGGCTGTGCGAGACGATGGCATCGGCGTTGGCCTTCTCAGCCAGCAGGCAGGCGGAGTAGGCGAGGAAGTCGGCCGAACCGCGTCCCACGTCAGGCTCACGAAGACGCTGCAATTCGAAGTGCAGCTCTTCGGCCTTCATGGCGATTTCCTTCATGAAATTGACGGTCTCCACCGGGAAGCTGCCCATGGCCGTCTCTTCGGAGAGCATCACGCAGTCGGCACCGTCCAGCACTGCGTTGGCCACGTCTGTGGTCTCGGCGCGTGTGGGCGAGGGGCTGTTGACCATGGAGAGGAGCATCTGCGTCGCCACGATGACGGGCTTTGCCGCACGGTTGCAGGCTCGGATGATGCGCTTCTGCATGGCGGGCAGTTCGGGCAGCGGGCACTCCACGCCGAGGTCGCCGCGGGCGACCATGACGATGTCGGTCTCGGCGAGTATCTCGTCGAGCCTGTCCACGGCGTTCTGCCTTTCAAGCTTGGCGATGACGGGGATGTTGCGGCCCGCTGCGCGGATGATCTCCTTGGCGTCGCGGATGTCGTCGGGGGTCTGCACGTAGGAGAGCGCCACGGCGTCGACCCCGAGGGCGAGGCCGTCGGCAAGGTCTTTGCGGTCCTTGGCCGTGAGCGCGGCGAGCTTGACCGACTTGCCCGGCAGGGCGAGGCCCTTGCGCGAGGTGATCATGCCGTTGTTGTTGGCCTCGAGCTCGAAGGTGCCGTTCGGCCCCTTGTCCACGACACGGAACTGCAGCCCGCCGTCGGAGAGCACCACCCTGTCGCCGATCTCGAACTCGGCGAGTACGGCGGGATGGTCGAAGGGAATGAAGGGGCGGTTGTCGGCGGGGGCAGGGGCGGGCCCCAGCAGGAGCCTGTCACCCTTGGAGACGGAGAGCGCGCCCTTGGCGATTTCGCCTATCCGTATCTTCGGGCCCGAAAGGTCTTGCAGGATGGTGAGCGGGCGCCCGCTCTCACGCTCCAGTTCGCGCAGAAGCCCGATGAGCTCCACGAACATGGATGCGTCGCCATGCGAGAAGTTGAGGCGGAAGATGCCCACGCCTGCATTGACGAGGCGTGAAAGGACTTCGTGCGAACGGGAGGCGGGGCCGATGGTGGCGATAATCTTTGTGCGCATAGTGTGTGCTCTCCGCAATTTGTCTAGTCTTGTCAAGATGTTTGTCCCCAGACTTCTACATAATATCTAGACTCCTCTTCTCAGCGTATTGACACTCGGGGCTCTATCATAGATGAAGTGGGAAATTGTGGTAAATCGTGGTAAGGTGCTCCCATGCTGTTTCGCGGACGCTCTCATCGCAGTCTCGACCCCAAAGGTCGGCTGATGCTGCCCCCCGAGTTCAGGGATATTCTGCTATCTCGCTCGGAGGAAGGCAAGCTCGTGCTGACGAGTTTCGATGGTTGCGTCGTGGGCTACCCGTATCCGGACTGGGTCGAGTTCGAAGACAAGTTCAACCGCCTGAAGAACCCCTCGCGCAAGATGCGCGACTTTCGCAGGCTGGTCATCGGTGGCGCGGAGGAGATGACGGCAGACCCGCAGGGGCGGGTGCGCGTCTCGCGCTCGCACATGGACTATGCCGGACTTACCAAGGATGTGGTGCTGGTCGGGCAGGGAAGCCGTTTCGAGATATGGGACCAGTCGAAGTTCGACGCCATCGTGGCGCAGGACTTCGATGACGTCACTGAAGAACTGGCCGAAAGCGGCATAGATTTCTGCTTCTGACGCAGGCGGGGTTATGAGCGAGCATCCTGAGAACATGACGGCGCCCGAGTGGGCTGCCCATATCCCCGTGCTGCTGGAAGAGGTGCTTGAGTATCTCGCCCCGCGCAAGGGCGGGCGGTACCTCGACGGGACGCTGGGGCTGGCGGGGCACGCCAGTGCGGTGCTCGAACGGGCGGGTGAGGGAACTGAACTGTGCGGCCTCGACCGCGACCCCGAGGCCCTGCGTCGCGCCACGGCGCGCCTTGCGCCTTTCGCCGGGCAGACCCATCTGTACCACCTGCGTTACAGCGAGTTCGAAGAGGCTCTCGACGACCTCGGCTGGCCCACTGTGGACGGTGCACTCATCGACATCGGCGTCTCATCCATGCAGATAGACCTCGCCGAACGCGGTTTCAGCTTCCATGCCGACGGGCCGCTCGACATGCGTATGGACCCCGACGCCCACGAATCGGCGTGGCGCCTCGTGAACCGTGAACGTCACGAAGTGCTCAGGGACATCATCGCCCGCTACGGCGAAGAGCCCATGGCGGGGCGCATCGCCCGTGCCATCGTCGACGCCCGCAATACCGGTTCCATCGACACCACGCTGCAACTTGCCGCCATCGTCGAGCGCGCCTATCCCGCCAAGTGGCGGGCCACGGCCCGCAACCATCCGGCCACGCGCACCTTCCAGGCGTTGCGTATGGCCGTCAACGACGAACTGGGCGAACTTGAGAGATTCCTCGATGCCATCCTCGCCCGACTCGCCCCCGGCGGTCGGCTTGTGGTCATAAGCTTTCATTCGCTGGAAGACCGCATCGTCAAACATCGTATGCGCCACTGGGCGGAAGGGTGCCGCTGCCCCCGGCATGTGCCCCGTTGTGTCTGCGGGCATAGCCCCGAGGTGCGGATACTCACGAAGAGACCGGTCACGGCGACCGATGGTGAACTGGCCCGCAATCCGCGCGCCTCGAGCGCCAAACTGCGTGCGGCGGAGAAGGTATAACCGTGCGTCAGGGTATGGGCGGCTGGCTTCTCGCCATCATCCTCTCCGTGCTCAGTTCCCTCGTCATCGGTCTTTCGCTGGTGTGGCTGAACATCGAACGTATGGACATGGCCTACAACCTGCGCCGGATGCAGGGCGAACTTGAAGACAGGCAAAGCCTGAAGGCCAAACTCGAAGTGGAACGTGACAGGCTGCTCTCGCCCTATGAACTGGGGCGCAAGGCCGTTGCCCTCGGCATGAGGGACGCGCGGCAGGGGCAGATACGTCGACTGGGAGATGGCGGACTGTAGCCCGCCGGAGAAGTATGCTGAGGGCCAAGACACCACGCAAGACGCGCAACACGCGCCAGAAGACCTCCCGCATGGGCGGGGGGCTTTCGTCGCGCCTTGGCAATGTGGATTGGGGCAGGCTGCGCATCAAGGCAGTGGCCGGGCTGTTCGGTGTCATCTGGTGTCTGCTGTGGATGCGCGCATGGCACGTGCAGGTCATCGAAGGTGACAGGCTTGCGGGCATGGCCCGGCGGCAGCATGTGGCTGCCGAACTCGTGACGGGCCAGCGCGGTTCCATCCTCGACCGCAACGGCCAGGTGCTGGCACGTAGCGTCGAGATGCGCTCGGTCTATGTGCATCCTCTCGAAGTGCAGGATGTGGACAACACGGCCGCTGTTCTGTCGCGGTGCCTCGACCTGCCCTTGCCGCAGGTGCGTGCGGCCCTCTCGGAACGTCGGCGTTTCGCATGGCTTGCCCGCAAGGTGGACGACCGCAAGGCCAACCTCGTGCGCGAGGCGAAGCTTTCCGGGGTGGGCCTGACCACGGAATACGAACGCATCTACCCCTTCCGCCAGATGGCCGGACAGCTGCTCGGCTTCGTCGGTCTCGACGACAAGGGGCTGGAGGGCGTCGAACGCGCCATGGACGATTCGCTGGCGGGAACATCCACCCGCATGGTCATGGAACGGGATGCCGCAGGCAGACGCTTCTACCTTCCCGGTTCTTCGGACAACGACATCCGCGGTGGCGATGTGCGCCTGACCATTGACATGCAGGTGCAGTTCTTCGCCGAAGAGGCCCTTGCCGACGCCGTCGACACCTACGAGGCCAAATGGGGTGGCGCACTGGTGGTCGACGTGCAGAGTGGCGACATCCTCGCGTGGGCACAGTACCCCTTCTTCAATCCCAACGCCTACAGGGAATACACGCCGGCCCGCTGGCGCAACCGTCTTGCGAGCGATGCGCTCGAACCCGGTTCCACATTCAAGCCCTTCCTCGTCGCCGCAGGACTTCAGGAGGGCGTCATCACGCCCGACACGCTCTTCTACTGCGAGAAGGGCAAGTGGAAGACGCGCACCATCAACATCCGCGACACCCACAGCTACGACTGGCTGCCCGTCAACAAGATCATGCGCTACTCCAGCAACATCGGGTGCGCGAAGATCGGTCTGGAACTGGGAACGCGTCGTTACCACGACTATCTTGTCAAGCTCGGCTTCGGCGAACGTACCGGCGTGCCCGTGGCAGAGAGCAAGGGCATTCTGCGCAAACCCCGTGACTGGAGCGAAGCCGACCTCATCACCGCCTCGTTCGGGCAGAGTGTTTCGGTCACCGCGTTGCAGATGGCACAGGGGTACCTCACCCTTGCCAATGATGGCGTGCTGAAGAAGTTGCGTCTCTTCATCCCTGAAAACGGTGCACAGCAGCAGGACGTCGTGCCGTCCCCGTCGCCCGTGGGCCCCGGCGTGGCCGTGGCCGCAGAACCGCGCCGCATCTTCTCGCACAAGGTCGCCCGGCAGGTGATGGACATGCTTCGCGACGTTGTCGAGGAGGACGGCACCGGAACGCGTGCGCGCATCGCTGGCATCACCATCGGCGGCAAGACGGGTACGGCGCAGAAGGCCGACAGTTCGGGGTCTTACGGCAAGGGGCGTCTTGCCTCGTTCGTGGGCCTCGTACCCATCGACCGCCCGCGCTACCTCATCTTCGTCATGGTCGACGAACCCACGCGCAGCCCCTACGGCGGTGTAGTTGCGGCCCCGGTGTTCAAGCATGTGGCCCTGCGTACAATGGCCTACCACGGCCTGCTGCCGGAACCGGTCGACACCGACGACCTCAAGGTCGCCGAGGTGCAGAAGAAGGGTGCGCCGCAGGATATCCGTCAGGAAGTCAGGCGCGAGATCTCGGAGCGTGTCATCGAGACCGCCGACAACGTGCCGGATGTGGTGGGCAAGCCCGTGCGCCGTGCCGTGGAGATGTTCGCCACGAAGGGCAGGGTGCCCGTCCTCAAGGGAACGGGACAGACGGTGGTCAAGCAGTCGCCCGAGCCGGGAGCCGCATGGCAGGACGACAAGGAATACATACTGTGGCTTTCGGAGCGATCATGAAACCTGAACAAGTGACGTTCGATACCCTTCTCGGGCGCGTTGCCGCGACCCTCCCACAGATACGGACCGATTCGCGCAGAGTCGGTCCGGGCGACGTTTTCGTGGCCGTTCCCGGCGTCGCCGTGGACGGGGCCGCCTTCATCACGCAGGCGGTGGCGCAGGGGGCGACCATGGTCGTGTGCCGTGCAGACGGCCTGCAACACCTGCCGGAAGCCGCCTTTGCCGTGGCTGTGCATGACGACCCCCGCGCCGCGCTCGGTGCGCTCGGGCAGGCGCGTTACGGCACGGCATCGTTGCCCTTTCCCGTTGTCGGCGTGACAGGTACGAACGGCAAGACGACGATAACCTACCTGCTCGAACATCTTTTCGCCTCGGCAGGCCGCCGGTGCGGCGTGCTCGGAACGGTAAGTTACCGGTGGCCCGGGCATGTCGAGGCCGCCCCGCTGACCACTCCAGACTGTCTGCAACTACACGAGATGCTTGGCCAGATGGCGGGTGCGGGTGTGGATGTCGCCTTCATGGAAGTGTCGTCGCACGCGCTTGATCAGGAGCGGGTCGCGGGCATACGTTTCGCCGGGGCGGTGCTCACCAACCTCACGCAAGACCACCTCGACTACCATGGCGACATGGAGACCTACTTCAACGCCAAGGCACGCCTTTTCAGGGAGTTGCCGGAAGTCGGCAAGCATTGTGCCGTCAATGCCGACGACCCCTGGGGGCGGCGTCTGCTCGCCGACCTGCCGGGTGCAGTCGGTTTCGCCCTCACCGGTGCGCCCGTGTCCGGAACGAGGCACCTGCATGGTGAGATGCTGCGCTGCTCGACTGCGGGCGTTCACCTGCGCATGCACTTCGAGGGCCGCACGTGGGAGGTCGACTCTCCGCTCGTGGGCGCACACAACGCCTCGAACCTGCTGGCCGTTCAGGCCGTGGGTCTCGGGCTTGGCCTCTCGCCCGCCGATTTTGTTCATCTTGAAAATTTCACCGGAGTTCCCGGCAGGTTGGAGCGTATCACCAACGACCGGGGGCTTGACGTTTTCGTCGATTACGCCCATACGCCGGACGCCCTCGTCAACGTGCTGCGCGCGTTGCGCGATGTGGGCTTCACGCGCATCGTCACGGTCTTCGGCTGCGGCGGCAACCGCGACCGCACCAAACGCCCCCTCATGGGCGCTGCCGTGGCCGCACATGCCGACGTGGCCGTCCTCACGTCCGACAACCCCCGCCATGAAGACCCGCTCGCCATCATGGAAGACGTGAAGCCCGGCCTTGCCGGGGCGCGTGAGGTCGTGGCGGAGGCCGACAGGCGCAAGGCCATCGCCCTTGCGTTGGAGATGCTGCGTCCCGGAGACGCGCTTCTCGTGGCAGGCAAGGGGCATGAGGACTATCAGCAGGTGGGCGACCGCAAGCTGCCTTTCAGCGACCAACAGACCATCCGGGAGATTCTTGGGTGCAACTGACACCGAACGAAATGCGCGAGTCCCTCGGGGCAGGGGCGATACTCGGCGCGCAGGGCGACGCGACCTTCGCCGCCGTGCGTTCCGACAGCCGCAAGGTCGCGCCGGGCGACCTCTTCGTCTGCATCAGGGGTGAGCGTTTCGACGGACATGATTTTGCCGCCGATGTGGTGCGGCAGGGCGCACGCGTCCTCATCGCTGAACGCGACCCGTTCAACGGGGAGTGCCCATCCGCCGACGTGACCATTATGGTCGTCGACGACAGCGTGAAGGCCCTCGGCAGACTCGCCAACCTGCATCGCATGCGGTCGAAGGCCCGCGTCGTGGGCGTCACAGGCACGGCAGGCAAGACCACCGTGAAGGAACTTCTGGCGCAGGTGCTTGGCGTGCGGGGTGATACGGCACGCAATCCGCTCAATCTCAACAACCAGATAGGGCTGCCTCTCTCCATGCTCGAAGCCACAGGCAACGAGTCTTTCTGGGTCATGGAGGCGGGCATCAGCCAGCCGCAGGACATGGACGAACTCGGTGCCGTGCTGCGGCCCGACATCGGGCTGGTGCTCAATGTCGGGCAGGGGCATGTGGCCGGTCTGGGCGACCGGGGCGTGGCCTACTACAAGTCGCGGCTGCTGGCTCATCTGGCCGAAGGCGGTACGGGGCTTGTCTGCGCCGATTATGACGACCTCGTGCGCGAGGCGCGTAGCGTGTGCCGCAGGTTGCAGTTCTTTTCCGCATCGGGTCGTGGGGTGGGCTACCGGGCGGCCTATGACGGGCCTGTTGCCGACGCCGCAGGGAGCGACGGCGGCGTGCGCGGGCGTTACCGTGTATGGCTCGACGGTTCGGTCCATGAGGTCGTCGCGCCCTTCCGTGGGGCGTTCGGTGCCGAGAACGTTGCAGCCGTGGCCGCCGCCGCGCATCTGTGCGGGCTTTCCGGCGAGGAGATTGCCGCGGGGCTGGCAGAGGCCGTGCTGCCGCGCCAACGTTTCGCCTGCGCGACGGTGGGCGGCTTCGTCTGCATCGACGACACCTACAACGCCAATCCGCTCTCATCGGCCCGCATGGTCGAGGCTGTCACGGAGATGGCTGCTGGCGGGCCACTGGTCTTCGTACTTGGCGAGATGCTCGAACTCGGTGAAGAGGCCGCCGACGCGCATGAGCGTCTCGGCAGGCAATTGGCCACCACCGGGGCGCGGGCCGTCTTCTGGAAGGGCGGCAACGCCGAAGCCGTAGCCATGGGCTTGCGTCTTGGCGGGTATGGCGGGCTCTTCTGCGCAGTCGATGACACCGCCAGCTTCGTCGACCGTTTCGCGTCGCTGGGCCTTGCATCGGCCCATGTGCTTTTCAAGGGTTCACGCGGGAACAGGCTCGAAGTCCTGCGCGCCGCCTTCGGTGACGCCTTCGCCACCGCAGAGGTTCACGATGCTCTATAATCTGCTGTATCCGCTCAGTTCGGACATCACCGTCTTCAACGTCTTCAGGTACATCACCTTCCGTTCGGCGTGGGCGCTGGCGACGGCCTTGCTCGTCTCCATCGTTGTGGGGCCGCGTTTCATCGCGTGGCTGCAACGCCTCAAGTGCCGCCAGTTCATCCATGAAGACGTCACCTGCCATATGTCCAAGGCAGGCACTCCCACCATGGGCGGGCTGCTCATCGGCTTTGCGGTGACGTTCAGCGTGCTGCTGTGGGCCGACCTGCGCAACCCCTATATCTGGCTGACGCTGCTCGTGTTCACGGGTTTCGGCTTCATCGGCTTTCTCGACGACTACACGAAGCTGCGCAGGCGCAACAACAAGGGGCTGACAGCCAGCGCCAAGTTCCTGTGGCAGGTCGGGGTGGCGGTGGCTGCCATGTACCTGCTGGTGCAACTGCCTGCCTACTCCACGAAGCTGGCCTTTCCCTTCTTCAAGGGGCTCACGCCCGACCTCGGCTGGCTGTACATTCCGTTCGCAGTGGCGGTCATGGTCGGCTCATCCAACGGCGTGAATCTCACGGACGGTCTCGACGGACTCGCCATCGGTCCCACCATCGTGGCGGGCATCGTGTTCTCCATCTTCATCTACGTGGCGGGGCACAGCCAGATAGCGGGGTACCTTCAGGTGCCCTACGTGCCCGGGGTCGGTGAGGTGGCCGTGTTCTGCGGCGCACTTGTCGGGGCAGGTCTGGGCTTTCTGTGGTTCAACGCCTATCCGGCGCAGGTGTTCATGGGCGACGTGGGGTCGCTCAGTCTTGGCGGTACGCTGGGCTTTCTCGCCGTGCTGTGCAAGCAGGAACTTCTGCTGCTGGTGGTAGGTGGCCTCTTCGTGGTCGAGACGCTCTCGGTCATCCTGCAAGTGGGCTACTTCAAGTTCAGCGGCGGCAAGCGCATCTTCCGCATGGCCCCGTTGCACCATCATTTCGAACTGCAGGGCATCCCGGAATCGAAGATCATCATCCGTTTCTGGATAACCTCGGCATTGCTCGGGCTCATAGCCCTTTCGGTTCTCAAGCTGCGGTAACCGCGAGAAGACGTCATGACGTGCGACAAGGAAAAGACCAGAGGTATCAGGCCGGGTGACATCGCCGTGGTGGTCGGCACCGGGCGTTCGGGCGTCGCTGCGGCGCGTCTCCTTCATGCCAAGGGCGCGCGGGTGCGCGTACTCGAGCGCGATGCCGCCAACGTGCCCGCCACCTTTGCGGAGTGGGCCGCCGGCGCGGGTGTCGAAATCGTCTGCGGGGCCCATGACGCCGCGCATTTCGCGGATGCCGCCGTTGTCGTGCCCAGCCCCGGCGTGGCTGTCGCGACATTGCGACCCTATCTGCCAGCCACGGGAGGCCCGGAGGTCATGGCGGAGATGGAACTCGCATGGCGTGAACTCTCGGGTGAGCCCGTCATCGCCGTCACCGGCACCAGTGGCAAGACCACCACGGTCAGTCTTTGCGCCCACATGCTGCGTACGCAGGGGCTGTCGGTATTCCTCGGCGGCAATATCGGCACGCCGTTGTGCGAGTACGTGCTTGAGGGCAAGCGGGCAGACGTGCTGGTGATCGAGATTTCGAGTTTCCAGTTGCAGACCTGTTCGACCTTCAGGCCACGGGTCGCCATGCTTCTCAACATCACGGCGAACCACCTCGACTACCACGCCGACATGCAGGAATACATCGATGCCAAGTTCAGACTCTTCCGTTGTCAGGACGAGGACGACCTTGCTGTGTTCGGCGAGGGGCTTGCCCCGCTGGTGGACAGATACGGCGTGAAGGCCCGGCGCGTGACGTTCCGGGCTACCGACAGGTTCGCAGAGAGTCGTCTCTTCGGGGCCCACAACCGTGCCAACGCGGAAGCGGCATGGACGGCGGCGCGCGAATTCGGGGTCACCCTCGAGAATGCGCTTCAGGCTGTCGCCACCTTCGCGCCTATGCCCCATCGGCTGGAACAGGTCGCGGAACGTGGCGGCGTGCTCTATGTGAACGACTCGAAGTGCACCACCGTCTCGGCCCTTCGTGTAGCGCTGGAGGCCTTCGACCGCCCGGTGCTGCTGCTTGCCGGAGGCAAGTTCAAGGGCGGGGACCTTGAAGGGCTGATACCGCTGGTGCGTGAGAGGGTCAGGGCCGTGATGCTCTTCGGCGCAAGCCGGGAAGTGTTCGAGGCCGCGTGGAGGGACGTCGTACCCATGACGTGGGACGCCACCCTTGAAGAGGCCGTGCGCCGCGCCGCCTCTGCTGCCAGGCAGGGCGAGGTGGTTCTCATGGCGCCCGCCACCGCAAGTTTCGACCTTTTCCGCAACTACGGGCACAGGGGCGACGTCTTCCGTGCCGCAGTGGAGTCGCTTGCATGAACAGGATGACGCGCAAGAGCCCGCTGGGACAGGTGCTGTCCCGCGCTGAAGGCCCCACCGGCCCTGTGGACTGGTGGCTTTTCGGCATCGTGCTGCTGTTGCTCGGCATCGGACTCATGATGGTGCTCAGCGCCAGCGGCATCGTGGCCGAGCGCTTCAACCACGACAAGTACCTGTTCTTCAAGAAACAGCTCGTCTTCGCCGCTGGCGGCGGCATCACCATGTGGGTGGCGGCGCTCATGCCGCGCCATATGCTCTACAAGTTGCAGTACCCGGCGCTCTTCGGCGTCATCGCCCTGTTGCTGCTCACGCTCACTCCCGTGGGTGCCAAGATCAACGGCGCGCGGCGGTGGATACCCCTCGGCCCCGTGGCGTTGCAGCCCATGGAGTTCTCGAAGATCGCCCTTGCCATGTACCTTGCCTATTTCATGAGCACCAAGCAGGAGATCATCAAGACCTTCAGCCGCGGCGTGATACCGCCCTACGCGGTGACAGGGCTGCTGTGCCTGCTGCTGCTGTTGCAGCCCGATTTCGGCGGGGCGGCGGTTCTGGCCATGATTCTCTTCTTCATGTGCCTCGTGGGCGGCACCCGTTTCATCTACCTGTTCGTCTCGCTGGCTTTCGCCATCATGGGCGCGTGGGCGCTCATCGTACATTCGCCGTACCGTTTCCGGCGTCTGCTCGCCTTCATCGACCCGTTCAAGGATGCACAGGATACCGGCTACCAGCTTGTGCAGTCGCTCTATGCCTTCGGGTCGGGAGGCTTCACCGGGGTTGGCATAGGCGCCAGCCGCCAGAAGCTCTTCTACCTGCCGGAAGCGCATAACGACTTCATCATGGCGGTGCTTGGCGAGGAACTCGGGCTCATCGGAGTCACCATCGTGATGACGCTCTTCGCCCTGCTGTTCTGGCGCAGCTTCAAGATCATTCTCGGTCAGCACGACCTGCGCGACAGGTTCACCGCCTTCGGCGTGACCATGGTGCTGTTGCTGGGTGCCGTGCTGAACCTCGCCGTGGTCATGGGCGTGGCACCCCCGAAGGGTGTCCCCATGCCGTTCTTGAGCTACGGCGGCAGTAGCATGCTCTCATCGCTGATTTGCGTGGGGCTGCTGCTCAATTTTTCAAGGACGGCGAGGTAGGCCATGCGGCGCGTCATCCTGACCACGGGCGGCACCGGGGGCCATATCTTTCCTGCACTGGCCGTGGCGGAAGAGATACGGGCCCGCTATCCCGAGTGTTCCGTGCTCTTCATGGGCGGACTCTACGGGCCCGAGGCAGACCTCGCGGCGCGTGCCGGTCTCGACTTCGTCGGTCTGCCCGTGCGTGGTGTGCTCGGGCGCGGCGTCCGTGCCATCGGCGCTGCCTTCGGCATGGCGGCCGGTATCGCGCGGGCGTATGCGGTCATGGGGCGTTTCGACCCCGACATCGTGCTCGGGTTCGGTGGCTATGCCGCTTTTGCCGGCGTTCTTGCGGCCCGTCTGCGCGGCCGCCCTGCGGCCATTCACGAGCAGAATTCCGTGCCGGGGCTGACGAACAGGGTGCTTTCGCGGGTCGTCCCGCGCGTTTTCCTGTCGTTGCCCGATACGCTCGGAGCCTTTCCGCCGCAGAAGACGTGTCTTGCTGGCAATCCTGTGCGTGCTTCCATCGTCGCGTGCGGTGCCGAGCGTTCCGACCCTCGCCCCGACCATGTGCGGCGTCTTCTGGTCATGGGAGGCAGCCTCGGTGCCCGCGCCATCAACGACGCGGTGGTCTCTTCGCTGCCTGCACTCGCCGAGGCGGGCGTGGAGGTGTGGCACCAGACGGGCGCTGCGGACTGGGAGCGCATCCGCAAGGCCTATGCAGAGACGGGGCACGGCGAGGGACGCGTCGAGGCGTTCATCGATGACGTGGCCTCGGCCTACGCATGGGCCGACCTCGTGCTGTGTCGCGCAGGGGCCACATCCGTGGCGGAACTCGCCGTGGCGGGCAAGCCCGCCGTGCTGGTGCCCTATCCCTTCGCCACGCACGACCACCAGACGCATAACGCCAGATGGCTCGTTTCACGCGGTGCCGCGGTGCTGCTGGAACAGAAGGATATTTCCATGACCGACGTGCCTGCATTGCTCGTCGGTCTCCTGTCGGACAGGGCCCGGTTGAATCGTATGGCGGTGTCGGCGCGGGCGCAGGGGCGCCCGGATGCGGCAGCCGCCGTGGTCGACGGGCTCGTCGAACTGCTGAAGACCACGCCGCGGGCGCGGTGACGAGGATAGGATGAAGAACAAGGTCAGAACGATACATATGGTGGGCATCGGCGGTTCGGGCATGAGCGGCATCGCTGAAGTGCTGCTCAACCTCGGGTACGCCGTGCACGGGTCCGACATGTCGGACAGCGCCGTGGTGCGCCGCTTGCGCAAGATCGGTGCCGAGATATTCATCGGGCACGGTGCCGGCAATGTCAGCGATGCAGAGGTGCTGGTGAAGTCGACCGCTGTGCGTGACGACAACCCGGAAGTGCTCGCCGCCGTCGAGAAGGGCATCCCCATCATCCCACGTGCCGAGATGCTCGCTGAGCTCATGAGGCTGCGCACCGGCATCGCCATCGCCGGTACGCACGGCAAGACCACCACCACGTCGCTTACCGCCGCCATCTTCGACGTGGCGGGCAAAGACCCCACCGTCATCATCGGCGGTCGGCTCAATGCCTATGGTGCCAACGCCCGCCTCGGTGAAGGCGAATACCTCATCGCCGAAGCCGATGAATCCGACGGTTCGTTCCTGTGCCTCTTCCCCATCGTCAACGTCGTCACCAACGTCGACATGGACCATGTGGATTTCTATGCCGGGCAGAAGGAGATAGACGAGGCCTTCGTCACCTTCATGAACAAGGTGCCCTTCTATGGCGCCAACGTGGTCTGCGGCGACGACCCCGGTGTGCGCCGCCTGCTGCCACAGGTGAAGCGCCGCGTTGTCACCTACGGTTTCGGCAAGGACAACGCTCTTCGCGCCGAGGTGACGAGTTGCGCCGAGACGAGCGTCTTCACCGTGTTCCTTCGTGGCGGACGTCTGGGTGAGGTACATCTCGGGCAGCCGGGGCGTCACAACATCCTGAATGCGCTCGCTGCCATCGGTGTCGCGCTCGAAGCGGGCATCAGCCCCGAGCATTGCATCGAAGGGCTCGCCCGTTTCGGCGGCGTGGGCAGACGGTTCGAACGTCGGGGCGAACGCGACGGCGTCACGGTGGTGGACGACTACGGGCACCATCCGGTGGAGATCGCCGCGACCCTTGCCACGGCACGTTCCGTGTACCCGGACAGGCGTCTGGTGGTCGTGTTCCAGCCCCACCGCTTCAGTCGCACGCAGGCGCTCTTCGGTGAGTTCTGCAAGGTCTTCGAACCGGTGGACAAACTGCTCCTTACGGAGATCTATCCGGCTTCGGAGAAGCCCATCCCCGGAGTGAGCGGGCAGAGCCTCGCACAGGGCATCCGGCAGGTGTCCAACACCGACGTGACCTACTACCAGAGTTTCGACGAGATTCTCGCAGCGTTGCCGGGTGTGCTCCGCCCCGGAGACGTGCTGCTCACCCTGGGGGCGGGCAGCGTGACCACCATCGGCCAGCGTTACGTGGCAGGGGAATGACATGCTGAAGGTGCTGGAAGGGCCGTCATTAGCCGAGCGGACGACGTTGCGGCTCGGGGGCAGGGCGCTCGCCGAGGTGCGCGTCACGTCGCGTGATGCGCTTGACGACCTTCCCGGTGTTCTCCAGTGCCTTGGCGGTTCTCCGCTTATGCTGGGGTGCGGCAGCAACATCCTCGCCGCAGATGGTGAACTGCCTGTCGTCGTCGTGTCGCTGGACATGGACGACGCCCCCACCATCGTAGGCGAGACAGCAGAGGGCGTGGTCGTTCGCGTCGGGGCTGCCACCAGACTGCCACGATTGCTCGGGCAACTGGCTTCGTGGGGGCTTGCGGGACTTGAAGGGCTTGCGGGCATTCCCGGTAGCGTGGGCGGTGCCGTTGCCATGAACGCAGGGTCGTACGGGTGTGAATTCGGCACGGTGCTGCGGTCGGTGGAGGTCTTCAGCCCCGATTTCGGGCTTGCCGATGTCCCGCACGAGAACATCGAGTACGCCTACCGACATTTCGGTCTCAAGGGCTGCCATGGCTGGTTTGTCGTGACCGGGGCGGACATCGTGCTGCGACGCGGTGAAAGCGCCGCCATCACGGCAGCCATGCGTGCAAACTACCTGAAGAAAAAAAGCACGCAGCCTGTCCTTGCCCGTAGCGCCGGGTGCGTGTTCCGCAATCCCGCCCCCGGTGTCTCTGCCGGACGCCTCATAGACCAAGCGGGACTTCGTGGCAAACGCATCGGCGGTATGGCGTTTTCAGAAGTCCATGCCAATTTTCTCGTGAATGAAGGTGCAGGCAGAAGTGATGAGGCCTTTGAACTGCTTCAACTGGCACAAGAGATTGTCAAACGACGTCATGGGATGGATTTGACGCTGGAGGTCAAGATTCTCTCATGGCTGTAGCACTTTCACGAGGCAAGAAGAAGTCGCGCAACAGCTATTCGAGAAGCTGGAGCAAGAGCGAGAAGAAAAGCAGTCTCCCTACAAAAGGGATCGGCAGTTTTTTTCGCTGGGTGAGCGGACTGGTCATCGTCGGGTCGTTGCTTGTGCTCATGAGTGTGGCAGTTCTGTATGCCTATAGATTCATGACGACGCATGAGTACTTTGCCATAAGAGATGTTGAAATCTCGGGCAATCTGATGTTAAGCAAAGACGAAATACTCGCCACGGCGGGACTCGTTGAAGGGGCGAACAGCATCGCACTCAACATCGCCGATGTGGAAGACCGCCTCGCAAGCTCGCCATGGATAGCGGAAGTGTCGGTAAAACGCTTGCTTCCCGATAGATTTGCGATAAGAGTGACGGAACGGGAACCAGCCTTCTGGGTATTGCGCGATGGCACGTTGTACTATGCCGACGTGCACGGCAACATCCTCGCCCCGGTGGGGCCGGGCAGGTTCACCTCTCTTCCGACGCTGGAGGTCGGGCCGGGTGGCGAGGACCTTCTCGCCCGGATGCCCGAAGTGATCGCCGCGTTCAAGGGGGCACGTCTGCCCGTCGACATCTCACTGGTGTCATGGGTCAGGCTCAGTGCCGGTAGAGGGGTGGAACTCTACCTCGACAACCCCGGTCTGCGCATCAGCGTGGCCCCCGAGAACCTTGGTGGCAATCTCGACAGACTCTGTCAGGTGCTCGCCGACCTCGGAAGACGCGGCGAACTGCGCGAAGTAGGCGAAGTGCGGGCGGCGGACGGCAACGTCTGGGTGCTCAAAGACCCCGAATCCCGCTAGGGCAGGCTTTCGTAGAGCAAGGAGAGAGTAATGGCCAAAACGGACCTCATCGTCGGTCTGGATATCGGCACCACGAAAATATGCGCCGTCGTCGGCGAGGCTACGGCGGATGGCGTCGATATCGTCGGCATCGGCACGAGTCCTTCCACCGGCCTGCGCAAGGGCGTCGTCGTCAACATCGAGCAGACCGTGCAGTCCATCAAGAAGGCCCTCGAAGAGGCCGAACTGATGGCCGGTTGCGAAATCCGCTCGGTGTATGCGGGCATCGCCGGAAGCCACATCAAGGGCTTCAACAGCCACGGGGTCATCGCCGTCAAGGGCGGCGAGGTCGGCCCCAAGGACATCGAGCGCGCTCTCGACGCCGCCAAGGCCGTCGCCATCCCGCTCGACCGTGAAGTCATCCACATCCTCCCGCAGGAGTATGTCGTGGATGACCAGCGCGGTATCGCCGACCCTCTGGGTATGGCGGGTGTGCGCCTCGAAGTGAAGGTGCACATCGTCACCGGTGCGGTCACATCGGCTCAGAACATCGTCCGTTCCTGCCACAGGAGCGGGCTCGACGTATCGGATATCGTGCTTGAGGCGCTGGCCTCGTCGAAGGCGGTGCTCACCGAGGAGGAGAGGGAGATTGGCGTCGCTCTCGTCGACCTCGGGGGGGGCACCACCGACATCGCCGTGTTTGCCAACGATTCCATCAAGCACACAGGGGTGCTCGCCCTCGGGGGGCAGAACCTCACCAACGACATCGCCTTCGGTCTGCGCACGCCCATGATCTCCGCCGAGAAGATCAAGGTGAAGTATGGCTGCGCCATGGCCGAGATGGTGCGTAACGACGAGCTCATCGAGGTGCCCAGTGTGGGTGGCCGCGAACCGCGTCGTCTCTCCCGTCAGGTGCTCGCCGAGATATGCGAGCCCCGCATGGAGGAGATTCTCTCGCTCGTCGATCAGGAACTCGTGCGATCCGGTTTCAAGAACCAGATCGGCTCGGGTGTGGTGCTCACCGGTGGCACGGCGCTCATCGAGGGCTGTCAGGAACTCGGCGAGCAGATTTTCAACATGCCCACCCGCATCGGCTACCCCCGGAACGTGGGTGGACTCAAGGACGTGGTGAACAGCCCGAAGTTCGCCACGGCCGTCGGCCTTCTGCGCTACGGCGCCGAGAAGGAAGGCCTGGAGCTCAAGTTCCGCATCCGCGACGGCAACGTGTTCAACCGCGTGCTGTCGAGAATGCGGAAGTGGTTCTCCGACATATCGTAAACCGTGGGTCTATCAGAAGGAACCGCTTTGGGGCTTTAAGGAGAGGCGTATGGAATTCATGGATATCGACATCGAGAACTCCGCCAAGATCAAGGTCATAGGCGTAGGTGGCGGCGGCGGCAACGCCGTGCAGAACATGATCACCTCCACGCTCAAGGGCGTGACCTTCATCTGCGCGAACACCGACGTGCAGGCCCTTGGCCGTTCTTCGGCGGAACTCAAGATACAGCTTGGCGAAAAACTCACCAAGGGCCTCGGCGCCGGTGCCAATCCGCAAATAGGTCGTGACGCTGCCGTCGAGAGCATGAACGCGATCAAGGATTGCATCGGTGAAGCCGACATGGTGTTCGTCACCGCAGGCATGGGTGGCGGCACCGGTACCGGTGCAGCCCCTGTCATCGCGCAGGCCGCCCGCGAGATGGGCGCGCTCACCGTGGGTGTGGTGACCAAGCCCTTCTTCTTCGAAGGCCGCAAGCGCCTTGAAGCCGCGGAACAGGGCATTGCCGACTTCCGCGAGCATGTGGACAGCCTCATCACCATCCCCAACGACAGGCTGCTTTCGCTGGCCCCCAAGAAGGCCACCTTCGTGGAAATGCTCAAGAAGGCTGACGAAGTGCTCTACTTCGCCGTCAAGGGCATCTCCGACCTCATCATGGTGCCCGGCCTCATCAACCTCGACTTCGCCGACGTGAAGGCCGTCATGGGCGAGTCGGGTCTTGCCATGATGGGCGCAGGCATCGCCCGTGGCGAGTCGCGTGCCCGCGAGGCCGCCATGAAGGCCATCACCAGCCCGCTGCTTGAAGACGTCTCCATCGACGGTGCACGTGGTGTGCTCATGAACATCACCTGCGGTCCCGACCTCACCATCGACGAAGTCAGCGAAGCCGCAGGCATCATTCAGGAAGCCGCACACGATGAGGCGCGCATCTTCTTCGGTACGGTCTTCGACGAGTCGGCTGGCGATGAGATGCGCATCACCGTCATCGCCACCGGCATCGAAGCCTGTGGTTCGGCCACCGTCACACCCAACGCACAGAACGGCAACATCGCCCAGTTCCGTCGTCCTTCGCAGCAGCAGGCGGCACCCGCCGCACAGCGCCCTGCACCGCAGGCCCGTGTCGAGTCCGGCCCCGTAGCCGAATTCGGGCGTCAGCAGCCGCAGCAGGCCCCGCAGCAGCCGCAGCAGGCTCCCCAGCAGGCACAGCAGGTCGCGCCGGGGCGCGGGTTGTCCAACTTCTCTGATGAAGACAGGAACATCCCCGCATACCTGCGCAAACAGACCCGCAATCCTTCCGGCATCAGCCGTTCCAATGGAGGGCACGTGCCGGGGGAGGATGATTTCATTTTCGACGAGGACGAGTTCGAACTGCCCACGTTCATTCGCAAGCAGGCCGACTAGTCCCCGTTGCGGGGCACCATACAGGGGGTAGACGGGCTGTTTGCGGCCCGGTGGTGCACCATTCGCGACAGATAGACCCCGCGTCCGGGATCAACGGAATGACGCCTCTCCGTCCTGGACCGGTTTACGGGAAGGCCACCCTTGCGGGTGGCCTTTTCTCGTTTCTTTTGCTCCACGTAGCATCTGCTGCTCGTACGTTGTGCCGGGTTCATCATTGTTACACGCCTGATGCATTTCGATCGCGAAACGCACACGAGGCTACGGGACATGATGGTCATCGAACCAGCCATGCTAGGTCTACAGCATGAATGGCGCCGGGGGGTGCTCGTCGTTAAAAAGGCGTCATCGTGCCCCGCCGTTTTCGTGCATATGAAGACTCGGGTGGCGCATTTGCGTTTATGCCGTACGGGTTACAGAAGATCGCCTTGTTTCCTCGTGCTCTCGCATCAACCACAATCCATTTCGAGCCACTGGTCATTTCCGCAGGAATGCCTAGAATACGGCAACGGCATCACGCCGTAACATCAGCCATTCAGGAGGTTCGACATGTTCCGTCCTCTGATTATTCTCGGTGCGCTGCTGCTGTCGGTGGCGGCATGTGCTCCTTTGCAGCGTGGCGCATCTGGAGACGCCCTCGTTTCAGGCGCGAAGCCCCCGCTTGCCATAACGGTACCTGCCATGACGCCTGTGGTGTCGGGCGTGGCAACCCCCCAACTCTACACTGAACTGGGCTTCAAAGCCCCCCGCCTCTACTACAGGCTTTATGCACCCGCAGCCGGAGCCTCGACAGGACAGGCTGTCACCATCATCGGAGAAGTGCCGGAAGGCTGGCAGTGGAGTCTTGACCTCTCCGCATCACTCCGTGATGTGGACAAGGGGACGGTGCAGTTTGGAGGGCGCGATTTCGAAGCATCCACCCATGTGGTGGATGTGACGGACGATGCCTTTGCAGCGTTTGCGCTCAAGAACGGCACGGGGCCGAAGAAGTGGCTGGCCCGTCGTTTCACACGGCTTGAAGAATTCCGGAAGGTCAAGATCGTGCTTGAATACCGCGAACCGTTGCCGGAGTCGTTTGCAGGGGGCTTGCCCACCTTTGGCGGGGACGAACGACTTGTCGCCTTTGCGAAGCGGGCACAGTCCGTCTTCGATGTCGCTTTCGGGGGGGCGGTGTCCGACGTGGCTGCGCCGGTCGTCGCCGCTGACGTGTCCCAGCGAGGGTTCACGGGACTTGCAGGCCGCATGGAACCCGATACGCGCTATCTCTTCACCGACGAAAAGTAAGCCCACAAGGCTGACATGATGCAAGAAAGAGCCGGGGCATGCCCCGGCTCCTGTCGTTTTCCAGTCTCTGCAGTCACGCTTCAACGCCCTTGCAGCCGTCGTACGTGCAAGCGTGAGCACAGCCCTTGCGTCCTTGGCAGCCCTTGGCCAGACAACCAGGCGGAGAGTGCGGCGAGAGCAGACACGGCGCGATAGCTGGAAGGGCTGGCAGGGCGGAAGAGCGTACTGTGTCGTGCTACTTGCCTTCGACCTTATCGAGGACGCGGGCGGGCTTCAGCAGTCTGTATTCACCCTTCTTGATGGGATAGGTGTCGTCCTTCCAGATGCCTTCAAGCTGATAGACCTGCCAGTCAACATCAGGCGGAAGTTTGCCCGCCTTCAGAAGGTGGGCGATGTCGTCGCGGGCCTCTCCGGCAGTGCAATAGACAGGCGCACCACCGTAGCTGCCGTCGTCTTCGAGGAAGGTCGCGGGAAGTCCGGCGGGAACCTCTTCGGCGGGGATGCGGCCCGGACGGATGATGTTGGCGCCCATGGCCAGCTTGAAGTCGTATGAGGCATCGCCGATGGTATAGATGCCGGGACAGTCGCCCGAAGCCGCGCGGCTACCGGAACCTCCGGTGACGCAGCCTGCCAGCAGGGCTGCAAGACCCAGCGCGCATATGGTGGCGTGCAGGAAACGTGTGTGCATGTTGCGCTCCTTGTTGCCGCAGGTCGAGCCTACGACATGCGCTTTACATAGCACACCGTGCGTCCTTCCGCCACCGTCTGTGAGGGCTCGGCCAACGGTGCCAGTCTTACGTGCACATTGCCGATGCGGTTGCCAAGCAGCCGCACTTCGGCCTCGGCCATGAGGTCGGCAAGGGGGGCGGGACGAAAGTAGTCGACCCCGATGTTGATGGTGGCGATGCGGTCGTCAGGGCCGAAGTGGGTCCATAGCGCGGCGTTGCCGCAACTGTCGGCCAGCGAGGCGATGATGCCGCCATGCAATGCCCCGCGGGCGGCGTTGCCGGTGAAGCCCGCCTGAAAGGGGATGACCAGCCGGGCATGACCGGGGTGGAGTGCCAGTACTTTCAGTCCGAGATGCCGGTGCCACGGAATGCTCTCGATGAAAGCTTCAAGGTCGGGGTGTACCGGCATCTCTTCTTCGCCAGCCGCCGTGCCTCCGGGGGCTACGGCATGCAGGGTGTCATCGGTGGCGGCACCGGTACCGTGGCGTTCATCGTGTGCAGGGCATGTCTTTACGTCGTCCATGATGACTCCGAAGGCAAAAGGGCCGCCCTGAGGCGGCCCGGTGGGTGCATTTTGCGTACTGCGGCCAGACAGGCTTAACGGCGTCCTGCCGCCATGGCCTGCAACCGTGAGACCCGTTCCTCGATGGGCGGGTGGGTGCTGAAGAGCGAGCTTATTCCGCCCCCGGTGAGAGGGCTGACGATGAACATGCTCTCGGTAGCCATGTTGGCGGACTGCATGGGAATGCGCTTGCTCCATGCGTCGAGTTTCTGCAGGGCGTTGGCGAGATAGAGCGGGTTGCCCGCATACTGCGCGCCTGCGTCGTCGGCGAGGTATTCGCGCGAACGCGAGATGGCGAACTGGATGAGCGACGCCGCGATGGGTGCGACGATGGCAAGCAGGATGGCCACAAGCGGGTTGGTGCCGCCCTCTTCGTCGTCGGAGCGCCCGAAGCCGAAGATGGCTGCCCACTGCATCATGTTGGCGATGGATACGATGGCGGATGCCATGACGCTGGCGACGGTCTGGATGAGGATGTCGCGGTTGGCGATGTGGCCTATTTCGTGGGCCAGAACCCCCTTCAGCTCTTCAGGCGAGAGAATGCGCATGATGCCCTGCGTGACGGCTACGACGCCGTGTGCCGGGTCGCGCCCGGTGGCGAAGGCGTTGGGAGCCTCTTCGGGGATGATGCACACGCGGGGTTTGGGGATGCCCGCCTTGGCCGCCAGTTCATCCACCATGGCGTGCAGCATGGGGGCGTCTGCGGGCGACACCTCTTGCGCACGGTACATGGAAAGGACGATCTTGTCGGAATACCAGTAGCTGCCCACGTTCATGACAAGGGCGAGGCCGAAGGCGATGACTATGCCCGTCTTGCCGCCCATGGCCCCTCCGAGGAGGATGATCATGGCGGATAGCAGGGCCAGTAGCATGGCGGTCTTGATCTGACTCGTCACGGCAGGGGTCTCCTTGTTGGGGTTCGGTCGCGAGCCTTGGGTTCGGGCCGGACAGGGATACTCTAATGCCGCCGCTCAAAAAGGCAAGTGAAACACGAAGGTTCCTGTCTGGAATCCGTTGCGGCACTAGCCTTTGGTGTGCATTGCCACGGCATGTGCCGGGGCTTCATGAGGGGGGGCGCACGGCTAGTCGCCCATGCCGAAGACCATCATGTGGAATCGGCGAAGCATCTCCGGCGGGGTGTTCGCGTCCCATAGGCCATAGTGCCCGGCCACAAGGCGCAACGCCACCAGCAGGGCGAGACAGCCCGCTCCGATGGCCCAGTACGGAAGCCGCCAGCGCAGGGTGCGGATGTTCAGGCATCCCGTGACTGGACACGCCCCCACGCACTCGGTGCAGCCCATGCATTCGGCGGCGTTCACGCGCGTCGAGGTGTTGACTGGCAGACCCGCAGGGCAGGCGCGGGCACATTGGCCGCACCCGACGCACGATGCCGCATCACGGGTGACTGCGGTAGGGCCGACCTTGGCCATAAGGCCCAGCAGGGCGCCATAGGGGCAGAGCATGCGGCACCAGAGAAAGGGCATCACCAGCGACCCGGCTGCGAGAAGAGCGACCACGACAAGGGTCGTCGTGGAGGGGGACATGAAGAAGTGCAGCATCTTGGTATCGGCGACGAAGTTATACGGGGCGAACATGAAGGCTTCGATTTCGCCCGCACCCATGCGCACTCCGATGAACCACACGAAGCCGCCCAGCACGATGTACTTGGGCAGGGTGAGAACCCGTGCGAGACGAGGCCCCGGCTGGCGGCGTATTCCAAGCCGTCGCCCCGCCTTTTCGAGAAGCGACGAGGCAAGCCCCACGGGGCACAGTTGGCCGCAGAAGCCTTTGCGCAGCAACCATGCCATGAGCATGATGGCGATGAAGATGGTCAGCCCTGCGGGATGCACGGGGTCGTACTCGCCGGTGACGAGAAGACGCTTGAAGGACATGAAGGCCGCGATGGGCAGAAATCCCTCCACGGCACCGGGTTTGGGCGTGTAGGCCGACGCCTGACCCATGACCCACGACACATGTTCGTGAAAGCGGACGGCGACCCAGACAAGGAAGAGAGCGAAACCCGCCTGTATGGCAAGGCGGCACCGTGACGGTGAGAGAAGTCGGAACATGCGTTCTCCGTAAGGCAGGTGAGGGGAGGGGAGAGAGGGCGAACACCGCGAATGCGGCGCAACTCCTGTACTGCCGGGGTGGAGGGGCGTCAAGGTTCTGCGGTGGGTGGACTGGCTTGTTACCTTTGCGTGGATGCACGGGGAAATGGTGCCAGAAAGGGCATGGAGAGGCAGCGAACGTGCGTTGGCGGGGCATTGCGTCAGGGATGCGGGGGAGACAGGGAAAGTGTACCGGGTGCACAGGGAATGGTGGCCATGCCGCTGTCGATGAAGGGCAGGTGCGGAAGAAAACGGAACGGACAGGTTGCCCCGTCCGTTCAGAGTGCCGAAAGGTGCGTGCGCACCGCAGTCGCGTCTAGCTGGAGTACTTGAGGTACAGCAGCGCGACGGTGACAGCGGCAATGCCGGCAAAGAAGAAAACGAAATCCATGACCGCCTCCTGGCCCTGTTTGTTCAGGAATTCTCAAGCCGTCTGCAAGCAATAGCCGAAAGGCGGGCCGCTTGCAAGTTCAGGGAGTTGCCATGAGGGCGAAGCCTGCCAGCGCCTCGGCCACGAAGCGCCTCACGAGGCCTTCGTCCTTGCGCCCGTCGGGGCCTTCCACGCCCGTATGCGCGTCCACTCCGGCTGGGCATACCCGCCGAACGGCTTCGCGCACGTTGCCGGGGTGCAACCCTCCGGCAAGGATGACTGGGCGTGGTGAAAGACGCACCAGCGCAGCACTTACGGCCCAGTCGTGCGTCTTGCCCGTGGCCCCGCTTGCCCCGGTCTCCGGGGCGAAGGTGTCGGTGATGAAGGCATCGACATGGGGGGCGAACGCCTGAACATCTCCCATCAGGGTCTCGCCGTTGTCCATCCCGCCGTGTTCGCGCACCACAAGACTCTTGATGATGAAGAGGTCGGGGCGCAGCCTGCGTAGCCGCGCCATTTCATCGACCCGGATGGCCCCGTGCAGTTGCAGGTGACCTACGCCCAGCATGGTGCAGAAGGCGTCGGCTTCGTCCGCGTCGTCCATGTAGGTGATGGCGACCGGGGTGATGACGGGGGGAAGCCCTGCCACTAGCCGTGCGGCGGCTGCCTCGTCAATGTCTTCGGCGTTGACGGGCAGTCGCAAGGGCAGCCCCACGGCATGGACGCCGCAACGTGCCAGAAGGCAGGCTTCATCCGCGTCGTGCACTCCGGCTATCTGGATGCAGCGGGAGAAGGGCATGCCCCTTCGCATCAGGTGGTGCGGGGTGTCGTCGATGTCGCTGGTGTGGCGATGATTCGTGAGTGTGGCATCGGGTGTCGCCCCTGTAGCTTCAAGCGTTGCGGTCAACGCCTTCACCTTCGCCAGTCCAGCCGCCCCTATCCGTCCCGCCACCCCGGTCGTAGCGCAATCGGCGGTCTGCTGTGTCTCGCCATCATGGATAGCAGAGGGCGGTCGCGTGGCGTTCATGGCCTGTTCCTTCGACGGGGTCTCTTGCCGGTGACAGCGCGCCTTTCGGGGCGTGGCGAGGTGAAGCCGCAACGCGTGGCGATGTTCATGCTCTTTCACCCCCGGCGATGCCTCCGCCGTTGAGCGGGTTCCATGGCCCGGCGTGCACGACGCGCCCCGCTTCGAGTTGCAGCCGGTGTGTCGTCTCCGGGATGATGTCGGCCTCATGATGTGTTACCAGTACGAGGTGCACCCCGTGGCGGGTAAGTGTGCCAAGGGTTTGCAGCAGGGCGTGGCGGTTTGCGTCGTCAAGGCCGGAACACGGTTCATCGAGCAGAAGCAGCACCGGAGACCCAGTCAGGGCACGCGCAAGGAACACACGGCGAGCCTGCCCTGTCGAAAGGCTGCGGATGTGTCTGCCAGCCAGATGCGTGATGCCGAGGATGTCCATCCAGTACATGGCCCTGTCGTGTTCTTCGGGAGAAGGCTGTTCGTAGAGGCCGATGGTGCCTTCGACACCTGAGAGGACACAATCCTCCACGCTGACATCGTAGGCGTAGGTGGCCTGCAACCTGTCGGATACGATGGAAACATGACGGCGCAAGGCCATGAGTCCACGGGCCGCCTCGCCGCACGTCCGGGGCATGAGGCGGACATCGCCACCCGCTGCAGCGAACTCCTCGCCCGCCAGCAGGCGCAGGAGCGTCGACTTGCCCGCCCCGTTGGGCCCGGCCACCAGCCACTGCTCGCCCCGGCGGATGGTCCAGTCCACGTTGTGCAGCACGGGGGTTCGTTCCACGAAGACGGTGGCGTTCGACACCAGCACGAGGATGTCGTCCTGTCCGCCGTCGTGCTCTTCATCTGGAAGGACGTCTGACCGGTCGTCATGCCCGCCGCCTTGCCGCGCACCGGGCCGTGTACCTGCATGACGGTCGGGGGGGGCAGGGTGTGCCGTATCCGGAGTGCCGACCTTACGTGGTGATGTCTCTGCGGATTGCCCGGAGCATTCTTCGGTGTCGGTGTCGGGGTGAGGCGGGGTTCCAGCGTCGATGCCCGGAGGGGGCGTTGCGTGGGTCTCTTCCGATGCAAGCAGCGACGTCGCAGGACCACGCGCCACGATGCGTCCGGCGTGAAGCCGTATGCCGTCGACGACGCATTCTGGCAGGTCGACGGCACGGTGGGCGGCCACGACCAGTGTCGTGCCCATATCCGCGGCCTGCGTCAGGGCGTAGAGCACCCGTGCACGTGCCATGGCGTCCAGCCCGTCGCAGACTTCGTCGAGAAGCAGCAGGCGGGGGGCACGTATCAGGGCGCGGGCGACCAGCAACAGCCGCAGCTGCCCCTGCGAAAGCGAGGGGACGGCGGTGTGCATGAGGTCGTGGGCGTCGAGGCGTGCCATGAGGGGCGCGAGACGTGCGTGTTGTTCCGGCGTCGGTTCCTCGTAGGGCATGGGCGTGTCGAAGAGGCCACCGAGTACGAGTTCTTCGCCTGTGATGTTCCACCCTCGCCTGACATGCTGTTCCTGCTGGGCCGCAGACACGAGGGCGGCGAGGGCGCGGCCCGTGAGTGGCGCGTCATCCATGCCGTGGACGTGACCGGAGGCGGGGATGGTGTCCTGCCACGACACGCCATGGATGGAATCCGCCCAGGCGGACGTGCCAGCGTCGGTCTGCGACGAGAGTCCGGGCGTGGGATGTGCCCCGCCGTGCCCTGCCTTCCCTGTCTGGTCCGTCTGCCCTGCGTGTCGCCTCTGGCCGGATACGGGCACACCCCCGTCAGGGGCGGATACGGCGCGCCACAGCAGGCGGCCGCCGTGGCGCATGTCCGGCTGCATCTGGCCGCGCAGGGCGCGTAGCAACGTGGACTTGCCCGCCCCGTTGGGCCCCAGCACGGCAAGGTGTGCGCCTTCGTGCACCACGAGGTCGACGCCATCGAGGGCCGTGCGTCCACCGAGAGTGACGCGAAGCCGATGGGCCACGACCAGAGGAACGGTCAGTTGTTTCATGGCGTTCAGAAGGGACGCTCGAATCGTTCGCCCCGTCGCATCCAGACACTACGGGTGTACCCGAAACCCCTTGCGTAGTCGGCCAGTGTGTCGAAACCCCAGCCGATGGTGTTCACACAGTGGGCGTCAGACCCGAAGGTCACGGGCAGACCGATGTCGGCAGCCATGCGCATGATGTCGGGGCAGGGGTAGATTTCCTTGCAAGGCTTGCGCAATCCCGCAGAGGATATCTCCATCGCCATGCCCGCCGTATGCATCGTCTCAAGGGCGTCGCGTACCACGGCTTTCGCCTTGTCGGTCGCCAGCCAGTCGTGGAACGCCGCGGCACTGAATATCTTGATGATGTCGGGGTGGGCGGCGATGTCGAACATGCCCGAGGCCGCCATGCGACGCAACGACTCGAAATAGCGGACATAGATGTCGGCGGTCTGTTCGGGGCTGAAGCCCTGCCAGTCGTCGGGCGTGTAGTCGAACCCCCACGTGCCGAGGAAGTGGATGCCACCGATGACGTAGTCATAGTCGTAGCGGTGGATGGTGGCGTCGATGAAGGGTTCCTGCCCGGGCAGCCAGTCCATCTCGAGGCCCAGCAGCACGGTGCGTTCGGGGGCGTAGGTGGCGGCGAGGGTGCGCACCTGTTCCACATAGTCGGGAAAGCTGCGGGTGAGCTTGTCGCGGTAGTCCTTGGGGTAGTCATACCCCGAAGGTCGAGGCGAATGCTCGGAGAATCCATGTACGAGCAGGCCGCGTGCGCAACCGGCTTCGAACATCTCCTGCACGGTCGCCTGACCGTGGGAGTGGCTTGTGTGGGTATGCAGGTCGATGGTGATCATGGTCTCTCCATGGGGCGGTGTCTCTGCGTCCCTGTCGGTCGTGGCGTGGTCATGCGCCGGGAATGGTTGTCGGAAGCGAGGGACGTCGTGCGGTGTCTGCGCATTGCCGTATGCGACCTCGGGCAGGGGATGTGCAGGCAGGCGCCTGCGGTGTGGCCCTGTCCGGCACATCCGGCCTGTTCGGTACACCCGGCCAGTCTGGTCCGCAAGCGTTGTCACCCGTCGCCACGGTGGGGACGGTCTGCCCTTTCCGCCTGGTACGTCTCGTCGACCCGACGGGCCCGCTGTCTGGCTTTAGAGTGTCGACAGGTTGTTCCCTGTTGCGCTCGCCTCTCTGCCGGGTCGTCGGGGCGCCCCCGTCGTCATGGTCAGCCCGTCGCCACAGCCAGCCGTTCGCCCGTGTCACTTTACCTGCCCCGTCGGCCCGGGAAGAACGGGCACGGAGCGTCCGCTTCAGGCGAGGACGCCTGTGGCGTCAGGTATGGCGTGGTCACTGTACGGTCCGGGTACGGCGTTTCACTGTGAGCACGTCGCTGACAGTGCCGTTTGTGTGGGCGTTGGGGGGGGCTGTCACGCCTTGGGGTGTTCCATGACCCGGATGAAGGCGTCGCGCACGGCTTCGAGAATCTGTTCGTCGCGCACCGGGTCGCGCAGGACGATGGTACCGTGCTGCGCGTAACGCGGGGGCAGGGCATTGAGCGCCAGCGCGTAGATGTCCTGTATGTCTTTGGGGTCAGGCGTGTAGACGGGCGGTTCGCCGAGGACCGTGCGGATGGCCTTGACCACCCGTATTTCGTTGCGGTTGCGGGTGCGGGAAAGGTCTACGCCTTCGACCATGAACTTATCATCGGGGGCGGCCATGTGCG
The DNA here is from genome assembly GCF_000195755.1 of Nitratidesulfovibrio vulgaris str. Hildenborough. NCBI lineage: Bacteria > Pseudomonadati > Thermodesulfobacteriota > Desulfovibrionia > Desulfovibrionales > Desulfovibrionaceae > Nitratidesulfovibrio > Nitratidesulfovibrio vulgaris. The sequence goes on along the minus strand of NC_002937.3, from coordinate 2,600,140 downwards.
TCTCCTGCTGCCGAAGTGGCGGGTAGACATTCACCATAGCAATGGTGAAGTATCGCCGCAACCTTCGTACGCGAGGCATGGCACGGATTCGGAACGGGTGCGGCAGGAAACAGGGCCATACGCCGGAAGTGCACGGCTGTGGCGGGACGGACTGCACCCGCTGTGACCCGGAGGAGGCGTTGCGGTCATCGGTGGGCGGTTCCATCAGGTGGCCGCGCCGTGGACGGGGGCTGTCCGGTATCCGCATACTTCCTGTCGTGACAATGTGCCGGAAAGGATTATCTTGTAGGTGGTTCGGACAAAGGCGTGCGGGACTGAAGACATCCTCTGCACGTCGGTGCCATGCAGGCAGATTCGCAACCGGCAGATTCGCAACCGGCAGGTTCGCAACCGGCAGGTTCGCAGCCGACGCGGGCCGTGGCATCGGCTTGACCATGGCTGCGTTCTGTGACAGGTGATGCACGCGACGAAACGGGTCCAGTGCCCTGTGTGCATCGCTGGCGCGACCGCATCGGGGCGGGCGCGAAGCTGCACAGGATGTCGTCAGAAGCCGCGCATCGTCTTGCTTTTACCCCTCCGTCGGGAGGCGCTCGCCATGACGGTATCATGCCGTGGCGCAAGAGCAGTGCGAGAGTCCGTTCACAGCCGGTGGACACGTAGCGGTTCCTTCTGTCGCATCTTGCCAACATTGAAACGTCGCGCTTTCTTTTTTTCATGGGCTTTTCGCCCGGGATTCACCGATGTCTGCTGACGATGCATGCTTGTCCTTACACGAAGCCTTCAGAGTGAAAACCTCGTCCAGAACCGGTGCGGAATGCCGTCCTGACGGGACGATGCTCCACGACGCATTCGTGCTTTGGCTTGAGAGCGCTCCTGAAGATGTTCGCAGGGCCATCATAGCCCTGTTGCCTCCCGTCCATACGGCCATGAAGCGCGGGCACCGCCCCAATGCGGGCAAGGGCCCCGTACAGGGCTGGCGCGACCTTCTGGGGCTTCTGGGCGACGTGGCGGCCATGCGTCATGATATGGAACCGCTCATTCGCGTCACCAACGAACTGCTTGGCGTCGCTGAGGAGATGGTGCCGCCCGAAGAGGCGTTGCGGCAGAGTGCCCAGACCCTCGTCCGCTTTTTCGGGGCAGACCTCTTCGTGTGCCGCCTGCGCGATGCGGACGGAGACTGGCGGGTTGTGGCCTCCGACAGGCCCGATGGCGGCGCCGTACCCATCTTCTCGCCCATCCTCGAGGAGGGGCTTGCCGGGCATCCTGTCATGCGTGCAGTCTGCGACGGGACGCGACACGTCGTCTCCAACGACCTGCGCGGCATGGACCGTGGTGGCGAGTCGTTCGACTGCATGGCCTACAAGGCAGGGTGTCGCTCACGGCTTGCCTTCGTGCTGCGCGAGCGCAAGGACAAGGCCCCCTTCGGGCTCGTGCTCCTGTATTCCGAACAGGAGGGCGGGTTCGACGGCTACGACGCACGTTTTCTCGCGAAGTGCGCCCGCATCGTGGCCCTCACCACGGGGCGTCGCCTCGCCGTGGCCCGTGACGCGCTGGAAAAGGCGGCAGGTGCCGTCGCTCACCACGGCAACAACGCCCTCGCCATCCTGCGCAACTACGGTGAACTCTGCGCCGAACTCCTCGACGACATGCACGACGAGTGGGAGGACGCCACGACGGAGATGCAGGCCCTGCGTGACCTGCTGCCCGAAGACGCCCCTGCCCGCGCCCATGCCGACAGGTTGCAGGAGAAACTCACCCGCCTCGATACGCTCATGCTCACCGAGTACATCGACGGCGTGCTGCGTTCATCGCGTCGCATCCAGCGTATCATCGCCGCGCTGGAGGAATCGGCCCAGCGCCCCCGTCTCATGCACTATGTCCTGGGCAGACACGTGCTCGACCTTGGCGATACCTCCAGCGAAGACTGACCGCCCCGTGCGGGCGCGACCCATGAGCAGACCTCAGGCCGACACACGATGACACCCGTGACGCTCCATACGACGCGGCTTGTGCTGCGGCCGTGGCTTGACTCCGACAGGCAGCCCTTCGCAGCGCTCAACGCCGACCCCGAAGTCATGCGGTATTTCCCCGCGCCACTCTTGCGCGAGGAAAGCGACGCGATGGCAGACCGGATAGTGCTGCTCATGGAACGGCAAGGGTGGGGCTTCTGGGCCGTCGAGCGCACACAGGACAAGTCGTTCATGGGTTTCGTGGGGCTGCATCAGCCCGAAGACCTGCCCTTCTCTCCCTGTACCGAAGTCGGTTGGCGGCTGGCACGTCCCTATTGGGGGTGCGGTTATGCCACCGAAGCGGCCCGCGCCAGTCTCTCCTTCGCCTTCGGGCAACTTGGCCTGTCCAGTGTCGTGGCCTTCACCGCCGTCAGCAACACCCGGTCGCAAGGCGTGATGCGGCGTTTGGGTATGACGCTGGAGTCCCCCTTCGACCATCCCCGCCTGCCTGACGACCACCCGTTGAGACCGCACGTCCTCTACCGCATCACGCACGACCGCTTCGCACGGTAGCCTCGACGACCTGTCTGCGGCTGCCCCCTTCCCCTGCGGCAGTGGGTTGCGTCGCCCGGGTACGGCACCGCTGCGCACATGTCGGCTGTCTGCCCCTCCCTCGCCCGACGTTTTTCCCGTGTTCCCTTGTGCGGGGGCACTCTGTCCGTCTGCGTCCCTTCCTCCTTCATTCTCCCTCGTACCCCCTGTGGCGGCGATGGCACCGTGCCGTGATAGGCTCGCCGGTAGACACCGCGAAGCCTGCACGTGAGCGCGCATTGCAAGCCACCACTGGGACACGCGGTGTGCCGTTGATTCTTTTCGCACCTCGCGTTGCCACGGGGATTATTCTAGGCTAGAAATAACAAGTATCGGTTAATGCCTTCCCCTTCCGTATTTCCTGCGAGGACGCACCATGGAACCCGCCTCTCTCATCCCGTTGGCTGACGCCATGCCCGGCCCGGCGTGGTGGTTCGAAATCCTGCTTCTGCTGACCTTCGTCCTGCATCTGCTGCTCATGAACACGGTTCTTGGCGGCACGGTCATCGTGGCGGTGCACGCGTTGCGCAAACCTGCGTCCGAACAGGGGCCGGTGCGCGACTTCGCCACCCGCCTGCCCACTGCACTGGCGCTTGCCATCAACCTCGGCGTG